>JANNSS010000210.1:0-2970 GCA_031402955.1 Saprospiraceae bacterium
AGGCCTGGGTAAATCTTCATTAAGTTAGCCGTTGCAGGAGCGCCGTGGTGAGCGTAGCCGAACTATTTGCTCCTGCGACCAAGAGAATTCCAAATTAGATTCTCCTTAGGGATCTCGATAGATATACAGGTGGTTGCAGGAACAAACAGTTCGACTTCGCTCACCGCACCGCTCCTTCAACGGCATTTCTCCTGGATCTTCGCCTTTACCTCCGCCTTAGCCTTCCCTTGCTCCATTGCTCCCTCCGCCTTCGCCTCAGCCTCCGCCTTCACTACGGATTTTGCTCAGCCGAAGGCTAACCAAAATCCGTATATTTACATTCCTTTTTAGTTAAAATCAGAATCTGAAAACATCATGTTTCAAAGCCTTACCGACAGCCTCGACAATGCGTTTAAGACCTTAAGAGGGGATACCAAGCTCACTGAGCTCAATATTGCCGAAGCCATTAAGGAGATTCGCCGGAGTCTGGTTGCAGCTGACGTTAACTACAAGATAGCCAAGGAGTTTACCGATAAGATCAAGGAAAAAGCACTCGGGACCAAGAACGTACTTTCTTCTGTCAAGCCAGGCGAATTGATGATCAAGATCGTCCAGGATGAGATGATTGATCTGATGGGTGGTCAGGCAGCGGGGATCAATATCAAAGGAAATCCTGGAGTAATCCTCATTGCGGGTCTTCAGGGTAGTGGTAAAACCACCTTCTCCGCCAAACTGGCCAATTTCCTCAAGACGAAAAGGAAGAACAAGCCTCTTCTTGTAGCTTGCGACGTCTATCGTCCGGCCGCTATGGATCAGTTGACCGTACTCGGAGAATCCATCAAAGTCCCGGTCTATAAAGAGCCGGAATCAAAGGATCCTGTATCCATAGCACTTAAAGCCATCGAACATGCTAAAATCCATGGATTTGATGTTGTGATCATCGATACCGCAGGTCGTCTTGCCATTGATGAGATGATGATGACAGAAATCCGTCAGATTAAGGAGGCCGTACAACCGAATGAAACTCTGTTTGTGGTGGATGCCATGACAGGTCAGGATGCAGTCAATACAGCACTGGCGTTTAATGATGTCATCAACTATGATGGGGTAGTGCTGACCAAACTCGATGGTGATACCAGGGGTGGAGCGGCGCTGTCAGTAAAATATACGGTTGGCAAGCCTATCAAATTTGTTAGTACTGGTGAGAAGATGGAGACCATCGATATGTTCTATCCTGACCGGATGGCGCAGCGGATCCTTGGCATGGGGGACATCGTTTCTTTCGTAGAAAAGGCACAGGAGCAGTTTGATGAGAAAGAAGCCAAACGCATCGAGAAGAAGATCAAGAAAAATACGTTTGACTTCAATGACTTTCTCGGCCAGATGGCCCAGATCAAGAAGATGGGTGACCTCAAATCACTCATGAGTATGATCCCCGGTGTCGGAAAGGCCATGAAGGATATCGAGATTGATGACAAAGCTTTTGTCAAGATAGAGTCGATCATTCAGTCCATGACCCCGACCGAGCGCGAGAGTCCGGAACTACTCACCATGACCCGCAAGACCCGCATTGCCAAAGGCTGCGGACGCGATATCCACGAGGTCAATATGTTTATCAAACAATTTGATCAGATGCGCAAGATGATGCATACGCTGAGTAAAGGGGATAATATGCAGCGCATGATGAGCCAGTTTAAAGGCCGGTAAATAAGTGAAAAATGAAGAGTGAAAAGTGAAAAATGAAACCATATTTTTCACTTTTCATTTTTCGTTTTTCACTTAACCTTTCCCTTGCGGCCTTTGTGCATTCACAGGTCTCCCCGTCCGGATAGTAGTATTCAGTTTGGCTTTAGGCTGTGCTTTCTTCAGGTCTTTAGGCAGTGGGGCTAATTTGCCTTTACCTTCTTCATGTTCTCCACCAGGATTTGCCTTCTTTACCTGTTTTGAGGTATTTCCCTGGAATTTGAATGGTGATTGTTTCATGTGTTGATATGTATAGGTGCATTAAGAAATAGGGTTCTCTTAAGTCAAAGATACCATCTTAACGATAAGTAGCCTTGTTTGGTCTGTGTTTCTTATGAATACAAAACCCCATAGAGAGAAATTTGTTGTCATGGTGCAAAATGTCACAGAGAATCCAATTTCATTTCCTATATTATTTCGCACGGAGATCACAGAGTACACGGAGAAGCCTCCTGCCAACTGAAAACTGCCAACTGAAAGCTGTATTGTCGTCTCGGCTCCGCTCGACGACCGGGATTTTTACGCGGAGCACAGATTTTTTTTCATTTTACACTGGAATAAGACCCTGCTCCATGACGTTTCGACTCCGCTCAACGTATTAAAAAGTGATCCCGGGAAACAGTGAAGACGTCGAGCGCAGCCGAGACGACGAGTGAAATGTCTTTCAAATGGGTAATAACTTTTCAGGCTGTGTCATGGGCACAAATTCCGGTCGTTGAGCGGAGTCGAAACGAACAGTGTATAACTTGAAGACTGTCCTTTGCCGACTGCCAACTGCCGACTGAACTCATGGCCAGACAGTGCGAAGAAACTCAGCATTTTCAAAACCCTCCCCATTGATGATAGAATTTCCCACTAACCCTCCCAGATAACCCAATGTGTCACATGAGGAGCTGAGTAAGGGACTTTGGAAATCACAACAACAAAGTGAATAGTCGAAAACATATACCAATTCATTTTGAAACCAATATTCATCAACAGAAGTCCCATACAATTCTCCGCAATCTGGAGGGTTCATCTCTATTTTGGAATCTATGCACTTCGAAACATTATTGATGGGTCCTGTATCCTCACAACTCACGATTGATCCCACCAAAATGAGCAATACCAAAAAACTGATTTTCATAAGCTGAATATTTAGATCGTCCTGAAATTAAGCTAATAGACAACATATAAATGCCATAATGTTGGGTGGCTTTGACATTGGAAATATGAAATAAAAAGGTACGGACAGGTCGCGACCTGTCC
>JANNSS010000211.1:0-30995 GCA_031402955.1 Saprospiraceae bacterium
CTTTTTCCCCTTTTTATGGCCGTATTTTCCCCTCCTTTTCTGGCCGTAGTTTTCAATTCCATAAGATAGCATTTCTGGTGAAGAAATCAGGAACTATACTAAGGGCTTTTGAGAACGTATGATGAGAAAAAGTATATAAAAAAAATAGATGCTCTTAGGAAAAATGGGTAAATTACACTTCGCTTTCTAACGTAAAGGTGACATTGCGGAAACTAGAGAAAGTTCTGGTGCATGTCTAGCTAATCACCTTTAAATGAGCGCTTTACGCCCTGATTGAATGTAATCTATTAAACCTCCTAAATTCATTTTATGAAAAACCTCCAACGCTTTAGTCCTTTTTTTATAGCCCTTTTTGGCTTATTTCTCAGCAGTCTTTCGATTGCCGGAAATGCTCGCTTAGAAAGCGCAGCTATCACTGAAAATGTATCCTCCGAATCGGGATTATCCGTTACGCTTGCATGCAGTACGCCCACCTGGCCAACTACATCCAATATTACCAACTCCTCTGCCACCTTCAATTGGGAAGGTGTCTCCGGTGCTCTTAGCTATGCTGTGCAGACCCGTGTTCCAAATGGGACCTGGTATACCGTTCCCGGTAGCCCATTTAACAATACTTCCGCTACGGTAGATTGGTTCTTGCCCAACACCACCTACGAGTGGCGTGTCAGGGCCAATTGCTACAACGGAGAATACAGCTACTGGACCTATCCGGTCACCTTTACGACTACAGGATGGGGCTATTGTGATACACCCGGATGGTTGTATACCAACAATATCACCCAGACCTCTGCAACATTTGATTGGGATCCTGTAAGTGGAGCTCAAAGTTATTCGCTCCAATATCGTCTTGCAGGTGGCTCATGGTGGGACGTTCCCGGTGGCCCATGGTATGCGACCTGGCATACGATCACCGGCCTGCAACCTGGTACCACCTATGAGTGGCGCGTCAGAAGCAATTGCGCCAACTGGATGTATAGCTCCTGGTCTTATCCTGCAAGTTTTACTACACTTGGTTATTCCTGCAGCACACCTACCTGGCCAGTCACCTCAAATATTACACAAAACTCTGCCCACTTTAGCTGGGATGAATCCTGGGGCGCGCAGAGCTATTCAGTGCAAATACGTCTCATCAATGGAAACTGGTATGATTTGCCGGGCAATCCTTACTACAACACTTGGGCTACAGCCTATAACCTGAATCCTAATACAACCTACCAATGGCGTGTCAGAGCCAATTGCGGCTATTACCAGTATAGTTATTGGACAAATCCGGTCACATTTACCACCCTTGGAGGGTACTCCTGTGACCATCCATATTGGCTATACACCTCTAACATTACCCAGACTTCAGCTACCCTCAATTGGGAAGGCGTCTATGGTGCTTACAACTATACGATCGAGTTCAGAACCGCTTATGGTAATTGGTATATACTTCCTGGAGGACCTTTCTCCGGAACATGGACTAACGTCAATGGCCTGCAACCCGGGACCAACTATGAGTGGCGAGTCAGAACGAATTGCTCAAACTGGCAATACAGCCAATGGTCTTATATTGAAACTTTCTCCACTTTAGGCTATTCCTGCCATACACCTACGTGGCCTGTAACATCGAATGTTACTCAATCCTCAGCTACTTTCAGTTGGGATGAAGTCTGGGGGGCACAGAGCTACACAGTTCAAACCCGCTTACCGAATGGCTACTGGTATGATGTACCTGGTAGCCCAACATACGGGACCTGGATCACGATGACTGGTTTGAATCCATGCACTACCTATCAATGGCGAGTGCGGGCAAATTGCGGTTGGGGCCAATACAGTTACTGGACACAACCTGTCTCTTTCACTACCGTTTGCTACTATTCCTGTGAAGCTCCAAGCTGGTTATATACTTCTAACATCACACAGACTTCCGCATCTTTTGGATGGGACGCTGTACCCGGAGCATATAGTTATTCAATCCAATGGCGTCTCGCCGGTGGCACCTGGTACGATCTGAATGGAGGTCCCTGGTATAACAACTGGGTTAATGTTGGAAATCTGCAACCTGGCACAGCCTATGAGTGGCGCGTACGAAGCAACTGCTCAAACTGGTCCTATAGCTCATGGTCATGGCCTGCAAGTTTTACTTCATTGGGATACTCATGCCACATACCAAATTGGCTATCTACCACCGGTATCACACAGACTTCGGCGACGCTTAACTGGTCATCGGTATGGGGAGCATGGAGTTATACAGTTCAGTTCCGGCAACCAAACGGGACCTGGATGGATGTTCCGGGTAGTCCAACAACCTACACGTCTATCACCCTTAATGGATTATATCCGGGTACCACCTACCAGTGGCGTGTGAGGACAGATTGTGAAGATGGTAGTCATAGTTACTGGTCGCTGGCCGTTACGTTTACCACGAGTGGAGTATCTTCATGTAATGCACCTTACTGGCTTTACACAACCTATATCACAGAGACTTCGGCCAATCTCGATTGGTCTCCCGTGAACGGAGCATTGAGTTATGATCTTCAGATTAAACTCTCGGGTAGTAACACCTGGATAGATATCACCGGTGGTCCATGGACAGAAACATGGTACACGGTCACCGGCTTGACACCTGGAGCTACCTACCAATGGCGTGTAAGGTCAAACTGTTATGCAGGATCTTATAGTGAGTGGTCAAACCCTGCAACATTCACCACTTTGGGGTATTCATGCTATGCTCCAACTTATACATCGACAACGAATGTCACGGAGACTTCTGCTACATTTAACTGGTCAAACGTACCGGGTGCGCAAACCTATTCTGTGGAGATACGGGTTCCTAACGGATCATGGTACACTGCACCAGGTAGTCCTGTAGCAGACACCACGATTACAGTAGGTGGATTCATTCCAGGTACAACCTATCAATGGCGGGTCCGCGCTAATTGCGGAGGCGGTAATTACAGCGCATGGACAGTTCCATTGACGTTCAAGACAACCGGTGGCACAGGACCTGGTAGTAATGAATGTGATAGTGCAACCGTACTTACCGTAAACAGTAGTTGTGTCAACTCTGCATCTTCAAATGTTGATGCGACGGAGAGTTCACCACCGCCGATGGGATGGTGTCCGGAAAATAACCACAAGGATGTCTGGTTCAGCTTTACCATGCCGGATGTCAGCAATCCAGTGGTGACCATCCGCACTACAGCAGGTAGTTTGTCTGATGCTGTGATGGAAGTATACAGGGGTGGCGGTTGCGCTGACTTGGAATATATCTCCTGTGAAGATGATAACTCAACCGGAAATGGTTCGACGATGCCAGTCATTTCAGTGACAGGCAGTCCAAATGAAACTATATGGGTTCGCGTGTGGGGATATGCAGGGACGACAGGTACCTTTAATATCTGTGTATTCGATTACCAGTCTAACAATATTGTTTCGCCTGATGATTCTGATGAACCTGTCATCGAAGGAGAGGTATTTGATGTTGTTGAGAAATCAGATAATCCGTTTAAAGACAACACAGGGGCTGCGACACTGCAGGTGTCACCAAATCCGACAAGGGACATTTTACAAATTCGCTATTCGCAGACTGTTGAATCAACAGTCACAAGAATCGTGATGATGGATATGTCCGGCAAGGTAGTTGACAACCGTGAATATCAGTCAACGGGTTCATCTGTATTTTCAGATCAGCTTGATGTGTCATCACTGGCACCGGCTATGTATGTACTCAGAGTTTTCACAACTTCAGGTATACTGACAGAGAAGGTGACGGTGATTGATTAACGTAATAGGTTTTCAATCCTGAATTGAAAAACTAAAATAGACCATTGGGTCCATAAAAAGGTAGAGACGCGATTCATCGCGTCTCTACCTTTTTTTATTCCATCGCGTCTCTCCTTTTTTTATTCCAACGCGTCTCTCCTTTTTTTATTATTGGCCTGTTATCACCCTCACCCATTTTTCAAAGACCCCATATCAATCACAAACCGATACCGAACATCACTCTTCAGCAATCGCTCATAAGCCTGATTGATGTCCTGCATACGGATGATTTCAATGTCAGAGGTGATGTTGTGTTCACCACAGAAGTCAAGCATCTCTTGCGTTTCAGCGATGCCTCCGATCAATGATCCGGAAATGGCTTTTCTTTTAATCACCATTGGTGACGTATTTAAGGCCGTACCAAGTTTTCCGAGATAGCCAACCAATACTAATGTTCCGCTGGCCGATAGTGTCGGTATGTAAATATTCAGATCATGATCATAAGGGACTGTGTCAATGATCAGGTCAAACTCCCCTGACACCTTCTTCATCTGTATAGGATCCGTAGAAATGACCACTTTGTCGGCTCCCAGATCCAGGGCATCCTGCTCCTTTTCCGGTGATCTGGAAAACAAGGTGACTTTGGCTCCAAGCCCTTTTGCAAGTTTAATAGCCATATGGCCTAAACCGCCTAATCCAACGATGGCAACATTACTATCCTTACCAACTTTCCAATGCCTCAAAGGTGACCAGGTGGTAATGCCTGCACATAGCAAGGGCGCCGTCGCGGCGAGATCAAGATTGGCGGGGACGCGCAGTACAAAATGTTGATCAACCACTATTCTTTCAGCATATCCTCCGAATGTCTTGCCTCCCAGATACTTGTCATTGCCATTGTACGTGCCTGTAAATCCTGTGGTGCAGTATTGCTCCAGGTCATTCGCGCAGTTCTTACATGTCCTGCATGAATCTACCAGACAACCGACTGCCGCAAAGTCACCTTCTTTAAATTTAGTAACGGCACTTCCTGTCTTAGTGATCCGGCCTACTATTTCATGTCCGGGGACTGCCGGGTAAATGGTTCCACCCCAGTCATTTCTGGCGGTATGCAGGTCGGAGTGGCATACACCACAGAAGAGGATTTCTATTTCAACATCGTCCGGTGTCAGGTCCCTGCGTTGGATATCCATCAATTGTAATGCTGCATCGGGTGCCGCTGTTCCGAAGGCTTTCGTTTTAGTTGTGTTCATTGAAGTCTGTATGATATGTATCATGGTATATGCCAGGATAAGACAATATGGGGTTGGTATAAGTTTTGGATCGGGTCACATCATGTTAAAATCCAAAACATCTTTCTATAAATTCCGTTATACTTGACCTATGATCTTAAACCATAAACCAAGTATAGTCATGAAGTATTTTAAACGCATATTGATCATTGTCGGGTTGGGAATTTTGATTTTATTCAAGCCGGCAACTGTTTCCGGGCAGGATCTTCCCATCCGGTATGCCACACTGGAATTATTTACCAACACACCTTGTCCCATATGTGCCTCTCAAAATCCCGGGCTGTTTAACCGCCTGGCCAATTATGATGGACAATATCATCTAATCGGTTTTTATCCCGGTTCACCATACAGCAACTGTATTTTCTATCAGGCCAATATTCCGCAGAACTCCGCAAGGGTTCAGCACTATACAGGAAACATATTCGGAACACCAACCGTGGCTTTAAATGGTATCGATTTCAAATCTTCTTCCGGAGTGAACACCACGGTGTTGGACAATCTCACAGGCGGCACATCATGGTTGTATATTGATGTAGAAGAAACTTCAGGCACTAGCCGAACCGTCACAATTGATCTACAGGATGTGGTCGGCGGCTCATTGAGTACAGGTCGTCTGTTTGCGGTCATTGTGGAAAAACAGATATTGTATAATGCACCTAATGGGGAGACGGTTCATCACAATGTATTCCGTCGCTTTTTGACCAACGTGAGTGGAGAAGATGTGGATCTAAGCACCGGACAAGTGACCAGGAACTATAATTATGACGTTAACAGTGCCTGGAACGCGGATGAAACATATGTCATTGCCTGGCTCATGGATTCAGGCACTAAGGAGATCTACAACAGCGGTACCAGGTTTGATGCTGATTTTACTTCAGCAATCAATCCGGTTCAGCCATTGAGTGCGCTTTCGGTATACCCAAATCCTGCAACTTCTGAAGTGAATATTACGCTTCCTTCCGGAGTAACTGCAGCCGATATCGAAATTTTTGATCCTCAAGGTAGGCTAATGCGTTCGTTACCAACGAGTCAAGGACCCCAGGTACAAATCGCCACAAGTAATTTTATTCCGGGTAAGTATTTCATCAGGCTGACATCAGGAAGGGATGTTTATACGGGTGCATTTGATGTAGTGAAGTAGCAAACCTTCGTTAAAAACTTCATCCTGAATCCAATTAAGCTGAAAATCAAGCAAATACATTCACATGCCTACCTGACAACCGAGTCTATAGGTAGCTTGCGATTGAATAGCTTGAGAAAAGCATTCCCTTCAGTTTCTACCAGGGAATTGATTTTGGCGCGTGTGCCAAATCCTTAAAGTCCTGTTAATGGTAACAATACATATAAAGAAAGGCGTAGTTTTGCAGCAACTTACGTTTTCTTTTCAAAAGTAATACTTCGTATGATCAAGCATTTTCTGTTCTTAATACTCAGCATCAGCGCGATGCAATCCTGCTCACAAGCCCCAACTACGACGACCACGACGACTACGGCCGCAGAAAAACCAAAGCCAGTAGCCTACGCTTCGGCGAAGGAAGGTTGGCTGGTGGATTTGGATGAAGCTTATGCTATATCTGTCAAAGAGAAGAAACCTATCCTGGCCAACTTCACCGGCAGCGACTGGTGCGGCTGGTGCAAACGACTGGATGCGGATGTATTTACAAAGCCTGAATTCAAAGAATGGGCTAATAAAAATGTAGTGCTCCTCGAATTGGATTTTCCAAGAGGCAAGCAGATACCACAGAAAAACAAGGAGCAAAACGCAGCGATGCAGCAAGCCCTTGGCATCACCGGCTATCCGACCATCTGGTTGATCAACATGACCAAGGATGCGACCACCAATAAGTATCAACTTAATAAGTTAGGGAAGACAGGTTATACACCTACTCCCGGCGAGTTTATCGCCACCGTTGATAAGTTTATTCATCTATAGCACAAAGCAGCAGGCTTAGCTTACATTTTGGAAAGTGTCACGCTTTCCGTTTGAAGCTGTTGTTGGATGACTAACCTGTACATGCCTTGCGGCCATTGCCTCAGTGAGAGCGTGGTGGATGCTTGATGATTGTGTAAAGCATATTGGCACAATAGAAATCCTCTTTGATCGTAAAAGAAAACCTTCCCTCCTGTTTCCTTGTGTAAAATAGTTACCTCATCATTTGTTGGATTTGGATAGATAACATTTGCTTTTCCACTATCCGGCACATGAATGGAAGTGGTGGATTCGCGCACAGCTATATTATCAAATCGAACATGCAGCCATCTTGAACTCGCTTCTGCATTTCGATATCTAAGCCCGATGAAAGCCATCTCATTTGTGGCAGGTAAACTAATACCTGTAAGCAACCTATACACATTATCCGCCTGATAGTCAGCATCACGAAATTCAGCCAACTCGATGATGTCCGATGCTGCAGCCGGATCCTGGTTGGCCAATATTAGATATACGCCTATCGTATCACCCGTGGTCGGTACGCTAAAACCGGAGAATGCATACCGAACAGAATCTAACGTCCCACCAGAAGGCAGCAAAAATCCCGGTGACACATACCAATCGTCAACTACATTAGCTCCGCTCGACGGCGAATAATCATGGCTGATACATGATGGGGCTGAATAACTATTGGTGTTTGTGATACTCCAGTTGCCAATCGCTGCTTCGCCTAACCTGTAAATCGTCCAGCCATTTCGTTCAGCAGTATTATCGAAGCCGGAATAGTAGGGTAAGGGTACTTGCGCATGAAGCGTGAAAGTCCTGAGACAACAATCCACAAAAAGCAGTGTAAAGAGTATCGATTTCATATTTCGTTTTCTCCTATAGAGGGTGATTGGTTATGGGAGGGTTGGGTGAATGACAAGGATTTTTATAAAATATAGATTCTTTCGTTTAAGTATTCTTTTGCCCTATTTTCTATGATTATATAACATTTTTACAACATAGGATAAATGGCAAAAATAATCTTAAGAAAAGTTTAAATTTTCATCTTTTTCAAAAACCAAATGGGACTTTAGCACGTATAATTCTTTGATAAAGGGCATTTTCAATCTCCAGAAGATCCTCTCATCGCATTTTCTCTAATTGTTTCAGTTTTATGATGCTGTACATCATAATCCTTTACCTGCATTTATTTACTTAATTCACTTAAACCATTTATTGACATGAGAAAAAATTCTATTCCCCAGTTACTGAGATTGACTGCTGTCATGATGATGATGACAACGTTTTTCCAATTGTACGGATCGAGTCACCGGGAAGCCCCGATGATCGCCTATGATCCGTTAGCAGACAACACGGACCTCTATGCTTTCAGAAGTCCTGACAACCCGAATATGATCACCATTATTGCCAATTACATTCCGATGCAATTGCCGAATGGAGGTCCCAATTACTATACGTTTGGACAAGAAGTCCGATATGAGATCCATATTGACAACAATGTCAACACGTCTATCACCACTGGCTTAGTACCTCTTAAAAATGGGGATGATATCGTCTATCGATTTACGTTTACGAAGGTCAACGAAGATCCAACCACATTTTTCAACATCCGGTTGGGGATGCAAAATCAAAAGACTACCTATAAAGTAGAAAGAAGTATGAATGGCGGAAGAAATTTTACAACCATTCTGACGGGTGGTGTTGTGCCTCCATACAATGTTGGTCCACGTTCCATTAGTGGTGGAGCAGGATTAGGTGCTCCTTCTTATGAAAGCATCTTTACCAGTTCATTTGAAACTGCATCAACAGGAGAAACCATATTTGCGGGTCCTGTGGATGATCCATTTTTTGTTGATTTGGGAGGAATTTTTGACTTAGGAGATGCCCGACGTCAATCTGGACCAGCACGCGATGGTTTAGGTTGTTATAATGCAAGTGCTATTGCCATCCAGATTCCTATCTCCACTTTGCAAAAGGATGGGAAAAATGTTAGTCAGGCTGTCAATATTCTTGATCCAGATTTTGTGATCGGGGTATGGGCTTCAGCCAGCCGTAGAAAAATAACGGTATTGAATGGTGTTAATCAGAAGGCATTTCCTGCCAGACCATTGGTAGAACAGCAGGGAGATTGGGTACAAATATCAAGGATAGGAATGCCACTGACAAACGAAGCAGTGATTCCAATCGGTCAGAAGGATATTTGGAATTTCACAACACCCTATAATGAAGTACCAGCGCATAACGAGTATTTCTACAATCCAGAATTGGCGCTATACATGGATGACGATTTATTTGGTGGTGCGGTACCTTCATTTGCACCACTGCGCATTCAGAAAGCATCATTACAGGCTTTCGATTTTACCAATGGTGCTAACGGACTCTTTTCGCTAAAGGG
Source organism: Saprospiraceae bacterium (assembly GCA_031402955.1). Lineage (GTDB taxonomy): Bacteria > Bacteroidota > Bacteroidia > Chitinophagales > Saprospiraceae > Opimibacter. The sequence goes on from JANNSS010000211.1 coordinate 9,368, forward strand.
ATCTTCAGCAGTTGCCGGTACAGCACTTGACGATGCTGTTTTTGGAACATTGTTATTGCCAGGAGCAGGAAAGCCACGTTCAGTAGATCTCTGGCCGATATTCCACACAGGTGTTCCAAATGTGCGTCCGTATCAATTAGCCACAGGTAAAAACGGAAATCCATTGGCGGCTGGAAAGCCTTTCATCAACAATTTCCTTCCAAACGGTGGAGATATGCTTCGATTGAATATGGCTGTGCCACCAACTGATAGAAATAGTCCGTCCTTTAATTCATTGGGCCTTGTCTGGGCGGCTGTATTAGGCTTGACAGATCCTGCTTATGCAAATACCGCTATTCAGTTTATTCCAAACATGGATGGTTTTCCTAACGGAAGAAGATTGGAAGATGATGTGACTCGTATCGAATTACAGGCAGTGGGTGGGGTTGTACTCGCAGCTATCGGCTTGTGGTATGATGATTATACGGCGGGAGGTACGAATCCGGTAACGCAGGATCTGCAGGATGTACTCGGTTACACAACGGGTGTTGAGGTCAACGATACCACATTCCGTGCTACATTCCCTTATGTACAATTGCCATGGTCTGGTACAGGCAAATGCAGTGGTGTTAGTGTAGCTGCATCTGCGAATGGTCTGGCTGATGCAAATTTGGGTGTAAATACGCCTGTTGCCTTCATGACCGCTAAGACGGTTCAGCACAATGTCAATACAGGTAATGATGCTGGCAGAAAGGCCAATGGTTATCCTAATCCGTTCGTAGCCGCAACGACCATTCAATATCATGTAGGCACTGAAAGTGATATTAAGGTCACCGTGTATGATATGAACGGCCAATTGGTGCGGACGTTAGAAGACAGCCACAAGGAAGCAGGCCAGTATGAAATTAATTGGGATGCTAATGATGCTCACCCAGGTATCTACATGGTTGTCCTGACGGCTGATCAGAAAGTAATACAGACATTAAAAGTTGTGAAGTCGGAATAACCTATTTCGATATTGATTGCAGAAGGCAATAAGAAGAGGAGAGTTCTTATTGCCTTTTTTTTTTACCGATCTCTTCCGGAGCGAGGTAACCGCAATATTATTTGATCTCCCCCTTCAGATACTTCGTAATCGCCTCCGCCTTGTTATTGACATGCAATACCTTGTACATCGACTTGACATGCGTGCGAACAGTCTCGATCGAAATAAAAAGGGATTGAGCGATGGCGCCATAACTTTTTCCTTCAACCAGTTTTTCCAGGATTTCTTTCTGGCGGTCTGTCAGTATAGTGGCTTTGCTCACGCGACCGCCCATCAGGTGTGTCACGATCTCACGGGCAATGGATGGAGACATGTAAGAACCTCCTTTGACGACGATGCGGATGGCATCCACGATTTCTTCCAGGCTCGCTTTTTTGGAGAGATAGGAGCATGCGCCTGAGCACAGCGCCCGCAAGATGACATCTTCTTCTTCGTAGGACGTCAGCATGATGATATCCACCTCCGGCATTTTTTCCAGGATCATCGGTATGCCATCCAGTCCACTGACACCTGGCAAGCCAATGTCCAGTAAGATGATATCGGTTTTAAACCGGTGATCGATCTGAAGCAGGTGTAGAAATGATTCTATTGATCCCACAGTTTCTACAACATCAAACTCTTCATGGAAGCGTATGAAACGGATGTCATCAATGAAATCTCCAGTGCCATACAACTTGCGCTGGGCCCTGTGTTTCTCTTGACCGGCATAGCCGGCATGCTCAATGTCATGTCCGGCCGGTTGTCGCGCATCATCGATCGCGGCAGGGCACTGACAGAAAAACCGGAAGTTATAGCGACGTATGAGCAGGCTGAGATTCATAGTGAGTTGCTTATGCTCGAAAGGAGAAGGCATATCACCAGCAGAGCCATCACTATGTTTACGATAGCCGCTTTATTGGTTTGCCTCGTCATCGTCACCCTCTTCCTCGAGGCTATGTTCTTTATGAGTTTAAAATGGCTCATCGGTGTGCTCTTTATCCTGGCTACCCTGAGCCTGGTAGTTGGGCTGGGCTATTTTCTGCGGGAAGTCCACGTGGCTTCCCATACGGTGCGGATACGGGGGATCCATTGAGCGGCAATGGAAATTTCGTTTTCTTTCATTATTTTTAATCACATCAAAACCAAATCCTGCTATGGAATTTCTCACCACACTGTGGCTGCCGATTCTCCTTTCGGCTGTATTCGTTTTTATTGTCAGCTCCGTCATCCACATGGTACTGGGGTATCATGCTTCGGATTTCAAGAAAGTACCTAATGAAGATCAGGTCATGGATAAACTTCGGGATCTGAATATTCCCCCGGGACATTATGCCGTGCCAAAACCCGACAGTATGAAGGATTTCAACTCACCAGAGTTCCAGGCCAAAATGGCTAAAGGGCCCGCCCTGATCATGAGCGTTCGCAAACCAGGTGTTGGTATGGGTTCGAGCCTGATGCAATGGTTTTCTTTCTTATTGCTCATCAACATTTTTGTAGCCTATGTTGCAAGTCATACTGTCAATCCCGGTGCTGATTATCTCACAGTGCACAGGGTGGCAGGATGTGTGGCCTTTATGGGTTTTGGACTGGCTTTGTTTCAGGATGCGATCTGGGGTGGTAAGAGTTGGGGCGCTACCTGGAAAGCTTTGTTTGATGCACTGGTTTATGCCTTGGTGACCGGAGGGACGTTTGGGTGGTTGTGGGTGTAGGGGTGAGTAAAGCAAGGAGCAAGGAGCAAGGAGCAAGGAAGAGGGAATTGAATTGTAGGTTGTAAAAGTTACCTCTCGCCTTTCGCAATCATGTGTTGCACTGGAAATCAATCACCCCTCTTTCCTGGAAGGTCATGCGCATAAACGAAATCATTCCAGAGAGAGGGGAGGGGGTGAGTTCAGCATAGAGCATAGAGTCTGTCTGGAGACAGATTTTTTTTCTGATAAAGTTCATTTAGTTTCTCCGTGCACTCCGTGTACTCGGTGCGAAATAATTTAGAAGCGATAGGGTCTGATTTCCTCTGTATTTTGCACCCACAAGTCCCGGCCCATCCTATCCGGAGCAATGACTTTGTTTGATCTATGAAAAGCATGAAGGTATTGCCACAATTCCACTGCATATATTTTGTCCTCCTGGGGATATTCACTCTCCAGGCTTGCCACAATCAACCTGCCGATAGTAAGCATTCATCCGCGACTATGACATCGCCACAGCAATGGCTGGTCAATATGAATGACGCACAGGCCCAGTCCGTAAAAGATCAGAAGCCTATTCTGGTTTATTTTACCTCGAACGACACTTGTGGTCAGTGCAAGCAGCTTGAGGCGGATGTTTTTTCTACACCCATGTTTAAAGAGTGGGCAGAAAAAAAAGTCGTCTTATTCAAAGTTGATTTCTCCACACTCGAACAACTCCCGGCAGGCAGTCAGGAACAGAATACTGCCATGGCCAGATCGCTGAAGGTATCCACGTATCCGACCTTTTGGATACTCAGCGTATCGCATGAAGCCGAAAACGGTAGGTTCAAAGTCAAACCGATTGGCTATACAGGATATCAGCCATCACCTGAAAAGCTGATCGGTGTGCTGCAGAATTTTGTGAGGAGGTGAAAATTTGTCTTCGCCTACGCCTCCCCCTATTTCTTCGCTATCCTATACAACCTCCCCTCATCCGTCACCGCGTACAAAGCCCCATCCTTTCCCTCCGTTATATCACGGAAGCGTTGTTCCTCCTCAACCAGTAACCGCTCTTCTCCCGTCACTTTGTTGTTTTCAATCATCAGGCGACAGATATGCGTACCACTAAGACTTCCGATAAAAAGATTATTCTTCCATTCAGGGATGACATCGGAACTGTAGAAAGTCATACCACTCGGAGAGATGACCGGATCCCAATAATAGACGGGTTGCTCCATCCCTTGTTTTTGCTGGAGGGCATCACCAACTTTTCCTCCGGAATATTCGATGCCGTAAGTAATGTCTGGCCAACCATAGTTCTTGCCGGGGATAATGAGGTTCACTTCGTCACCACCGCGCGGACCGAATTCATTTTCCCAAAGGTCTCCAGTCTCCGGATGTAAGGCAATGCCTTGTACATTACGATGCCCGTAACTATAGATCTCAGGACGTGCATTTGTTTTGCCAATAAATGGATTTCCGTCTACTGGCTTGCCGTCTGTGGTGATCCGTATGATTTTGCCTAGACCTGCATTAAGATCCTGGGCCAGCGGCCTTGTTTCCCGATCTGATCGTTCACCGGTCGAGATGTAGAGATGGCCTTCTTTGGAATACAGGATGCGACCGCCATAGTGCAGGTTGCTTGGGTGCGCAGGTGTTGCACGATAGATGACGGTGGCGTTCTCAATCATTTTTTCATCTGCCGCTAATTTGCCTTTAGCCACTGAGGTTAAATTTCCCTCAGACATCTGCTCAGAGAATACCCAATACACCATTCGGTTCTGATCAAACGCCGGATCGATGCAGAGGCCAAGGAGTCCACCTTGGCCGGCGCTGTTGACTTCGGGTATGCCTGTGATAGGATCACCGACTGTGCCGGTGGCTGAGGCGATACGCATGGAACCTTTCTTTTCTGTGATGAGAAATCGACCATCGGGGAGTTGGGCGATGCCCCAGGGTTTGCTGAGGCTATTGTTCAGCACTTCGACCTGATAAGGGGTCTTTGTTTGAGTCCCTGCAATGCGTGTTTGCCCAGCGAAAGCCGGTGGATAAGTGGTATTGGCGGCTTCAGTTTCCACAGAAGCTGTCCCTGAGTTGTTGTCACCACCCTTGTTTTCCAGGTGATTGATCTTTGGGCCGCAGGAGATTATTGCGGCGAGGGAGACCATGAAGATGACGAAGTGACGTGTGTTCATTGAATCGATTTAGTGGTTTATAAACTGAACGTTGGGAGAATGGTTAAGGTTTTTCAAGTTGGTGATTTGCTTCAACTCCTAAGTGCTGACTTTTCTTCCAGATAATTAAATTTAAAAGGCTGGGAAATAAGCTATTGATTTTCTGAGAGTTGACCACAACGTGCTATTGTGGCACTTTGGATAACTGACCTCGTTCCAATGAGTTGGGAGGGAAAGTCAATAAAAATTTACCTGGCTGCTTGCGATAAGGTATATTTTTATTTACTTTTGTGGGATTCTAAATCATTCAATTCCTATGGGGCAGGAAAGGAAATCAAAAAGGATGGAAGTTGAAATCTTCACAGTTGCTCCACATTCTTCAGAGAGATGGTTGGTTTATAGTCAGACAGACCGGGTCACATCTAACCATGATTCATCCAACTAAGGAAGGTCCTTTAATAGTGCCTTTTCATGGAAGCCATGAGGTTGGAAAGGGATTAGAAAATAAACTTTTGAAGAAAGCCGGATTGAAATAATTGAATAATGCTATAGGGGCAAAAATGAAAAAATTGAAAAAGAAAGTGAAGATGATTGTAGAAAAGACCAATACGGGCTTTTCCGCATATGCATCCGATGATAATGTGCCTGTGGGTACTACCGGCAAAACAATTTCGGCGCTTCAAAAAAATATGCTTGAGGCATTGAATATGTTTTATGAGGATCACGGTTATTTCATCGAAAAGGACAATATCATTATTGAAATCGATCTCCAGCAGTTCTTTCAATATTATAGAGTAATCAATGCCCGCCATCTGGCTGAAAAAATCGGGATGAATCCAACCTTGCTGTCCCAATATGTGTCAGGGAAGAAGAAGCCTTCTCAGGCCCAGAGTCAGCGAATCATTGGTGGCATACAGAATATTGGGAAAGAGTTGGCTGAGCTGAGTTTTTTGCATTAGGATGAAATGACCGGTAAATCCACTTCTCCTTACGTTCTGATCAAAAGGCATGCAGTAAGAATGCTAATTTCTATTCATCCGAAGATAAGTCATGTAATCCGGAATTTTGTCTTGAGTTTGATGCTGTTGGATTTCCGACAGCCCCGGATCGATGGTGAATATATAATCGGGTAAATCTGTTTCAGGTTTTATTTCAGATTCAACCCGAACACTCCAAAGGCCATCGTTGACTTCATATTGAAAGGGTACGCCAGAGATTATAAACCCAAAACCCGGTTGAATCAACTCAGGGATATTCTTAAAGTCGGCCACCCAAACAGAATCACTGCGATCAGAAAAAAAGGAATAAACCGGATGGGTGATTAAATGACATTTTTTTCCATGAATGGTTTTTTGGATCTGGCTATATTCCCTGATCCATAAAGAATCTTTTAAGTTCTCAGCTGTTTTCCGAAGCTTTTTATCATTGTGTAAATAGAACATCACAGAATCTTCCGAAAAATATTCCTTACCAGAGTATGTGAGATGTCTCCGTATAATTCTTGTTTTCCGGTTGTACACGGTATGTATCAGCATATTTGTATTGTAGGCTATTTTTGCAAAATATTTTGGGGTAATATAGACGTCTAATGAATCGAATCCGGCTACGGATGAAAGGACCTCATCCATATCATATTCTTCGAAAGCAAAGGTTGAATCAATCACGACACAGGATGTAGGTTTATAGGTGAGGTGAAGAAAATCTTTTTGACTTAAGCCTTTTTCGGCTGTCACCAGCAGCATCAACCCAAGGATAATTTGAATTAGATTTTTCATAGCCGTGATTGAAGGCAATTTACGAGAATATTTTTCAATCATGATGTTAGCTATCATCCGGCTGATATGTTTTGACTCATTTTGCCCGCTATCGCTTCATCGGAACCGGACACGTGATGAGTTGCAGATTACTTATTAATAAAAAATTCGCTATTCATTACTTCTACATCTAACTTTGACTTCATTTCTTTTTATTCGATATTCGATATTCGACATTCATTATTCAATCGTACTTTAGCATCATTAAAAAATTTAAGCTAATGAAAATTCTAATATGGGTTTTGGCTCTTGTTGTGGCAGGCGTAATCCTGTTCTACATACTCCGCAAAGGCATGGGAGCAGACACGACCTCCATTCAGAAAGAGATGGCGTATGGCCCATTTGTCATTCGGGCAGATGCGATCACGGGTAAAACCTATAACATTAACTATGGCATGTCTAGACAGACCAATATTAGTTATTCCATCTGGTTTGAGGGCAAGCCCGTGGTATTCCCTTCCGCTTTACAAACAAATACAGGACTGGCATTTTTGTGGAGGGTGTATGCGCTCCCTGATGCACCTGTACCGACGCTGTTGGCCGGAAGTCAAAGTCTTTATTTGATCTATATAAAAGATGGGCAACCCATTGTGGAGCCTGTCCTCGAACAAAGCAGAGAATTCGCATCTGTTCAATTCCTGGATAGTGAGGCAGGACAACCCGGGCCTTTCATGGAAGTATTCTCCAAAAGTGATACACTTGGTATGGATCAATTGGATACCCTGAAAGGTGGACGGTACCTCCTGGTGAGTGGGCATCAGGTGCTCGATATACAATCCGGCAAACTAATGCTATTTAACAAGGATAATAATGCTGTTGATAATTATTCGTATCCGCAGCCTGACGGTGCAATTGCTTTTTCGCCTGATCGTAAAAAGATTGTCTTCAATGCCGCATTTCAATCATGGAATACGGAACAAGCCAATTTGCCTGATTCAGAGCATGCGCTTATCGTCTATGATTTTGAAGAGGATAAAGGCTACAGCGTGCTCTATGACGATACAGATACCCGTATGAAAAATTTTGAGGACATCAACCTTGATTGGTTCAATACGTATTTTGAATGGAATACGAATGGGGATACGCTATCCTTAAAAAAATGGGATAAACTGCCTTACTGGACCGGTAGCTACAAGGAAACTGATAATTATTATTATTTGTACCCTGTGAAGGCTGGCATGTTGCCTGTATTTAAAGATTTTGTATTACAGCAGATGGGGTGGGATGCATCAAATATCCTAAGTGATACAACAGCTGAATACTCAGGACGTACTATTGAACTTGGAAGTGGTGCCTCGAAATTGGATATTGTGTTCAAAGAAGATGAACAACAGATTAGCTTCAGCCGTGGCCTTTACGAAAACGATAGTCCAGAATATAAAACAATAGTGGAAAAAATAGCCAGGGCGTTTGATGAAGAATTACTATCTGGTAAGCATCAGGAGCATTTTGGGAGGATTGTGAGTGAGACGAAGAGGATTTTGGAGTTGTAGGTAGCGTGGCACAAATAAACTAGTTGCATCCCTGGGCTGAAGCTCAAAACGCAATAAGAAATAGTACTTCATCTGGGTATTTTTTATTCGCTATTCATTTGGCACTCCCTCCTTTATCACCGCTTTCATGAGTTCACCCAGCGGTATAGCCACCACCCCTTTCCCAATTGAAAATGTATCCTGTCCTGCATAAACAACATAGCGGCGTGTCGCCTTGATATCCTCTGCAGCAATGTAAAACCCCTTGCCAATGGATGGCACAGAGGAACGCTTTATTTCAATCGCCCATTTTTCAGTCGGTGAAAATTCAAGAATGAGATCTATTTCAGCTCCGGCCTGTGACCTGTAATAATAAGGCCTGACATGATAGGGCAACACGCCGCAAATATTTTCAATGACAAAGCCTTCCCAACTTCCACCGGTGATGGCGTGACTTAAAAGTGTATTAAAGTCTGTAATATTGACCAGTGTGTGGGCGATTCCACTATCGCGAACAAAGACCTTAGGAGATTTCACTAAACGTTTACCCTCATTTGACGTCCACGGCTGAAGGCGTCTGATCAGGAGCAGATCTACCATGAAGTCGAGGTATCGGTGTATAGTAGGGGAAGTCACCTCCAGATTTCTTGCGATTTGCGAAACATTTAATGTTGTGCCTTGAAGATGTGCAAGCATCGTCCAAAATCGACTGAGTGTTTCAACTGGAAGTTTGAGTCCATATTGGGGTATATCCCTTTCAAGATAAGATCGGATAAAATCTTTCCTCCAGTTAAAACTTTGCTTGTCCGATGTGGCGAGTAAACTTTCCGGAAAACCACCTCGTAACCACAATTGATTGACATCATTTGGTGTGACTTGTCCAAACTCCAAAACATCAATTGGATAAAGTTCTTGATAAGCTATTCGTCCTGCCAGGGATTGAGAAGATTGTCTGAGCAAATCCATGGAGGCAGATCCCAGAAACAAAAAGATGCCTGTTTTATTTCCCTTCCTTCTTTCTGCATCGATGATACCTCTGATCGGTGAAAAGATCTCGGGCGTCCGTTGAATTTCGTCAAGTATGATAAGTTTATTTCGATTGGCCTCATGGAATGAACCAATATCGGTGACCTTGGCCTGATCAGAAGGATCTTCCAGATCAAGATAGATGGATGGTATATTTTCTGCAATCTGGAGGGCTAGTGTAGTTTTTCCAGCCTGACGTGCGCCTATGAGAACTACGGCCGGAGAACGAACCAGTGCCTCAACTAATTGATTTTCAATCCTTCTGCTTATCATCCATGCAAATTTAATATTAAATATTAAATTTGGTATGTTATAATAATATATAATGTATTACCATAAGATTATCAATAAAATAAGTACTAATTTTGGCTTTATTTTTGCCATGCAGCGTTAATTGGATTTACTTTCCAATACAAAACCTCCCAAATATATTCCCCAGTATATCCTCCGTAGATATCTCTCCAGTAATCTCCGACAGATGATAAAGCGCCTGCCGTATATCCTGAGCGAGAAAATCATGCGTAATCCCACTCGCTAATCCACCCAACACATCATTCAACCTCGCCTCCGTGCGATCCAATGCATGATAGTGTCGCGCCGAACTAATCATCGGCAGATCCGAAGGAATGTCTTTCTTCACCGACTCACCAAGCACTTCAATCAGGTATGTAATATTCATATTGTGCGAAGCAGAGAGCGGGACGATAGGGTAGTCACCAATCTTCCATTCATCAGCAATCGCATAAGGATTCAAATCCATCTTGTTTGCCGCCAATATCACTTTTGCATTCTTGGGTTGGATGGCAGAGATATCATCAGCTACTTCTTTGGGAGAAAGCGAAGCAATATCAAATACATACACCAGGATCGACGCCATTTCAATTTTTTCCATCGTGCGACTGATGCCCATCACTTCGATTTCATCATGCGCCTCCCGGATACCTGCAGTGTCTACCAACCTGAATTGAATGCCATCAATCACCAGGATTTCTTCAATGGTATCACGCGTAGTGCCAGGTATGGCAGAAACAATCGCACGCTCTTCGTTCAGCAGCTTATTCAGCAACGTTGACTTACCCGCATTCGGCCGACCTGCAATCACAGTTGGAATTCCCTCTTTGATCGCATTGCCGATATGAAAGGTTTCTTTCAATCTCGAGGTGAGCGTAATGATTTCTTCAATCAATTTTTTCAACGTATCCCGGTTCGCAAACTCCACGTCTTCTTCTCCAAAATCCAATTCCAATTCAATAAGACTTACAAAATCCAGCAACTTCTGTCTCAACACCTGTATCTCCGAAGAAACCCCACCTCTCATCTGCTGAACTGCCATCATATGCGATTCCTTCGTTTGCGATTCGATGAGATCCGCCACCGCTTCCGCCTGCGACAGATCCATCCGCCCATGCAAAAATGCCCTCATCGTAAACTCTCCCGGATCAGCAGGCCGCGCACCTTGCCTGATTAGCAATGACATGATCTCCCGCACGATAAACGGCGATCCATGACAACTGATCTCCACCACATCCTCCGACGTATACGACTTTGGACTCCTGTACAATCCGACCACCACATCATCCAGATGCTGGCTCTCCTCATCAACAATGCGCCCGTAATGCAACGTATGCGACGCCGCCCTGTCCAGGATCGCTCCCACAAACACCCGCTCAGTAAGCTCTATCGCCTTTGATCCCGATAGCCTAAGCATACTAATCGCCGCCACCCCCTGTCCCGTAGAAAGCGCAATAATGGTATCTGTGAGTCCTTGTCCTTTCATTTGGCTGTAAAGCTAACAAGCTATCAGCTATCAGCTGTCAGCTATCAGTTTCTAGCCACCAGCTACCAGCTTCAAGCTTCCAGGCATCTCTAACTCGCTTCTCACGTCTCACAATTCACGATTCATTTTTCACTCTTCACTTTTCAAATCATGCCTCCCCGGATTTTCCATGCGGGAGGAAATATGTAGCTGAACAAGAACAATTTCTCCCTTCACTATCATGTGTTCCACTGAAAATCAGGCACCCTCTCTTCTTTTCGAATCAAAGGCGTACTGGCAATCATCATAAAGAGAGGGCGGGGGGTGAGTTACAAGAAAAGCATAGGGGCATATCGAAGCTCAGCGGAGATCCCGCTCCGTACGGACGGCGGGAGAGCATAGTGCAGCATAGAGCATAAGGCATAGAGCCAACTGCCGACTGAATACTGCCGGCTACTGACAACTAAAACCTGGCTCCCAGGTCAGGCAGATTGAAATTTGGTTATGCCTGTGCCTGCCTCAGGTATTGTTTTGGCGTATAGCCAAATCTCTTTTTGAAGGCGGAGATAAAATGGCTCGGATTCTGGTAGCCTATTTTAAATGCGATCTCCTTGACCAGCAATTCACCTGACTCAAGCATCTGCATCGCTGATTCAAGCTTGTGATCAGCATGATATTGATGTATGGTTTTACCAAAAATATAGCGGTAGCCTTCTTTGAGTGTATTTCTTGGTAATTCAAACACAAGGGCAAGATGGTCAGGGTCTGGTACGGTATCGATATGACTGATGATATGGCGTCGTACTTCATGGATCTTGCTTTCAATAGCAGGGGTCATCATGACCGGGCAGGCATCAATGTGTTGACCAAAGGCCGTCTCCATGATCAGGCTGAATATCTCCATAAATTTTGCCTGTTCGAATATGGATTTGAAAGGAACCTGCAGTTTGTGATGCAGTATCTGATCAAAACAAACAAGCAGGGAAGGGTTGACGGGAATCAGTTTCATCAGGTCCCGCATATTTAGTTTTGGCGCTGTTTCAAGATGATGCGTATCAAAAGCAGGATTAATCAGCGAATGCAGCCTGGATACTTCCATCTGCACCGTATAAAATTCAGTTTCTGCCCGGTATACCATTTTGGCCTGCCATTCCCCTTTTGGAAAAGCCAGGAATATAGCCTCACCGGTATTGAGTTCAATTGGGTGAGGTATGAAGGATGTATGAATCCGCATATGCCCCTGTTTGAGGCAAAACAGGTATACATCCATAGGCTGGCATTGCACATCAACAGCACCCGCATCTTTACGTTGATAGGCCCTCAACGTAGCCATATCCCTGATTTCGACTTGTTTCATCTGCTCATTTCCCATACGGTCCGCACTGATTTCCACATTTCTTCTTTGAATTTATAATAACGATCTCAACCCTATTAAGTTGCTAAGTACCTGATTATGAGTTACAGTTTCCTGGTATACCCCTACTGGACGGCCGTAAAGGTAACTGATCAGGGATTTTTCGTGGATGACTGAAGTCATGAGGGGGTATGATTTTGGGTTTTTAGTGAAGGCTGAGGCTGAGGCTGAGGCAGAGGAAAGGCTAAAGAGGTTTATATAACCTCCTAGCCTTGAAGCCACCTCATCACATAAGCCAATAAGCTTATAAGCCTCACTTTCTGCTTATCTTTCACCCCGAAATACACAGATACATCATGTTAAGTGAAAAAATGATCAACGCGCTCAACGAGCAGATTGCCATGGAAGGATATGCATCTTTCCTGTACCTCTCCCAGGCGGGTTGGTTTGAAACCAAATCCATGCATGGGTGTGCCTCCTTTATGTATCGTCAGTCACAGGAAGAGCATGTCCATATGATGAAAATCTTCCATTACCTGATTGAAATGGATGCGATCGCTATTAGTCCTGCCATCACTCAGCCTCCAGCAGTGTTTAGCCATGTCAGGGAAATTTTTGCCGATACGTTGGCGCACGAGAAGAGGGTGACCAAGTCCATCAATGATATTGTCGAACTCGCCATCAAAGAAAGTGATCACGCCACGTACGCCTTTCTGCAATGGTATGTCACAGAGCAGCGCGAAGAAGAAAGTCTAATGCGCACGATCCTCGACAAGATCAACCTGATCGGTGATGGTGCCCAAAGCCTTTATTTTATTGATAAGGAAATCGAAGCACTTAATCAGGCGACCATTGCAGCAGAGAAAGCGGAAGGCGCAAATTGAAAAATTATGTAGAGACGCGATTAATCGCGTCTCTACATAATTTTTCAATTTGCGATTACCTTTCTGCCCTTCTGCCTTTTTGCTTTAGCAATAAAACATGAAATTCCTCCTCATCCAAACCGCTTTCATCGGAGACGTAGTCCTCGCTACACCGGTCCTTGAAAAGTTGAAACAATTCTATCCGGATAGCGAGATTGATTTTTTATTGCGAAAGGGAAATGAAGGCTTGCTGACAGGTCATCCTTTGCTTAGACAGGTCATCATCTTTGATAAGAAGAAAGGGAAATACAAAAACCTGTTTTCACTGATCAATACGATACGCAAGGAGAAGTATGATTATGTCATCAACCTCCAGCGCTTTTTTGCATCAGGAATGATGACGGCACTATCAGGTGCAAAGCATACTATAGGTTTTGATAAAAATCCACTCTCGTTCCTGTTTTCTGAATCGTTCCCACATCATATTTCGGATACAGGTCATGAGCATGAAGTAAAACGAAATCTCTATCTGATTGAAAAGCTGACAGATACTTCTTTTGTAAGGCCCAGGCTGTATCCATCCGAAATGGATTTCAAAAAAGTATCCCCGAATGGACCTTATGTATGCATTGCACCTGCATCCATCTGGTTTACCAAACAAGTTCCGGCAGCGAAATGGATCGAGCTGATCAATAAATTACCTGCACAATTCACCATTTACCTGATGGGGGCAAAGGGGGATGTTCCCTTGTGTGAAGAGATCAGGCTGAACACAACATCCGCTAAAGTCGAAATCATAGCCGGAAAGCTGACTTTCCTCGAATCAGCCGCCTTGATGAAAAATGCGCAGATGAATTTTGTCAATGATTCCGCACCATTACATTTTGCATCTGCTATGAATGCCCCTGTAGCGGCTATGTTTTGTTCCACCGTCCCTGCCTTCGGGTTCGGCCCCTTATCAGATGTGTCTTTTGTTTTCGAGACCACCGAAAAGCTGGATTGCCGACCCTGCGGTTTGCATGGATATAAGCAATGCCCGAAAGGTCATTTCAAATGCTCACACATTGACATTGATTCCGTTGTCAAAATATTGTAAGAGAGTGATAGGTGTGAGAGAGTAAGAGGTAATACAAGTTAATATCAAGGCAACATTAAATAATGTAGAGACGCGATTAATCGCGTCTCTACATTATTTAATGTTGCCTTGCTCCTTGCTCCTTGCTCCTTGCTCCTTGCCCTGTCATTCAAGAAAAACACTCCTGATCGACAATTCATACGTTTTCCCCCAATCTACCTTCGGAATCCCCGGGCCAATCGAAATCTGCAGACTCTCAATTTGACTGAGATCCAATTCAGTGGCATTTCCGGCAGATGAATAATACGGAAGGAAAGTAGGATAGGGCCGTGGTAATATCACTGGGGTGACTTCTTTTAATTCGTCGAGCTTGAGTTTGTGCTCTGTTACATCAGCTGTGAGATCAATTAATCCGCCAAAGGCAGAGCCGTCTTTCATGACCAGCGCCACCTGGATTGGAAAAGTACTGAGACCAAAGGTGGAAGCATTCACTACGAGCGTTTTCTTTTTCACAATTTCTTTTTCCTGCCCAGCAATGAGATCGCCAAAATAATGACGGATCGCGTAATCCGCAAGCAATGTTGCCTTCGGATTTTCATCATCAACTTCCGTAAGGCCTTTTAAAAGGAGATACAGGTAGGAAATCCCTGAAGCCTCATTTTTCTTTACACCTGAATCTGGCACCCATTTCCGATTAAGCCAGGGGCCATCTGTTGAAGCTTCGAATAGGGAAATAGTTTTTCTTTTATCTGCTGAGCTGGCGGAAGGATTAACTCTCGCGGATGAAAATGCAGTCGCTGGCTCGGCACTGCCTTCAGGCCAGTTCGATATGCCTTTCCAGTCAAATTTTGTTTTTGATTCCAGCAGGATCGAATCATCTCTTTCATACGCTGGGCTCATCAGTAAGTACACGCCTGGCTTCAAGGCTACTTCATTGCCTTTTGTTTCGAAGTAGATCAGGCTATCGCGCCAATCCACACTTTCTATGGCAAAACCATCCTCAAATCCCGGGAGATGAAATTTCATGGTATGTCGTTCATAGCTCAGAACCGCTCTTGTTTTTTCCAGACTGTTTCTCCCAAACAGATTATCTGTCACTATGGCATCAGGCATGATTTCCACACGCCATGCTCCTTCTGCAACTTTATCGAGAAAATAAGCTCCGGTTCCATCATATTCTACCAATGGTGATTTGCCCCAGCCCACAATCAGGTTTAATTGTGCGGGGTTGGTAATCAAGGTTTTCGTGTGGTTGGTATAAATGAATTTCTCCTTGGTGACCATCTCAGCGAGATCATCTTCATAGCTCACGCTGAACGCCCCAAAGGATGTATTGTCAGGATAGTGGCCATAGTCCGCATAAAGTGGAATCTGCCTGAAAACCTCTGCACAGATCATCAGACTCAACGCCTTGCGGGGAGCATAGAGCAGATTCATGTAGTGTGTATTATACTCTGTATTGAATGGCGCGAGAAATGTCGGATCGTATGAAAAATGATTAGCCAATTGAATACCTGCAGTTCTGAAACTTCTGGCCATCGCAGGGTACATGTAAGTGGAGGCCATATCAGCGGCATCAAACTCGTATACGATGCGGGCTGAGCCGTTTTTTTTCATGACATCATCAAAAGGAATCTCATACTTGTCAACATTGGGTAACATATTCCCACCCAACTCTTTCTGAAATCCTAACCCAGTCGGATACCACTGGAAAGTACCACCATCAATCCCTGCAGCATAGTAGTCATCTGCATAATTGATACCATGGGTCACATTATAGAAAACCGGTTTAGTACACCCGGTAGACCTGATAGCATCTTTCATGCGACGGACGAAGGACTCTACTTGTATAGCTTCACCACGATGATGAGGTTCGTTGCAAACTTCAAATGCGATGATGGAGGGGTCATTTTTATAGGCGAGGCCTGAATACCTGTTCACGTGATTGATAAACTGAGCCAGGTAATTCTCTTGTGCCTTGATAGCCGCCGGATCGACCAGACATCCGTCCTTGCCATATTTGGATGAAAATCCAGGGGTTGGCTCATCCGGGTCTGGCCATCCGTTGCCCCAATAAGCGATGGGGGTAATGATCGCTTTTATATTTTTCTCCTGTAGGCGCTGCAGGAGGTAGTCAAACAGTTCAAGATGTTCATTATCAATAAGGTTGCCTAGCGTATCGCTGATTTCGCAATCCCAGACATGGACCCTGTAGAGATCGAGACCGAGGCGTGAAAAGTGGGACACATCCTGATCAATGGCATCTTTAAGGTTGATTCCCAGCTTTTTAGCAGATCGAAATGCATGCGCGAAAGGAGTGGTATAGTTGACACCAAATCCAGTCAGTTCCTTGTCATTTTCACGCCAATGCATGATGCCATCAGCATTTATGGTCACCTGATCGTTAGTATCCTGAGCATTGGCCTCAGTGAACGGAAAATGTAGGGATATCGCTACAAAGGGTGCTATCATAAATTTGGAATTATTCCAAATTAGCTTATTTATTGTTGGTGATTTGCATCCTGAGCCTTTCATATCGCTAAAATTTACCTGTAAAATGAAATATTTTAATGTTGGATAATTGCCAATGATGTGTAAATTAGCCCCTGCTTATCCAAGAGTCCCTGAACAACTAAGGTAATGATGAACACCCGCTCTCAATTCAAGGACAAACTTTATCAATTATACTAATTAAACTGACTTATGAATAAACTACTACAGCGTTTTGTAATGCTGGCTGTCTTTTGGGTCATGGGCATGGGCTTCATAGAAGCACAGCGGACCGTTACCGGAACAGTCACAGATCAGGAAGGTGAACCAATGATCGGAGTTAACATTCTGGTATTAGGGACAACTGTTGGTACCGTCTCAGATTTTGATGGCGGGTATACATTGCAGGTGCCGGCAGGTGCCACACAATTACAGTTTTCCTACACAGGATACGATGCTATTGTAAAGGATCTTGGTACTGCCAATCGACTTGATGCCATCATGGCTGAAGGTGCTATCCTTGAAGATGTCGTGGTGACAGGTTATGGTACCGTAAAACGGGAGAATGTAACAGGATCAATCGCAACTGTCAAGAGTGAAGATTTCAATAAAGGAGCTATTACCTCTCCTCAGGAATTACTTTCCGGTAAGGTAGCGGGAGTGAATGTCATCACCAATGGCGAACCTGGTGGTGGGGCTGTCATCAGGATCCGGGGTGGATCTTCACTACAAGCTATCAATGATCCTTTGATCATCATTGATGGTGTTCCGGTAGCAAGTGAACAAATCAGCGGATCACGGAACAACCTCAATATTGTCAATCCAAATGATATTGAAACTTTTACGGTACTTAAAGATGCCTCTGCGACTGCTATCTATGGTTCAAGGGCTTCAAATGGTGTTATTATCATCACGACCAAAAGAGGAACGGTAGGATCTAAACTGAGAGTAGACTACAATGGAAGTGCTGGAATCTCTACCATTGCCAGAAGAGCTGACAATCTATCTTCAGGAGAATTCAGAAATCTGGTTAATTCACAAAATGAACCAGATGCAATAGCCATTATGGACACCTTTAATACCAACTGGCAGGATGAAATTTTTCAGGATGCCTTTTATATGGATCATAACCTGAGTTTAAATGGTGCTGCCGGTGAAATACCTTATCGTGTTTCATTAGGCTATACAGACAGGGACGGGCTTATACGTACTGATAATTTTAACAGGCTCACCGCATCACTCAATCTTAATCCACGATTACTGGACAATGCGCTCCAGATGAATTTGAGTGGGAAATACATGGTGGACAAAAACCATTTTGCCGAGCAAGGAGCTATTGGCGCTGCCACAGTTTTTGATCCGACACAAAGTGTCCTTGATCCAAATAGTCCTTTTGGAGGTTATTTTACTTCAACCGTAGGGGGCGATCCGAATACACTAAGTCCCGATAATCCGGTGGCTTTATTAGAGCAAACTGACAATAATTCGACTGTAAACCGATATATCCTGGGTGCAGAAATTGACTATCGGTTATTCTTTCTGGAAGCGCTGAGATTAAATCTCAATCTTGGATATGATGCATCAGAAGGTGAAGGAAGGAAGTATATTCCAACTGATGCTGCCTTCGAGTTTTCTAATGGCGGTCGTGACGAGACGTATAGTCAGGAAAATAAAAATGAACTCCTCGAATTCTATCTTGACTACGCTACAGAAATCAGCAAGGATTTCTCTTTTGATCTGATGGGAGGATATTCATGGCAGCATTTTCACTATCAAAACTACTTTGGCGTAACCAGCGCAGAAGCAGAACCGGATACCCTTACAGATTTTGATTACGACACAAGGGAATACTACCTCCTCTCCTTATTTGGAAGAGCTAATTTCACATTATGGGAAAATTTACTCCTCACGTTTACGCTACGTCGTGATGGCACTTCGAGGTTTTCTGAAGACAATCGTTGGGGTACTTTCCCGGGTGCTGCGGTGGCCTGGAAAGTAACAGATAATAGTGCTGGCGATCCATTGGGCATTAAACTCAGAATGAGTTGGGGTATCACAGGTCAGCAAGGTATTAGCAATGATTATTATCCTTATCTGGCTAGATATCAAAATGGTCAATCCACAGCACAATATCCATTTGGAAATCAGTATATCACCACCCTTCGCCCGAATGGATATGATGAAAATATCAAATGGGAAGAAACAACAACTTACAATGTAGGTATGGATTATTCTGTATTGGATAATCGGTTATTTGGATCGATCGATTTTTACCTCCGCGAAACAAGGGATCTGATTAATTTTATTCCCGTGGCTGCGGGTACAAACCTGACCAATTTCCTGACGACAAACGTTGGTGATATGGAAAACAAAGGGGTTGAGCTTGGTATTAATACAGTGCCTTGGCGTAGTGGAAATAATGAATGGACACTTGGCTTTAATGTCGCACTTAACGAAAATAAGATTACCAAATTAACAGCTACAGATGACCCTAACTACCAAGGTGTACTCGATGGAGGTATCAGTGGTGGTGTTGGTAATAATCTTCAGATTCATTCCGTTGGCTATTCATCCCATTCATTCTTTGTGTTCGAACAGGTATATGATGCAGCAGGAATACCAATTGAAGGATTGTATGTGGATAGGAATGGTGATGGTTCCGTTACCCCGGATGATATGTACCGTTATAAGAAAGCAAGACCAGATGCCACTTTCGGATTCTATACCGCTTTAAACGCCGGACACTTTGATTTCTCAGTTGGTGCGAGAGCATCCGTTGGAAATTTTGTGTATAACAATAATCTTGCAGGTCAGGGTGTAGTTGGAAATCTATTTAATGACACTTACCTGCTTAACGTACATGCTGATGCCCAGTCATTGGACTTCCAGAATAATGAGTATTTCTCAGATCATTATGTGCAAGATGCATCTTTCCTGAGATTTGATCATATTACAGCAGGGTACGATTTCGGTAGCATTGGTTCAGCCATACAATCTTTAAGATTGTATGCCACGGTTCAGAATCCGATTTTGGTCACCGGATATGATGGTATCGATCCGGAGATTGCTATACGTGACATAAATAATAATGATGCCAACATTGGTATTGATAATAATGTCTATCCACGTTCACGCACATTCCTGATTGGCGTAAATGTTAAATTTTAATTGCCCTAAACACAATATGATATGAAAAAAGTATCGATTTATAATCTATTCTTCCTCCTCACACTGCTTGCCGTATTGCCGGCATGTTTTAATGACCTGGACACTGTGCCAATCGATGATGATATAGTTACATCTGCGAATGTGTATAATGATCCTGCTGCCTACCGCCAGGTGTTGGCCAAGTTGTATGGAGGCTTAGCGGTGAGTGGTCAGCAAGGGCCATCAGGCCAGCCTGATATCTCCGGTATCGATGAAGGATTCGGACAATACATCAGAGGCTTATGGTACCACCAGGAGCTCACAACGGATGAAGCTGTGATTGGATGGAATGACCAGACGATCAAGGATTTTCATTACCAGACCTGGGATGCTAATGATGTATTCATCAATGCTTTCTACAGCCGTATTTTCTACCAGATTTCATTGTGTAATGAATACCTGCGTGAAACGACAGATGCTAAACTTGATGGGCGCGGAGTAACCGGTGATTTGAGAACTGAGATCGCCAATTATAGAGCTGAAGCCAGATTCCTGCGCGCGCTTAGTTACTGGCATGCCATGGACCATTTTGGTAATGTTCCTTTCGTCACTGAAAATGATATTGTAGGTGCCTTCTTTCCACAGCAGATCAGCCGTGCTGACCTGTTCACCTATGTTGAAAGTGAGCTTAAAGCAATTGAAGGATCACTCGTGGCTCCAAGAGCAAATGAATACGGACGTGCAGATCAGGCTGCTGCCTGGACATTACTTGCAAAGGTCTATCAGAATGCTGAGGTATATACAGGAACCGCCCGCAATGCTGATTGTGTGACGTATTGTGAAAAGGTGATCAACGCCGGTTATACACTTGATGATAGCTATGAAGAAATGTTCCTGGCAGATAACAATACATCACCTGAGTTCATCTTCGCTGTTGCCTTTGATGGATTGAAAACCCAAACCTGGGGCGGCACTACGTTTATAGTGCACGCACCTGTGGGCGGCTCAATGCTTCCTGCAGATTTCGGTATCGATGGTGGTTGGGGTGGTGTTCGCACGACAAGTGCGATCGTTGCTAAATTCCCTGCTGTTGGTTCTGGAAGTGTAGTTGTTGCACCAAATCCTGGCAATACTACGTACCCAGTTTTATATGTACCTGGAGGCTATCAGGGTTGGGATCCTACCAAGACGAACACTGTACTAGCATCAGCCAATGTTGATGGTAAATATGAAGGTTACCTCTACTTCCCTGATGCAAACACAGAATTCAAGTTTACAGATGGGCCAGGATGGGATGTCAACTATGGTGATACGGGTGCTGATGGCGTCCTGGATGCAGGAGGTGACAATATCAAGGCGGTTGATCCGGGAATGTATAAAATCGATGTTGATCTCAATACCTTGACCTATACACTGTTGCGCACAGAGTGGGGTCTTATCGGTAATTCTACTCCAGGTGGCTGGGATTCAGATCAGAATCTCACGTATGATGCCGCTGCAAATACATGGAGTATTCAGCTTGACCTGGTTCCAGGGGATATCAAATTCCGCGCGAATGATGATTGGGGCTTGAATTATGGTGATAACGGGAATGACGCGTTGCTTGAAAGAGATGGATCAAACATTTCGATTGCTAATGCAGGAAATTATAAGATCACCATGTTCCTGGACAAACCTGACCATACGTATTCAATAGAGCTGACCAGTTTTGATAAGAGAGCATTATTTGTAACGAATGGTCAGTCACTCGATATTGACGATATTTCACAGTTTTCCAATGGATACGC
>JANNSS010000212.1:0-7138 GCA_031402955.1 Saprospiraceae bacterium
ATTGTAGGGGTTCAAAATTTTGAACCCCTACAATATAATTTCATTTGCACCAATCACTTCTCCTTGCTTGCTTCTCACTGCTAACTGCTAACTTCTCACTTGAAATTCCTCTTTTTCCTCTATTACTACCCACCGGTACCAGGTACTGCAGCAAAGAGAAATGGACGTATCTCAAAGGCGATCAGTGAAAAAGTTCAAAGCACCCACATCTTTACAGCATCACAGATACCCGATGATCAACCGATACAACGGAATGGTAAGGTTACAACCTTAGCGGCGTTAGATTACAGGAACATACTGCGCCGGAACACAAAAGATGGAGCACTACCGGAGAATATGAAGCAGCATGCGGTAGCCCAATGGATGATCAAGCTTATCAATTCTTTTCCGTTCAATATCGTGGCGGGTGAAGGTGGATTGATCTATTTTTTTAACCTGCTCCGCAAGGGCAGCAAAGCGATCCGTGACGAGCAGATCACACACCTCTATTCTTCCTACAGGCCGTTTGCAGATCACTACGCTGCATTTCTATTGAAGAAAAAGCATCCTGAAGTATATTGGATAGCCGATTTCAGAGATCTGATCATTGATCCGCATTACAACCATATTTTGTTTGCGGGCAATCACCAAACCTTTTTCAGCAAGATCTTCCGGAAAGCTGATCTGCTCACCACGGTCTCTGATGGATTGGCAGTTCATCTTAGGGCCTACAATCAAAATGTGATTACACTACGAAACGGTATTGAAGGTGAAATTTCGCAACCCCAATCGTTACCTGCGTCAAGGTTCACTATTGCATACACAGGTTCTATGTTTCTCGACAAGCGAAACATCGATCCCTTATTTCAGGCACTACAGGAACTACTACAGGATGCACTAATTGAAGCAGGAGACATCAGGATTATCTATGCAGGGAAGGATGGAATTTTTTGGAAGAAGGTTGCAGAAAAATACAGGCTGGAGTCTTTGTTGGATGATAGAGGAATCCTTTCAGCAGATGAAGCAAAACAGTTGCAACAGGATGCCTGCATCAATGTATTGCTCACTGTCTCTTCTGATCAGTTGCAAGGTGTACTAACAGGTAAGATGATCGAATATTTTCAATCCGGCTCTCCTATATTAGGCATCGTGGTGGGCCAAAATGATCATGAACTCCAATCCATCCTTTCTGATCTTGAGATCGGCGCTTCTTTTTCAGACAAGCCATCTGACCTTGAATCTATAAAGTCTTTTATCCTCCACGAATATCTGTACTGGAAAAGCACAGGCATGAACCGCAAGCCAGTCAATACAGATATTCTTAGAACAAAATATTCTATGGATACGGTCATGACACCTTTATGGAATGCTCTCGATATGCACCCCCACTGAAAAATCACTGAAAGGAAGCCTCTGGCTTCCATGTAAATCACATAACAGCTAACCTCCTAACCCCCTAAGCCGCTAACCTCACTTCATGAGTTTTGACCTCCTCCATACCGACCCTTCCTCCTCCGCCCGCGCCGGCATCCTCCATCTGCCTCATGGCGATATAGAAACACCCATCTTCATGCCTGTGGGTACCGCCGCCACCGTCAAGGCCGTCCATCAACAGGAATTAAAAGATCAGGTACAGGCACAGATTATTCTTGGCAACACCTATCATTTATATCTCCGTCCTGGCATGGACGTGATACAAGGAGCTGGCGGACTACACAAGTTTAATAACTGGAACCTTCCAATCCTCACCGATAGTGGAGGATACCAGGTCTATTCGATGAGCAAGTCAAGGAAGATCAAGGAAGAAGGGGTCAAGTTCAGATCGCATATCGATGGGTCCTTGCATATGTTTACGCCGGAGAATGTCATGGACATCCAACGCCAGATCGGTGCGGATATCATCATGGCCTTTGATGAATGCACGCCTTACCCTTGTGATGAAAAATATGCTACCCGTTCGATGCACATGACACATCGCTGGCTGGATCGTTGCATCGCGCGTCACAAAGAGACGGTAGGATTGTACGGCTATGAGCAGATACTGGCACCGATCATACAGGGCAGTACCTATCCGCATTTGAGAAAAATATCCGCGGAGTATATCGCATCACGTGATATGCCGATCAATGCTATTGGTGGACTATCTGTCGGAGAGCCTCATGCGGACATGTATGACATGACTGCAGTGGTAACCGAAATTTTACCAAAGGAAAAACCACGTTATCTTATGGGCGTAGGTACCCCTGCAAACCTGTTGGAATGCATTGCCCTCGGCATTGATATGTTTGATTGCGTCTTACCCACGCGAAATGCAAGACATGGATTGCTCTACACCTCACAAGGTATCGTCCATATCCGAAATGAAAAATGGAAACATTGTTTTGATCCCATCGATCCGGAATCCTCCGCGGCCACCAGCCGTGAACACACACTCGCCTACCTCCGCCATCTCACCATCTCCGGTGAAGCACTCGGTGCCATGATAGCTTCGCTCCAGAATCTGTCATTCTATCTCTCTCTCGTTCGCCAGGCCCGTCAGCACATCCTCGACGGCACGTTCACCACCTGGAAATCTTCCATCCTTCCCATCATCTCCAATCCGAAAGCCATTTGAAGCATCTGCTTCAACCTGAATAGCTATTTGAAGCATTTGCTTCAAATCCATATCACGGCACATGTTCCATTGCAGGGCATTGATAGGAAGCTTGTGGCTTCCAGGTCAATATCTCCTTAGGATCACGCCCTATTGAAAAAACATCGAAAGGAAGCCTATGGTTTCCATGTAACCACTACCTCAAAGTTTAACGAAACTTTACCCCTCTTTTTAACAATATTCCCCTACCCAGATTGTTTATACTAGCATGAAATACATTTCACTTTTTTGTCTTGTTTTTTCATCAGTGCTCATACAGGCCCAGCAACCTGTCGTGTTGGAGTACGCCACGGTCAGCACTTTTCACTGGGGCCTCTTCAAAGGCAAGATCAATCAAAGGCACATCCATGAAATGGGGGAGAATACCGGAGCCGTCACCGTTTCTTCGATCAGCTACACCGCCTTGCAGATTTCACCTGCCGAAGCTACCGTGACCATGACCGCCCGCTTCCATCCCGAAGAATCATGGACCCGCTATCCAAAGCTCAATAAACCTGAAGAAGCCCTTGAGCACGAAAAGAAACATTTTGAACTCACTGAAATTTACGCACGCAAACTGCGCAAACTGGTGAGCAGCTCCCGCTATACCGCAACCCGCTTTAAAGACGAAATCAACAAACAGTTTACAGACCTGGTCACCCAGCATCGCGCCGAGCAGGTCAGGTATGATCATGAAACCAACCATTCGATTGATGATCATCAACAAACGAAATGGAATGCCCGCATCGATGAGCAGTTAGCATCACTTTCAGAATATGCTCCACCTGTAGTCAGGATCAAGTTTAGCCGATAGAAATACCCTTGATTTGAACTTATTTAGAATAACAAACATCATTCTGATTTTTCAATTTAGAATATCAAACAACCCCGCTATTTGAAGTTCCTCCCGCCCCGCTATTTGAAGTTCCTCCCGTCCCCGCTATTTGAAGTTTGTAACTTCAAATCGATACCTAAATCTCTTCTGAAAAAATGAAGTATCCTCGTAAGGCAGTTTAAAACTGCCAGGTAGAAATTAAATCCGCCCTTCTACCGTTCCGCCTCCCGCCGCAAATGCCATGCATTTGGCGGGATCTCCGCTCCGCCTCGACTTCCTCCTTCCCCTTTATTTCCCTACTTTTGCCCCTCCAAAAGGGTTTGGATGTGGATACGGGCGTTTAATAACCTTAACCTCCTAATCTCCTAACCTCCTAATCCCCTAATCATTAAACATTTAACATTAAACAATTACCAAACAAATGGCCGGCGAAAAGGTGATATTCTCCATGGAAGGCGTAAGCAAGATCTACCCTCCTTCCAAACAAGTCCTCAAAAACATATGGCTCTCCTTCTTTTACGGAGCTAAAATCGGTGTACTCGGTCTCAACGGATCAGGTAAGTCCAGTCTCCTAAAGATCATCGCCGGTAAAGACCCTAACTACGATGGCAAAGTATGGTTTGACGGCGATTATAAAATCGGTTTCCTCGAACAGGAACCCGTCCTGGATGAAACTAAAACCGTCCGCCAGACCGTCGAAGAAGCAGTCCAGCATATCGTAAATCTCCTCAAGGAATACGAGGATATCAATCTCAAGCTCGCCGAGCCCATGGACGATGATGAGATGATGAAAGCCATCGAGCGTCAGGGCGAACTCATGGAAAAGCTTGACCATTACAATGCATGGGAGTTAGATTACAAACTCGGGACAGCCATGGAATCCCTGCGTTGCCCGCCCGAAGACGCCGTCATAGGTCTCTTGTCAGGAGGAGAGCGCAGAAGAGTTGCCCTCTGCAGATTGTTGCTGTCACAACCAGATATCCTGCTGCTCGATGAGCCGACTAACCACCTTGATGCAGAGAGTGTATTGTGGCTGGAACAGTTTCTTAAAAATTTCCCCGGTACCGTCATTGCGGTGACGCACGACCGTTACTTCCTCGACAATGTAGCTGGCTGGATTCTTGAACTTGATCGCGGAGAAGGTATTCCATGGCAGGGCAACTACTCTACATGGTTGGAGCAAAAATCAAAACGTCTCGAGCAGGAAGAGAAGGTTGAATCCAAACGCAAAAAAGCCCTTGACCATGAACTTGAATGGATCCGCATGGCTCCGAAAGCTCGTCAGGCAAAAGGAAAAGCGCGTCTCAATGCATACGATCAGTTACGCAACGCAGAGATCAAAGAACGCGAAGCTAAACTCGAACTCTTCATACCACCTGGCCCACGTCTCGGTGATGTCATCATCGAATGCAATAATGTATCCAAAGGATTTGGTGACCGTCTACTGATCGACAATTTCACCTTTAAAGTTCCGAAAAACGCGATCGTTGGTATCATCGGTCCAAACGGTGTCGGTAAGTCTACCCTGTTCAGGATGATCATGGGTGAGCAGAAACCGGATAGTGGTGAAATCATCATCGGTGAAACAGTCCAGATCAGTTATGTAGATCAGTCACACAGAGATCTGGATCCTGACAAAACCGTATACGAAGTTGTCGGTGGTGGAAATGAAATCATTGCTGTCGGTGGTTCACAAGTCAACGTCAGGGCATATATCAGTAAGTTCAATTTTACCGGCGCTGATCAGCAAAAGAAAATCGGCGTGCTCTCCGGTGGTGAGCGTAACCGCGTTCAACTGGCGATCACACTACGCGAAGGAGGAAATGTATTGCTCCTGGATGAGCCTACTAACGATATTGATGTTAATACGCTTCGTGCTTTAGAAGAAGCACTTGAAAATTTTGCAGGTTGCGTATTGGTGATCTCGCACGACAGATGGTTTATTGACAGGCTTGCTACCCACATCCTCGCCTTTGAAGATGAAGGCGAAGTGGTATTCTTTGAAGGCAATTTTGAAGATTATGAAGAAGCCAAAAAGAAACGCCTTGGTGATATCACACCTAAGCGCCCGAGATTCAAAAACATGATCAGCTAGTACTAGCAATATAGCGACAGCGTCCGCAATATTCTGCTTATAAGCTTATGCGTTTATAAGTTTATGGGATTGCCAACTGCATACGGTCAACTGCTTATTGCCAATTGCCAACTGTATACTGCCAAACGCCTACTGATTACTGATTACTGCCTACTGCTCACCACCCTTCAATACATTTGCATAAATGATTGCCTCACCAAAGCGAATATGTCTGGTCAGCGTTGAAATTTTTGCGTTTGGTAAATATGGAGGCTTTGGAAAAGCAACACGAACCATTGGGGCTGAACTAGTCAAAAGAGGATATGAAGTATTTGCAGTTGTCCCCAGGCGCGGAGACCAGGCTGCTGAAGAAAACCTCGATGGCATCACGGTGCTCAGTTATAACCCGGGTGATGTCCTCCACACTGGCGCGCTCTATAAGAAGATCAATGCTGACATCTATCATTCCTGTGAACCATCGTTTGGAACATATCTCGCGAAGAAACATGTCCCGGGAGCAAGACATATCGCAACTGTCCGTTACCCCAGAGATGCGCATGACTGGTATCTTGAATTTCTATATCCGTCAAAAAGCAAATGGCAGGTTTTAAAAAATTACGTCTACGAGGCTAATTTTGTAGTCCGTCAAACAGTCAGAAATCTGGATGGTGTCTATGCTCCTGCGCAATACATGCTTCCTAAGATTAAGAGAATATATGGGCTGAAAAATGAACCCGTCTTTCTCCCAACACCTGTTACAGTTCCGGAGTCCTGTACGAAATCAGCCACACCCCAGGTGTTGATGATGTCAAGGCTGGATCCCCGCAAGCGACCAGAAATATTTCTTTCCATGGCTGAGAAATTTCCGCAGGTCGCTTTTCATATTGCAGGCATGAGCCGTGTTCCTGAATATGAATCTCAATTGAGGCAACAGTATCATCGTGATAACTTATTCTTCCATGGTTTTGTAGATCAGTTTCGAGACACGCTACACCACGATCTCATGGAGAGGTCATGGATACTGATGAATTGCGCTATCCTGGAAGGATTGCCTAACGCATACCTCGAAGCAGCAGCCTATCAGATGGCGATCCTGAGCTATGTCAATCCCGATGATTTTGCATCACGCTTCGGATTCCACGCAGCTACCGATAATTTTGAAGAAGGCCTTAACTCTTTGCTCAAAAATGACGCCTGGAAGTCGCAGGCCATGAAAGGATATACTTACGTAAAAGAGACCTTCTCCCTCGACATCGCCATGGATCAACATGAGAAAATATACCACTCCCTATAACCTCCAGGGGCTGAACCCCCTTCCTACTCTAACGCCCCTTCAGGGCTTCCTCTTGTTATTCTTCGCCTCAGATTCCGCCTTCTCTCCATGAGCGTCCACGACTTGAAAGTTGTGGCAATTCAATTCCTGGCTTGGGCGCCAGTTTTCTTGCTCATGTCTTTACTACGCCTCAGCCTTCGCCTTAGCCTTTTTTATCCACACCGCTTTTCACTCTTCACTTTTCACTCTTCACTTGTTTTCTGCCAACTGATAAGCGGTCACCCCATTACCAAAAAACGTAGGTACCAGCAACATATTCTTATCAGCGATCACTTCGATGTCAGC
>JANNSS010000213.1:0-42347 GCA_031402955.1 Saprospiraceae bacterium
AAGTGACACCGTAAAAAAATCTGATGCCGGATTTGGAGCTATTAGAAAGTGGGTATCAGCGATTGGCTCATTCGCGCTACTTAGCAATGCAGAGGAGAAAACAGATGGCATATTGAGCGAAATCTGTTTGGATCGCCCTACTGAAGAATGGGAGGTGACACCGGTCGATACATCGATCTTGTGAAGTAGCCTCGCATAATCTGCTTCAATAGGTACGAGCATGGTGTCACCGTTGACGATTTCATTTATGTCGAGAGATACCTTCCTGTAATTTTCGTCCGCGATAGTGTGGATCTGGAAAATGTTGGTCATAAAACCAGGTGTGTGTCCCGCGAGACCCTCAAAGGCAATGAAGCGATAACCGCCTGCCCAACCCCAATGCATCGATGGATTTTTTAACGCCAGTGGATGACTTTCAGGGTACAGTGCCGGATCCAGATGGTTGGTGGCTGAATCAACACCGATCCAGAATTCGATCTTTTCAAGATCTGTCACCGCGAAATTACCAAGTGCAAAAACGGAATCTATTGCCGGGTCTACCAGGAGATAATAATCGGTCACAGGAGTGATCTGCCCGCCATCATGGATGAGCGTGATTTCTGAAATATAATATTGCAGCCGCGTGGCTTTAAAATAAAAGCCTAATTCAGCCTGGGTCGTTTGATCATAGGCGAATGGCTGCCCTTCCAGTAGCTGCTTCATCTGCAATACAACGTTGGTCTGAGACTGCGAGCTGGCAGAGCAAATGCCAAGTAAAAAAAGAAGAGGCCACCTGGCCTTAATGTGTATTAGGTTTGAAAATATATACATGAGCTACGACCGCTTATCTGGAAAACGTAGTTAAAGATAGGGTTTTATAGATATTCGGAATGGAGTAAGTGATTTTCTGTTGAAAGAGGTGTACACTGTTGAAAAAGGGGTACAGATGATATTAACAATCCTATTTCAACAAATTAAAATAATGACTCACCTTGATCGCCTGCGCCTTGGAAGTTACATGCAGCTTCTCATAAATATTGGCCACATGTTTTTTGACGGTGTTATAGCTGATAAATAATTTATCGCCGATGTCTTTGTAGTTATACCCATCTACCAGCAATTGCAGGACCTCAATCTCCCGGGCAGATACTTCAATCGGTACCTGAAGATGATCGTCTTTCTCACCGCCTCTACCAGGTGACCGGTGGATCAGCATCAATGCCTTTTGCGCAATGCTGGGACTCATCGGTGCATCAATGCCCTTATAGAGATTCATGATGTGCTGTTCGATGACATTGATTTTTTCGTCTTTGAGCAGGAATCCCGAAGCACCTGCCTTGATAGCGCGGAATAATAATTCTTCATCATCGTACACCGTAAGCATAAGAAAACGGATAGAAGGGTAGACGGTCTTGGCAATGGCGACTGTATCAATCCCATCTAATTCCGGCATGTCAATATCCATCAACACCACATCAGGTAGTACATCATCCTTACAGTCTTTCAGGTATGCGAGAAACGCCTTGCCGCTTTCCCCCAGATAGCAAACCTCAAGGCCTTTACTGTAACTCAGCAATTCCTTGATAGATTGTCTCGTATGAAAGTTGTCATCGACTAGCCCAATCCGAATCAGTGTCATCCTTCTTTAGTGTTATTAGAAAGTTTTAGTTCCTGGATCAGTACTTCCAGTGAGCTGCCGCTGCCTATGCGATTAAAATGGAGTATAGCCCCGATCTGACCAGCTCGGTACCTGATATTCTGAAGTCCATACCCCTGATTTGAATCTACTTCATTATACCCTTTCC
This sequence comes from Saprospiraceae bacterium, assembly GCA_031402955.1. GTDB lineage: Bacteria > Bacteroidota > Bacteroidia > Chitinophagales > Saprospiraceae > Opimibacter. The sequence goes on from JANNSS010000213.1 coordinate 1,785, forward strand.
CGTTATCCAATATAGTTACTTTGCATTGATCTTCATCTCCTTCAAAAATCAACTTTATTTCAGTCGCTCCTGCATGTTTCATGATATTATTGATGGTCTCCTGGCATATACGATGCAGATTGAGAGCCAGAAAAGGCCCTAGTATAACTTGCTTTTCACAATGCTCTTCGTATAGGACACGTGCCTGGCTTTCCGGACCTAAGACCTGGAAAATGTAATTTTTAATCCGGGTGATAAAATCTGCCATGGTGATATGTTCGTTTTGCGCTGCCCAGATCGTATCACGCAATTCCTGGTTGATTTGGGTTGAAATGCTTTCAAGATCCTTCATTTTTTTTGTCACCAGATCTGGTGTCAATTGATGGCTCTGGTTAATGAGAAAATTGATATTTCGTTTGACCGTGGCCATCTGTGCTCCAATATTGTCGTGCAACTCGCGCGAAATACGCATACGTTCATTCTGCAGCCGCTGTCCGAGCTGAAATTCATAGCGAAGTTTAAGCTCCTGGCGTTTTTTATGAAGTTGTAGTAAATAAAATGCGAATGCTGTCAACAGCAATGCAATCATACAAAGAAACCACCATCGTTTATAGAAAGGAGGTTGTATACATATTTTGAGAAAGTGAGTAGGGATTGCATTTGCATCGAATGCATCATCCACATGATAATAAATCGTATAGTTGCCAGGCGCCAGGTGAAACTGCATGTGGCGCTCCCGGCCAATATCAACCCAGGTCGCATGTAGTTCTTTAATAAAATACTGGTAATTGTATCTCTCAGGCGAACGTGTACCTTTTCCAAGAAACTCAATGATGATATTATTTTCCTTATGTGAAAAGTTATATTTCCTGTCGGCCTGCGTGGCGATATATCTTGAAACTACCTTCGTGTTGATGGACAATAGGCTTATAAAGGGCCTGATGGTATCCGTAACGTTCTTTATTCGCCCCGGATAGAAAGAATTGATTCCTTTGACTCCGCCGAAATAAAGTTTCCCTGAACTGCTTTTATATCTCGAGTTCGTATTAAACTCATTATCCTGAAGGCCGTTTTCAATGGAATAATTAATAATCTGGCCATCCGGTTTGAGGCGAAAGAGGCCATAGTCAGTGCTGAACCAGAACTCACCGGCAAGGTCACCGGGAAGTATTGCATAGACCATGTTGTCATAAATGCGTTTTACCACTTTTGCTTGTTTTCCTATTTCAATGAGGTACAAACCCACATCTGTCCCTAGTAGCACATGGTTTTCGTCTTGGGAGATAATGCTTCTGGACAGGGCAAAATGTGGAATGGCAAATGTCGCGGTCACTTTTTGCATGGAAGCATCAAATAGCTTTAGGCTATCACCTGCTGAAGAAATATAGCCCTGTCTGAACTTCGTAACAGCCGATGAACGGTTTAAAGCATGATCAGGTATGAAACGGATTTTGGTTTCCATACCACTTTTTATATCCAGCAATCCATCATAGGAGCTTATAAAAAACTGACCTGCTGTATATCCGGAAAATGGGGCATCATAATAGGAGGTCCAATTATCTTCCAATCTGGCCACACGTTTGATCTTAACTGAATCATCCTCCAAATCCAACTGATATGCATCTTTCGCCAGGATAATAAATCTGGATTCAGACACTTTTATTATATTGGAAATAAACCTATTTGTTTCTCCTCCGGGAAAATCAAGGATCTGTTGCCTGAGACTGCCTAAGGTGTCAAAAATTAACAACCCGTTTTGCAGGGTGCCCATGAGGACAATATTATTGACATCAGATCCTTCGATACATTTTACGAAGCTGCTTACTTTTCCTTCTGCCCCGATGTATTCAAATCCGGAATTCCTTGGATATAATTTTACCAAACCTTTATCAAAGGATAGGAAATACATATTCCCTCCGCTATCCTTTTTCATTCGCCTGGTAATTAAATTGTATAGATTCCCATCACCTGTCTTCATTATTCGGCTATCCCATTTCATCGTATGCAGATTGAACTCATAAATGGAGTGCCTCAGACCGACCAGTAATCTGCCGGGTGCAGTTGGCATGAGATATATTCCATAAAAATCATGAATACTATCGGGTAAAGGAAAATGAAGTTGCTGATCAGGAGTGAGTATATGTAAAGAATCCTTTTCCAGTATAGCTATTGTATCTTTTGAAAGCTTCGTGGCACTGCTGACAAATTGGTATTGTGCTTTTTTCACTAGCCGGCCGGTCTTCAAATCATATAAATACAATGAATGATCCTCTCCTATAAATTCAATCTGATCAGGAAGACAATTCCTGGGCGACAATTCGCTTATGGTTATTATATCATTCCCTTTTACTGGCATCCTGAATGCTCCATCGACTTTAAAATCATGCTTATTGATCTGGTATACCGTATCATTGGGATGCCAGATGAAAAGATGTGTCAGGTTTTCATACAGGAAATAGGTTGAGTGATTTTTTCGATCATACAGGGGCATATTCAGAACCTTACTTTCCGTGGGGCGGAGATGATCTGCAGGTAAGACATAGAGCTTGGAATGAGAGAGAAAGTATAAATCATCCGGGAAGCCAAAACTAAATCTTCCTGATAAGGCAGGATCCTGGATATCGTGGTCAGGGGTGATAAAATTTTTACCATCAAAAATCTGGAGACTGCCCAGCGTATGTACCCAGAGGAAATCACGCTTATCAACCTGAAAATCCAAAATGGCCCCCTGATGAAGACCATCCTCTATACCGAAGTGCTCAGTGTGAAAAAAATGAGTTTCCTGTTGGCCCAAGGATATTGTCCGGCACAGTAAAAACCCAAAGAGCAGAAATTTGATTTTCACCTGATCGTGTTAGATAAATTCAATTTTGCGCGGAAATAGCGCATATCTGCTGAGCTCCGAGCTCAACTAATAGAACAAATGTAGATTAAAAACCAATCCAGAAGCCTTGGCCATGGGTTTACGCTCTCTGGATACCACAAAATCACCCGAACGTATTATTGATGGCCCTTTTTGTCAATTCTACCTTTACTAAACCACTGGCTACAGCCTGAGAAGTACTCTTTGGCTGATCTAACCTGTTTCTTAACACCCATTTTGAATGCAGATACCTGAAATGATGCGAAGCTTCCGGATAGCCCCGATCGTAAGTCTATTGACGATTCTTTTCCTGGATTCCACTCAGATGGCCAGTCAATCCTATTTTGTCACACAGGTTAACGAGGTATTTGGTTTTGACTTTTTCTCACCAACTGACGACACAATTGCTGACAACAGCACGAAAGAACTATCTATTGGATTTGATTTTAATTTCTTCGGTAATACTTACACTACCTGTCATATTTCAGAGAATGGATTTATCCTATTTGGCAATACACCTGAAAGCGGCTGTTGCCAGGGCCAGTTTCTCCCCTCTACATCAAACCCGGATAACTTGATAGCTGCGGCGTGGATGGATGGGTATGCATTTAATTGCTGCTACCAAGGTGATGATTATATTGTTTTCCAATATGAAACTATAGGATCTGCGCCAACCAGGGTATTTGTGGTCACCTTATCGATAGAAGAGAATTGTGGTGCATTCTACTCAGGACAAATCAAACTGTATGAAGGAACCGATATTATAGAGGTCCACACTGATTCGTGGGCAGATGGCTCATCACCCTGCTCAGATGTCACCCAGGGAATTGAGAACATTGATGGTACAGAAGCGTATTTTCTGTCAGGCCGAAATGCCAATACAACCTGGAATGTACCATGTTGCGGTGATGTAGTGAGGTTTACACCTTCCTATTCCCTGCCTCAGAATGATGCCGGTGTATCATATATTTTCAATTCCCCAGCATGTGAAGGCTCTCAAGCTATTGAAGTCCTTGTCACCAATTACGGAGCATTACCTCTTGATTCTGTAGTGCTGGATTGGACATGGGACAATATCCCACAGGATAGCCTTTTTGTTGATTTAGGCTCCCCTCTTTTGAACGGCCAATCAACTGGTATCGAAATTGGCTCACCATCTTTTGTGTCAGGTGAGGAGTACGATATCACTGCATGGACCCGGCTACCCAATGGAGTGCCGGATGATAATGTAGTGAATGATACTATTAGTTCAACGATTGCAACTGGCGTGCGGGATACTTTTACGATCGGGGGTACCAGTCCTGATTTCACTTCTTTTGCAGCGGCTATTTCATTTCTGGCAGCAACAGGGGTATGTGATACGACCTGGATGCTGGTAAGACCAGGCACTTACACCGAACAGCTCACCATACCCTGGATACCAGGAGCTGTATCTTCACAAGTGATTTTTGCAGCCGAAAACGGAGACAGTAGCTCCGTGATACTCGAATTTGATCCAAATGAAAATGACAAGTATGTAGTCAGAATGAACAATACCGCTGGTCTAACATTGGAGCGAATGACGATCAATGCACTCGGCACAGATTATGGCAGGGTCATTGAATTGCCGTTCCACAGTTTTGATAATACGGTTCAATATTGTGCTATTAATGGAGTGAACACTTCCAGTATAGATCGGGATTTTTCCTGCATTTGTTCACGGGCAATCAATCCAGATAACATCTTTCAATTCAATACCATCCGGTATGGTTCGATTGGCATACACCATGAAATATTTGATGATCAAATTATTATCGGTCTTCAGGATGGTGAACATCAGCTTCAGCGCGGTTCTGGCGATGGCCCTTTTTCAGCCGGAATTCAAATCCGTAACAACATAATCGAGGAATTCAGTAATTCAGGTATACTGACCTACAATACAGCTGGAGTGCAAATGATTGAAAATCAAATTTCCTCCACAAAAAACCAGGCAAGAGGAATTCAATTGTCGGGCGATCCTGACACTTTCTATGTTGCAAACAATATCATATCACTATCCAGTGGTAAATCAGGCATAGAACTAGGCACCATACATCCGACAAGTGCAGAAAGACCAGGAGTCCACAATAATATGATTTATGTGAATCATGCTTCAAGTATTGCAAAGGGCATCTATTCCAATTCGATATTCAAAACTGATTTTTTTCACAACACCGTAAAGGTAAGTGGACCCAATAGTCAGAATCATGCGCTTGAATTGCTAAACATGGATCAGGACTCCCTTTTTAATAACCTGTTTACAAACTTTGGAGGAGGTCCGGCATTCTATATTGGAAATGCAGCTCTTTCCATGATGGATTACAATGGCTTTTATTACACAGGTTCTATATTAGGAAAGTATTCTTTTGGAGGGATTACACTTGATAATCTTGAAGAATGGCAGCTATTGAACGGATATGATACCCATTCCCTTTTCCATCCTCCTTATTTCCTGTCTGAATCAAACCTCCATATGGGCAATGCAAATTTCAATGGTCAGGCATCTCCTGCATGGTCAACTGTTTTTGACATTGATGGGGATATCCGGAACACATTGAATCCCGATCCAGGAGCAGATGAGTTTGATCCAGCATCACTTGATGCGTCCATCACTGATATCCTATCACCAATAGCAGCATGCGATACATTCCAGCATATTGAAGTTGTGCTGGTCAATCTGGGAACTGATACACTTACTGAAACGGATATTCACTGGACAATAAATGGCGATGCGCAAACACCAGTCAGTTATTCGGGAGAAATTCTTCCAGAAGGAGATACAGCTCATATTACGCTCCAATCGCTGGTTATGTTTGATGATCAGCCAGATACTCTGACCTTCTGGGCCGAAGACCTCAACGGTGAAGATGATATGTTCATGGCCAATGATACATTGACAGAAGTGTTCCGTCTGCCCTTGAATGGATCCTATATCATAGGCGGCATCAGCCCTGATTTTACGAACATAGCGAGTGCCATTAATGTGATGAAGACATTTTCCATTTGTGGTCCTGTCACCTTTTTGTTGCGCGATGGTATTTATAACGAACAGTTCTCCATTGAATCTATTCCGGGTTCATCCACTATTAATACGGTCACCTTTACATCAGAAAATCAGGATAGTTCGCTCGTAACAATTCAATTTAGTGCAACTTCTACCGCAAATTATATTGTACAGTTAGAAGGAGCAAGACACATCCGATTTGAACATCTTGGATTTAAAACAATCCACGGCACCTACGCCAATATCTTCTATCTCAAAGATGGCGCATGTGATATAGACATCGAGCATTGCTTTCTGCAAGGCAGAAATCCAACGATCAGTTCAGGGAATAGTTATTTATTTTATACGCTTGATTCCTTTGATGGAGATGTGAACATTCGCAATAACTATTTTCTAAATGGAACCCGGGGTGTTTATTTACAGGGCAGTTCGATAGAGGCTGAGCGTCAGGATTCATGTGTGGTTGAGCACAATCAATTTGTGAATCAGCGAATCGGAGGCATTCTTGTTCAAAATCTTCGTGATAATACTATTGTACATAATCAATTGATCTCTAACTCAACAGCTTCCTATAGTGGTATTTCATTAACCTCAAGTCATGGAGCCAATACAGTGGCCTTTAATAAAGTCAACCAGACAGGCGTAGGAACAGGAATCGTATTAAATTCGATCAATGACGCTAGTGATCTGCCAGGGTTATGCAAGGTGTACAATAATATGTCCTCTGTAGTGAGTGGATCAGCCTTCTCTATGTCCACAAACAGGCGATTACAATTTGTGTATAACACTGCCTACAGTTCAGGGACTTCAGCTTCCAGCCACCATGCCATAAATGTATCCGGAGGCGATAGCATCACGATCCAAAATAATATAGGCGTTGCGAATGCAGGACGGGCTTATTCAGAGACGTTCTATACACCAGTTACCAATTCGGACTACAACAATTTTTATACTTCAGGCGTCCAACTGGCTTACAGAGCTAATACCGCCTATGCCAATCTGGCTAGTTGGCAGACTGGCACTGGCCTTGATTCTAACTCCTATTCTATTGACCCATTATTTGTGTCAGGCTCAGATTTACATATTCTTGCTTCGTCATTAAACGGACAGGCTATTCCGGTAGCAAATATTACAACGGACTTCGATGAACAGCTGAGAGATCCTGTAGCACCAGATATTGGTGCAGATGAGATTGGAACAGAGCCAGATGATGCTGGTATCCTTGGAGCATTGCCTGAGATGCCTTTTGCTCGTGGATTGCAGGATGTGAAAGCAATCATCCGTAATTATGGCGAGGATACGCTCTACACAGCTGTTATTTCGTGGGAGTTAAATGGCACACCACAACCAGATTACTTCTATGTGGGTGAATTACCAAGTTTAGCTGAAGACACCATTATCCTGGGTGAATTGGATTTTGAACTCAGTGCAAGTTATCAAATGACGATCTGGACTTCTTTGCCAAATCAAATAGCTGATACTAATCCTATCAATGATACCTTAAACCAGTCATCTATTTCCCCGGCTGTCTCTGGATCAGTTGTGATAGGATCGACAGGAGAACTACTCACCATCGGAAGTGCAATCTCTGCAATGACGCTAGGAGGCATCATCGACAGTGTTCAATTTGAAATCCAGACAGGCACGTATCACGAATCCATTTCACTCAATGCTTCATCGATTCTTACTTGTGGAGTGCAGGTTGTATTTACCTCCGTCACTGGAAATGCTGAGGATGTAGTTTGGGATAACTTAGGTACGGGCACACATACTATTTTGTTCAATGGCGCTGATGGAATTGAATTTAGAAATCTAACCATCAATACAGTGATTAACGCCTTTAATGCTATTCGATTTCAAAATGCATCAACCTGTAATACCATTAATCATTGTATTCTTAATGGGGTTACTACAACTAATAACACGTCCAGTTATTCTATTATTCATGGTGTAAGTACAGGTTCAACGAATTACAATCATAACATCACCATACAGTACAACACATTTTCAAAGGGATCCTTTGGTGTTTATTGGGATGGATTTACAGGCACCACAGGTTTAAATGTTTCTCACAACATCCTCCAGGATGCTTACGCTATGGGCATGTTGTTTTATCGATTGAAGGCGCCACAAATCCAGAATAACACCATTACGACCAACAGTGCTATAAGTACCTATTATGGCATTTATGCAGAAGCTTGTGCTGAGAATACATCTATTTCTGGAAATGAAATTCTATTGCATGGCAAGAACATTATTGGCCTTCTTTTCTATGTCTCCAATGGTACCTCATTGCTTCCGGCACGTTTAGCTAACAATTATATCATCGGTGGACAAGGGGCAAATTCACAAGCATTGCAGATTCACACTTGTAATTTTGTTCATGTTTATCACAATACGATCCGTATTTCCGGTGGGAACAATACAGGTATAAATATCGTCAGACATAATGGAGGAAATGTTCATTTTCTCAATAACGTTCTCGATAATCAGGCTAATGGTAAGACCATGCAATTCAATGGGTCTGGAACACCATTGACGACTAACTACAATACACATTTCACAGAAGGCACAAATCTCATCAACTATCTGGGCACAAACTACGCTACACTGGCCGACTGGCAAGCCACAGGCAGAGATGTTAATTCTCAGCTTGTTGAACCGCTGTATGATGATGATGAGCCGCTGGGATATGCGATTGACAATGCGGAAATGAATGGAAGTGCGACACCTGGTACCAATACACCTGTTGATATTGAAGGTATGCCCAGGGATGCTACCGTGCCGGATATCGGATGTGATGAGTTTGATCTTTTTACACATGATGTAGGCATATTGGGAATAACATATCCCCATTTACCTTTTCCTGAAGGATTGAATACCGTATACATTAAATTTATCAATAACGGCGCAGACACATTGACTTCTATGGAAGTGAACTGGGAAATCGATAGCGTCCCTCAGCCGGCGTATATGTGGACAGGTCTTCTTCCTTCCGCGGGCACCTATGACTCACTGGATATTGGTGAATTCAGTTTTGCAGCTCGAACGTTTCACGAGATTAAAGTTTGGGTCAGTGAACCAAATGGTATGCAAGATGAACTTGCTTCCAACGATACGCTCAACGTCGATGGTTTATACCCGGGCTTGCATGGAACGTATACCATTGGGGGTGTTGATCCGGATTTTGAATCGATCACCGAAGCGGTTGCGGAATTGAACAAAGGAGGTGCTTCGGACGCTGTGACTTTTAATATTCGATCAGGTACCTATCTCGATACTATTTTAATAAATGATTTCCCTGGTTCAGATTGTGACAGACCGGTTATCTTTCAATCCGAGTCTGGAAATCGGGAGGACGTACTCATCACAAATCTAGGGTATGATGCGCATACCATTGTGCTCAATGGAGCAGATGGCGTGACTTTTCAAAATTTACGTATTACTTCTGTCAACCCAGCTTATCGCCATGTGGTATACTATTACAATGGTGCACATTGCAACCAATTCTTAAATAATACCCTTACCGGACTCGAGACGACAAGCGGATTGAGTAGTCGTACAGTGATTTATTCCCCAACAGGATTAGATACACAGAATGTCTTTTCAGGCAATCTCATCCAGCACGGATCTTATGGTTTTTACCTATCCGGTGCCTCTACAGGAATAGCAGGGACCATCATTGAAGGAAATACATTCGATCGACAATTTAGCACTGGCGTTTATGCTGTTTACGAAAAGAATATTACGGTTGATCACAATGTCTTTAATGCTGCAGACAATGATCTGTTAGGTGTTGTCTTATATCTGTGTCAAAATTTTGAAAGCGTATCTAATAATATCTTTGACTTGCCCGATGGAGGTTATGGTTTATATATTGAAGATTGTGACAATCTGGTTTCCAGACCTGGATTGATAGCCAACAATTTCATTTCTATAGGAGGCACAAATATTGCCCGTGGTATTTACATGATCGGATCAAGTTATCATCATATTCTAAATAATAATTTCCACATCACGACCACACATACCGGCCCCTCTGTAGGCGTACCACTGTATTTGACCAGTTGTCCATCGCTCAAGGTATACAACAATAATTGTTCAAATGAAGGTGCAGGTTATGGTATTTATTCGAATAACAATACCACTTTTCTAAGTGACCACAACAATTATTATGTAGATGGTTTGAATATGGGTTATTGGAACGGGTCAGCCAGAGCCACACTGTCGGACTGGCAGACAGCCACTGGACAGGATGTAAATGCGGTGGAATTGAATCCCCAGTATATGTCTGACACGGATTTACATGTTAGTAATATATTATTGAATGGAGCCGGATTGTTTCAAGCGCTGGTGCCACAGGATATCGATGGAGACAACAGACAAAATCCACCTGATATCGGCGCAGATGAGTTTGATCCTTCGATTGCCAATGATGCTGGTGTGTTTATGGCTGTGGGACCACACGCACCATTTGCTTCAGGAATTCACCCTATAGAAATAGCTTTGAAAAATTTTGGAGCAGACACACTGACATCGGTCAATATTCGCTGGCTGGTGAATGGAATTGAACAACCAGCCTATGCCTGGACGGGCATGTTGCCTTCCGCACAATGTGATACAGTCACCATTGGCACGTTTAACTTTCCGGAGTATACTGGCCATGATTTGATTTATTGGACGGAAGCTCCAAATAATATACAAGACAGTACCAGTGTCAATGATACATTGTCGATAAGCAATTTGTATCCCGCATTATCAGGCGCCTATACGGTAGGGGGGGTATTGCCTGATTTTAATCTGTTTTCACAGTTGCAAAGTGCACTTGGTTTTGGCGGTATACTCGATGATGTCACCTTTAACATTCGGAACGGAACCTATCTGACTCAGCTTTTAATTGAAGATTTCCCTCGTTTATCTTCTGCACACCTGGTGACCTTTACGGCTGAATCAGGGGATAGTTCACTTGTTAAGTTGACAAGGAATTTTACCGTACCAACCACCAACAATTATACAGTTCGTCTCCAAAATGCGCATGGCATCCGGTTTGAAAACATATCCATGGTCTCCACAAAAGGTCGTGTGCTCGAATTGACAAATGGCTCCAGTAATATAGGTGTAGCGCATTGCCACCTTAAGGGTGTGGACTTGCAAATCGCATATAGTGGCTATGAATTGTTGTATAGCGGTACGACCAGTGAGGACAGCATTACGATCACTAATAATCATTTTGAATATGGCGAGAAGGGAATTTACCTGATCGGCAGCAGTGGTGACAGGGAAAAGAACCTGGTGATGGAAAATAATCATTTCTATAATTGCTTGTCTAACTCCATTTATGTTCGCTATACCCAGGATCTTCAGTTGAATGGTAACTCGATCATCAATAACCTGCGTCCCCATGACGGTATGATCATATCCTTTCTTTATGGTGACATATCCATCGACGGAAATGATGTCAGACTGTTGGGCGGTGGATATTATGGTATCAGCCTCTATGCATCTGCGGGCACTGCCCTGCTTCCTATCCAGGTAAATAACAATTACATTCTGGCGCGAAATTCTACTATAACTTTAGGTATAGCCCTGGAGGCTTGCAATTATGTTAAGTTCAATTACAATACAGTGCGCCTCGAAAATGTGGGATCATCAAGTATAGCTTTTGAGGATATAGGGTCTTACAACAATATTCACATCCGTAATTGCATTTTCTCCAATGAAAGTGGAGGAAGAACAATAGTAGCTTCCTGGGGGTATCCATACTTAAGCAATACCTTAAATTATTGTAACCTCTATACTACCGGATCTGTACTAGCCACATACTATAATGCGTATGCTGATCTTGCAGCCTTGCAGGCTGCTACCAATCAAAACCTGCAAGGAATGAGTGTCGAATCATTATTTGATGGGGATGGGCCGGATGTATTGCAAGCAGCATTGGATGGAGAGGCGATACCTGTCAGTGGAATCACAACAGATATATATGGCTCCAACCGACATGTTAGTACACCGGATATTGGGGCTAGGGAATTTACATTGCTGGCACATGATGTTGGTGCTAAACTATTACAGGCTCCACAGACATACTGCGGATTCGGAACGACGGAAGAGGTGACAATCCGAATCCAAAATTATGGTGCAAACCCGGAGACAGGCTTTAACGTCTCTTTTAAATTCGGCGGTAATATGTGGATTACTGAAAATGTTGGAGGGCTTGTTGTTCCGCCTGGAGGAACGTTGGATTATACTTTTAATCCAACGGTTAATCTTAGTCAGGTAGGCAACTACACGTTTGCACTGGCCACTTCTCTGACAAGTGATCTAAATTTGACAAATGATACGCTCACGAATCTTGAAGTCATTCACATTCCAGCACTTGTTGATAGTGTTGATAATATGATACCGGTACATAATGCCATTGATGAAGATAAAACAGTAAACCTGTCCTGGTCTCCCGCACAGAATGCAACACTGTATGATGTATTTATATGGGAAGTTGGGGCTACGGAGCCAGTGACACCGCAGATACCTGATCTTCCACAGATCAATAGAAATTATTCAAGTGTCGATTATGGTCAGACATATGAATGGAAGGTGGTGGCTAAGAATAGTTGTAATCAGATGGTGAGTAGTGTGACACAGGTATTTACGGTGCGCAATCTTCCTGACCTTGTGGTGGATACTGTCATTGCGCCACCTACAGCCTTTACAGGGCAATCCATAGAAGTAGAATGGATCGTGCGCAACCAGGGAGCTGGACCGACACAAGGCGTCTTGTGGTCCGATGCAGTTTATTTATCTTCCGATGCCACGCTCAATCCTAGTCTTGATTTTTACCTAGGCTCCGTCCAAAACCTGACAGCACTGGATAGTGGTATGTCCTATATGAATGAAGCCACATTTACGATTCCAAATTATACAGTGGGAAATTATTATGTCTTTGTTCACAGTGATCGGTTTTCTAATCTTACCGAAGCGAATAATAGCAACAATTGGGAAAGATCTTCTATAGTCAGCATGATCGAATTGTCCCCTCTTCCAGACATGGATATGGTCATCGTAACGGCACCTGAGCTTGCCTTGTCCGGCCAAACGATATCTGTTTTATATACTATTGAAAATAGCGGTACGGCTGCAACAGGTCTCAGGACATGGCATGACAGAGTCATGCTCAGCAGTGATCCATTCAACCCTGTTGGTTACATTCTTGGGACGTTCCCACATACAGCTAATCTGGAGCCAGATAGTTCATACACAAAGACCATTCAGGCATATATACCTAATAGCCTTGCTGGAATCTATTACATTTTTGTTCAAAGCGATTTTTACGATGTGATCTATGAGTTTGCGGCTGAATCCAATAACGTCATGAGGAGTGATACAATGGAGGTTGTGCTGACACCACCTGCAGATCTGGTCATCACGGATATCCAAATTGCCGATACCATTTCCAGTGGGTATCCAAATTTATTTTCATGGACCGTCTCCAATATGGGTGCCGGACCAAGCCTGTCCGGGTATTGGAAGGATCAACTTTACATCTCTCTAGCACCGATCTATAACCCAAATTTTAATTTACCGTTCAGCAGTCAATATCATACACAAAATGTGCTTTCACAGGAGGAATATACATCACTAGCTTCTACTCTTTCCTTGTTACTCCCTGCAGGCTATTATTATCTATATGGAAACACTGACTTCTACAATGATGAGTTTGAGTTCAATATGGAAGCCAACAATCAATACGCGCATCCAGATCTTCTATACCTGGCTAATCCGGATCTTCATGTCACGCAGGCTGTTTTTCCTGATACGGTAAATGGTACATCCACTTTTCCCCTTTCCTGGGCGCAGATTAATAGCGGAGGAGGACGCTATATCAATAAAAATGTGAAAACAAAGATATATGGATCAAATCAACCTTCATTTGATCCACTGACAGCTGTGCTTTTAAGAGATGAAATCAAGTGGGATCAAGGCATGGACGGGGTCGACACCTTGGAAAAATCTGCAAACCTCTCATTTCCTCCTAATCTTCAGGAAGACGTGTATTTGCATTTTCTGATCAATGATAACGGTGCGGTGTTTGAGTCAACTGGAGATAGTAACAACGTATATACTGCTCCGCTACCTGTTTATGTGATTGGTCCACCTATACCGGACATGGAAGTCGTGAATTTTTCAGTTCCTGATACAGTGACAGCCGGCATCACATGGACACTTCAGTATGCATCATTGAATAGGGGCAACTTGCAAACCACTGGTTCCTGGGATGATGATGTATTTATTTCTTTTGATTCAGTTTGGACACCTGCTCATAATACGAAGTTGGTGGACATCAATCAAAGTGTAATGGTGTCTCCTTCCGACACAGCGCATACCTCTGTTCTCATCACACTGGATCCTGAGACCAATGAAAATGTATATTATATCTATGTCAAGACTGATGAGAAGGATATCATGTTTGAAGGTCAGGGTGAAAACAACAATATCAAGCGGAGCGGATCTTTTTATGTTAAAGGTGCTCCATTTGTTGATCTGGCCATCGATACGGTCATCCTTGAAACGACTGCTTTAATGTCAGGGTCGCCATATGACATATCCTGGAGAACATCTATTCAGAATGGGGCCATCCCGGTGATCTCTAATTGGAAAGATCATGCCTTTCTTTCAAATGATCAGGTTCTAGATACCCTGGAAGATATTCGCGTTGGATTGTTTTCTCCTTCGACCAATCAATCTGGTTTTGGCCCATTTACACCATTTGACCAATCCGGACTAATCCAGATTCCGGTAGGTGTATCTGGAAATTATTATCTGATCGTAGAGTCTGATTTTACTCAACTACATTTTGATTCGATCAGGCCCAACAACATTCAACTGTGCAGAGATACCCAAGGAGCACCCGTGCTTCTGAATATCCAGCTTTCACCAAGTCCGGATTTGTTTATAGCTGCGCTTTCAGCGCCTTCAACTGTGGTGGTAGGACAGCCATTTGAGATTCAGTTTTGCACTCAGAATATTGGCAACGGGGTAGCAGTGGGGAGCTGGCAAAATCAGGTCTATCTATCAACCGATCTTCAGATCAATTCCGGTGATATTCAACTTAGCACTTTCAGTTCTTCACCTCCGACTGGATTATTTGAACTATTTCCGGATAGCACGGTCTGTTATCCACTCCAGGTGTTTATTCCCACCCAGTATACAGGTAATTTTTACATTATTGCTCGCACGGATCCTACAAACAGAGTCTATGAGCATAACGGTGAAAATAATAATGTCATGATTCGCGAAATAGAAGCTACACTGCCACTTCCTTCAGACCTGGTCATTAACCAGGTGACCATACCACTTGAGGCGATAGCAGGAGATGTCATTGAGATTAGCTGGATCACCCAGAATCAGGGAAGCAACCCTGCCTATGGTGTTTACAGGGAAATTGTATACCTCTCTGCTGATTCACTTTGGAGTGCGGATGATCCCGTCTTTGGTGTAAAGGACACCACGGGGTATATTCCACCTTTATCCACCGTTTCATCAACCATGTCGGGTCCAGTCAAGGATGTTGTTGAAGGGCTATACTTTGCGGTAGTCCAAACCGATGTCAGACAACAAATCATTGAATCGGATAATACTAACAACATGGGTGCTTCCATAGATCGAATGGAAGTGGAAGTAAAAACCCTGATTATTGATTCACTGATGACCGATAGTTTATATCTTAACCAGGAGCTTTATTACAAAGTGAATATACTTCCAGGTATGGAAGGAGAAAGTATGATCATCAGCCTCCAGGGTGATTCTGCTACAGGATTCAATGAACTCTATTGCAAGTTTGGTACTGTGCCATCGCGTGGGGATTTTGAGTTTGGTCCTCAGCAGGCCACAGGTGCTTTTCAGCATATCATCATTCCAGAGCTTCAGGTAGGAACGTATTATATCGCAGGGTATGGTTCGATATCGACTGGCGAACCGCAAGCAATCGAATTATTGGCGAGGATCGTACCATTTGAAATTCATTCTATCTCTCCAAAGCAAGGCGTGAAGGATACACGTGTCACACTTGAAATACGAGGTATTAAACTGGACAATACCGAGCGGTTCAGGCTGCGTCAGAACAATCCGTGGGTTGAATTAATCGCTGATCAGGTATTTGTTTTTAATGAAAACCTGGTCTATGCTTCCTTTGATTTGGCAGATATGGCCGTTGATACCTATGCAATTGATGCTGTCAAGGCTGATAGTACGATGGCAATAATAGAAAATGGGTTCAGGGTAATAGCGGAAGGCAATGAGGAATTGCAAATTAATGCTTTCGCACCTGGGATATTCTGGAGGGCTCCCAGATCAGCATCCAAAATCGTCATCACTTTTATCAATACCGGAGATGTGGATATAGAGAATGCCATTGTGGTAGTGGAATCACCAGGTGGAAATCTCATTGCCCCAACACTTGAATTACTGAGGGCAAATGAAGGATTACCTATGCTTGAGATTCTGCTTCAGGAACCTAATGGACCACCCGGCATTCTACGTCCTGGAGCAAGTGGTACGATAGAAGTTTTTGTCTGGTCTTTACCTCTGCCTTCCTTTGTAGTCGGTTTAAAATAAAAGCAAACATGAAATTTACATTTATAGTTATCCTGATGTTGACCGCCATGCATGCACATAGCCAGCAGTATGCCGGTGAAGAAAAAATATGCTGTTCAGGGAACGGGGCTGCTATTGGAATTGACAACCCGAATCCGGATCATTGTTATGTATGGGCAGTGGCAGATGGCCTGACAGCAGATCAGGTAAATCAAAAGACACCTATTGTCAAACCGGACAAAACAACATGGTATAATGTAACTGTCACGGATCAATTCTTTTCCTTTAAAGCCATTGATCGTGTAAGGGTGGTCGTGTACTTTGGTGGAATAAAGTTTTATCCAACGTATATATATCCCAATGGTCAGCCAAATCAAGCGAAAGCAACACTTACAGAGAATGGGAATGGCACCCTGCCTCCGGAGCCCTTCACCTGGAGTGTTTATGCTGATCCTGATAATACCGAGGCTGTCATCTCACAAGCAGGGTGGATTTCCGGTTGTGTGAGACCAGGTTCAGTGACTATTAGGGCTACAAGTACCAGTAACCCTAACTGTTATGATGAAGAAATCATTGAAGTGAATGTAGGGGTGAAAGACATTATTGTTAGTGATATGGTCAATGAAGAGCGTAAGGCACACGCAGGAGAAACACTATATATTGTGAAGCCTCTTTCAGGGACGCATTTAGTCGAGTTTCGCGCCATACCCAACGACGAATCTGCTTTTCCTACTGGGCAACCAGAATGGTCAGGAAATCCGATTGCTCCTCCAGAAACAGGTGATTCATGGACTGCAAGTCTGGGTCCTTTAGCAGGTTTCTATACGGTTACGGCTGGTGATAAGTCTGTGACAGTTGCCCTCTCAGTTAGTTCCCCGGTAACTATTCAAAAAGCCCTTGATCTTTCCCAGGTGAAGAATTTTAAAGAGAAATTTTTTAATTCATACTCTTTTCCGTTGCAGAGCGCCTACTGTACGCCCATACCTATAGGATTAACCATCCCGGCAGATAACATCACGCTTGGCGTGGCACTGGAGGAGGTGAATAAATACCACAACCCAAACCTTGGCAATAAGATTGATTTTGCAATAACCCTGCCAGCGATTGGTGCAAGTGGCTGTTTGCCTTTATATAATTTCCTTTTCATTGCGAGTGTTCCCGGATTAGCTGATGTCTATGTCTTCCCTTATGTACGTGCAGCAGCGGGTATAACGATCGTAGGTAACGTTACGAGGGATCCTTCCATGCAAATGAGTGATTGGGATGGGACATTAAATGTTGTTGGAAAAGTTGAATTGTTTGCCGGCTTTGCAGTCGATGCTGCTTTTGGCCCCTTCAATCTTTCAGTGTCCGGTGAAACAGGATCTGACTTGACTATAAAAGCCAGACTCCAGGGAGGAAAAATAGAAACGAATGCTTCTGTAGGCGGTTTGCAAGTCAAATTTGCAGGCTACGTTTATGTTGGATCACCCTCTAATCCTACATTTTCCACCCCTACTTTTGAGTTGGGCCCTTATAAAGTAATCGATGGCTATGAATCGCCATACGTCAAATTCATTGACTTAAATGTTGACTAAATCATGAATAAGCTATTCATACATTTTCTCCTCTTCTTTTCTTTCAGTATTCCTTCCTGGAGTCAGTTTTCGCATGTATTTGATTTGCAACTTGATTTTCATTCCGGCAAATACAAACTGCAGAACGCCACCTTTTATGCCTCCCCATCAGCTACCGCAGGATCGAAAAGTGATGGATCTAATTTAATACCAGGTAGTTTTCACTGCCAAGACTATCAAACGTATACTTCTTTTTTTCTGCCCGGTGAATGCCATGTCACGATCGAAACATTTGCTGCATGGAAAGAACAATTTGGACAGTATACGCCACTATTGCACAGTCACTATGTCCTGTCCGCCGGAGAAAAAAAATATTCTGTCACTAAATATGTGCTGCGCTATAACAATACAAATTATATTGTCTCCAATGCGCAGAAAGAAATAAATGGACAATGGTATTTTCTAAATCTCGAAGAGAATCTGGAATTCCAACCAGTTCTGGTGTTTGTCTCATCTACACAGAAAGAATTCTTTTTAGCGATCAGGGACAAAAATTCCTTACACTATCAAAACAAAGATGTTTTTGAAGGAGAAGTACTTCGTGCAGCGTTTCTGACTTCACATTGTATGGATAAATACAGAATTGAATCCCCATACTTTCAAATAGCAAATGACGTTTTCGAAAATTTAATACAACCCCTGAATAGGAACGATGGAGAAAAGTATCCTGAATTCACAAACTATTTGAAGAAAGCTCCTCTTCGTAAAACTGAATATGATTATATCATCAATCTGCTAAACGCCTCCTTGCCAACGAACGCTATAAGACACTTGTTGGAGCAAACAGGTTTGACCTTTGAACAACTTATTCAGGATTGCCCTAACGCATTAACACCATGAAAATACATAAATTGATATTTAATGTGAATTGGATGGTGCTTTCGTTTTGCTCGTTCTGCACCCTCGGGAATGCGCAAATCTTCGCAACCAAAACAGATGTTACTTGTCATGGAAAGCATGACGGATCTATTTATGTTTCTGTGCCGAATGCGACATTGCCAATTAGTTACGCCTGGAGTGATGGCTTTTCCGGACAAAATCGAGTCAACATTGCAGCAGGCACTTACACCGTCACGGTCACAGATGCCACCGCTTGTGATCATACTAAAACGGTAGTCATTGAAGAGCCGGATTCAAAACTTGTCATGACTCTTGAGTTGCTGGAGACACCCAGGCCTCATGAATGCCACACACCTATTCCTGTCTACTACAGAGTAGGTGCCACAGGGGGTACGCCGCCATACACCATCCAGGGTCAACGTGGAATTAATCACAAAATCATTCGGTTTGGATCTACGACGGATTTTACATTTAGTATAAGTGATGATCATGGTTGTCGAGAAGAAAAGAAACGACACATTCTGGTTGGCGAATTTCTTTGCGCATATGACCCTAATGATATTGCTGGCCCTTCTGGATATGGTCCTCCCCAATGGGTTTCTATCCTTGATACTTTGCCTTATACTGTGCGTTTTGAAAATGATCCTAACCTGGCCTCAGCTCCTGCAAAACAAGTATTTATTTCGCATGATTTTGATGAGGATATCAACCCATACACCTTTCGTCTTGGTACATTTGGATTTGGAGACCTTTCCTTTGAAGTTCCCGTCAATGCTTCTTCGTTTCAAAAACGCTATGATCTGATCACTGAATCCGGATTCTACGTTGATGTTGTAGCGGGTCTGGATGTTCAAAACCGTCGGGCCTTCTGGCAACTGACTACCATTGATCCATTGACCAATCAACAGCCAACAGATCCACTGATAGGTTTTTTACCTATCAATGATACAATTACCCATTCCGGTGAAGGATTTGTCACTTTCTCTGTGAAAGCAAAGACCAACACGATGACTGGTGACACCGTCCAGGCAATAGCCTCCATCATTTTTGATGATAACGATCCGATAGTCACTAATACATGGTCTAATCTAATTGATGCATTTCCTCCAACGACCATCCTCGAAAGCCTTGATACTATTTCGGAAGGCAATATTCTCCAGCTTTCGTGGAGCGGAGCAGATGATCCCGGAGGAAGCGGTTTAGGTTCTTTCGAAATTTATGTTTCAAAAGATGAGGGCCCATACGTAAAAGCCCTGGTCACTGTAGCAGACTCACTAGCACATGCGTTTGTCGGCGAATACGGATCACATTATCGTTTTTATATCATTGGCATTGATAACACCGGAAACCGAGAGATAAAAGATTCAATAGAAGCCAATGTCTTTATCCTGCCCAAATGGGAGATTAATATCCAACCGGCGATACAGGATGTATTTTGTATTCAGGATACCATTAGTCTTGAATATTCCACGATTATGGCTGATCGGGTAAATTTTGTCATGACCATTGATAGTGGTGAAACCTTTATAACATTAGCTAGTAACATTGACACATCGATGCATCCATTCAGTTGGGTATTGCCAGATTCATTGGCGGGTTTAACCGTTAGATTTTTTGTTATCGCCACGGATTCCACGTTGATACAAGATACCTCACAATATTTCTTAGTGAGAGGATTCCCATTGGTTGATGCAGGAGATGATCTGGAAACTTGTCCAGGGGAATTACATTATCTCAATCCAGATGGAGCTAACACATACTATTGGTATCCGCAAATTGCACTCAATTTCCAGGAAACTTCTACCCAGGCATTGCTGACAGATACCTCTACCTTGTACTTTGTCACAGGGACTGATGAATTCGGTTGTGTCAATACCGATTCCATCATGGTCAACGTCCATCCAACATCCCTGGATACCCTCATCCATATGATGTGCAATCAGGACAGCATCTTCGTCGGCGGAAGTTATCAGACAGAAGAAGGTTTCTACACAGATGAACTCACCTCTGTCTTTGGTTGTGACAGTACGGTCGTCACAGAGGTCGTTCTTACAGGGCCATGTACCTTTCCATCCCCTCAGGTGTATGTCGATAAAGATGCCACCGGACTTAACAACGGGACCTCCTGGGCAAATGCATTTGTAGAATTGAAGGACGCTCTTGAAGCTGCCAGGGAATGGGCGAATGCTGACGAAATATGGATAGCTGAGGGAATATATTCACCACATCCTACACGCCGTGATACAAGCTTTATCCTGTATGATAGTATCAGCATATATGGCGGTTTCATTGGAGTCGAACTGACACGAGCTGAGCGGACCAATGATCCAGAGCTGGTGCAAATAAGCGGAGATATCAATATCGCCGATACACTTTCAGACAATAGCTACCACACACTTGTTTTGACAGATCAATGCCTTGGTTGTGTTGTCGATGGCGTCACCATCACTTATGGGCATGCGGATCTTAGTTCAAATGGTAATGACAGCGGAGCTGGTGTCCTCAATTTCGGAACCGGACATTTTTTCAATGTGATTTTCGAACGGAACTATGCCACCAATCAGGCTGCAGCCCTTCTTTCTACTGGCAATACCGCTAACCTGATTATTGAAAATTGCACCTTCAGACTCAATACATCAAGCCTCGGCAAGGACGTGGTCAACCTGGCAGGTGCACAGGTGGAGTTCAGGGGAGTCAATGGTATACACTAAGCTATCAGCTGTCAGCGGTCAGTCTTCAGTCGGCAGTCCTCAGTCGGCATTGTCATGAGCGCAAAAACCTGGCTTTTCAAGCCAGGCAAATTGAATTGCCCCGACTTTCAAGTCGCGGGCCGCTCATGATCAGTCGGCAGCTTTCAGTTGGCAGTTGGCAGTCGGCAGTCGGCAGTTCTCAGTTCTCAGTCAGCAGTTCCTGTCTTAAGATTGCTGAATACTCAATACTGCTATGTTGCATATATTGACCATTTGGCCTGCAAATGCAGGATTTGATGTAATCAGGGACTATGAAAGCACGGGAAACCTTCTGAAAATGACCGCCTTAGGCCCAAAAAACGATTTTTCTTTAAATTATTAAAACTAATTTGATTTGGTGTATTTTAATATTGTCGCATAATCGTTGGAAAAACAACGATTTAGCAAAATATTATACGCCCTTACCCCTTACTAAGAAATTTTCTTCTGTCCGCCATATTAAAGTTTAAAATTCTGTTAAATAATCCTGATTATTAGCGGAATATGCCTTACATTTGCGCCCACAATTGACAAAAACACAAACAACATGAAAAAACTGTTATTATTCGCCATTCCTTTGCTGATGATCTCTTGCAAAGGCGTTGAGCAATACCGTGCCGGTATCGAAGAACTTTCTGGTAACTGGGACAACACCACTAAAGCTGTTACTGACTTCTCAGGAACAGTAAGCAATGACCTCACAGGTTATACAAAGGCTCTGGCTGGCGTACAACTGGATGAAATGACTTCTAAGAAATTGAAGCCAGAGCAAACTGCTGCATGGGGTGCTGCCAACAAAGCAGTAACGGATGCTTTAGGTGCTTACGCGCCTCTTCAGCAAAACATCAATGACTTCGTGGCTACCTGGACAGAGAAATCTGCTGCAGTAACTGCCCTGAAGGACGGTCTTGCTGCAGGCAAAGTCGAAGGTGATGTTACAGCTCAGTTGGCTGAACTCGGTGGTTTAGTAACAACCGCTGGTGACAACCTGAAAGCATGGCAAGGTACATACGGCACTGTTAAAGGTGGCGTAGATACATCAATGTCTGCCCTTACACAATTGATGGGTACATTCGCTCCTGCTGCTCCTGCTGGTAAGAAGTAATTCTTCAGCCGGATCAAAATCTAAAAAGCCTCTGCTTCATTGCGGAGGCTTTTTTATTTGTACACCCGCCGGTTCATTCATCTAAAGCATTCCATCTATCTTTGCACTATGTATAAGGATAAAAAGGTCGTTGTCGTTCTACCTGCATACAATGCATCCCGCACCCTTGCCAAGACCTATGCGGAAATCCCACGCGACATCGTCGATGAAGTAATCCTTTGCGATGATGCCAGCCGGGATAATACAGTGGAAGAAGCCCACGCACTCGGCATTCACCATATCATCCGGCATGAACAAAACAAGGGATATGGCGGCAATCAGAAATCGCTCTATAAAAAAGCCCTCGAGGTCAATGCCGATATCGTGATCATGCTCCACCCGGATTACCAGTATACCCCATTGCTCATCCCGAGCATGGTCAATATCATTGGTGAAAATTTATACCCGGTCGTATTAGGCTCAAGGATCCTTGGCAAGGGAGCCCTGCGCGGCGGAATGCCCCTCTATAAATACTGGGCCAATAGATTCCTCACCCTGTTCCAGAACATCCTGGTCAATTACAAACTGTCAGAATATCATACAGGATACAGGGCCTTCAGCGGTGAGGTATTACGTTCCATCCCTTTTGAAACAAATTCAGACGACTTCATTTTTGACAATGAAATGTTGTCGCAGATTATCTATTCAGGATATCAGATTGCGGAAGTCACCTGCCCTACAAAGTATTTTGAAGAAGCTTCCTCCATCAATCTCACCCGAAGTATCAAATATGGAATGGGCGTCTTGAAAGTTTCCTGCATCCATCGCTTGCAGCTCATGAAACTGATCAAACATCCTTTGTACGCAGGTATCAAGGTAATAAAGCCCGTGATTGAACCAGTGCGTCTGTAATTGTAGCTGTCAGTATTCAGCTATCAGCTATCAGGCGTCAGCTATCAGCTACCATCAGTAAGCTACCAGTTGCATAACAAAGGCGTACAAAAAAACCACTCACTACTCACTACTCATCACTCACGCCTGACGATTTTAAACTCACAACTCACCATTCACAACTCACAAGACAAAAACCGACATCAGGACCCAAACCATTGCTGAGCTGCAGAAATCATTTGCAGCGATTGGGCAGCCTGCTTATCGGGCAAAGCAGGTTTTCGATTGGATGTGGAAGCTGGGCGCAAAGGGATTTGATGATATGTCCAATGTTCCTGCTGCATTGCGCCAGGAACTCAGCGATAAATTTACTTTTGACAGCATCACTTTAGATGTGCGTCAAAACAGCGAGGATGGAACTATCAAGTCGCGCTACAAACTACAGGACAATTATAAGATCGAAACGGTCATGATTCCAGTGCCGGAAGACAGGCGTTCGACAGCATGCGTTTCATCGCAAGTAGGGTGCAGTCTCACCTGCAGTTTTTGTGCTACAGGCAAGATGGGTAGGTTGCGCAATCTGACAGCAGGCGAAATCTATGACCAGGCTTTTGATACTAACAAATTAAGTCAGGAAGTGCTGGGTTATCCCTTGACCAACATTGTCTATATGGGTATGGGCGAGCCATTGCTCAACTATGGTCCGGTGATGGAAAGTATTCACAAGATCACCAGTCCGGATGGGATGGCCTGGTCTCCGCGACGTATTACCCTAAGCACGGCCGGGATTGCCAAGATGATCAGAAGACTGGGGGATGAAAAAGTGAAATTTAATCTGGCACTCTCCTTACACGCAGCTGATGATAAAAAGCGCGACCAGATCATGCCCATCAATGAAACCAACAGCCTCCGATCGTTAATGGAGGCATTGGATTATTTCTACAAGCAAACCGGTGGCCGCATCTCCTTTGAGTATATCGCCTTGAAAGGATTTAATGATAGCATCGAAGATGCCGAAAAGCTTGTCAGACTTTGTCGGGGACAGTTTCCTGTCAAGGTCAATGTGATCGAATATAATCCTGTTCCCGGTGTTCCTTTCGAACGCGCTGATGAACATCAGGTAGATAAGTTTGCCCGCTACCTCAGAAATAAAGATGTGATGATCACCGTCCGTCGTAGCCGCGGAAAAGACATCGACGCCGCCTGCGGGCAGCTTGCTAATCAGAAGTAAGGCTAAGGCTAAGGCTGAGGCGAAGAACACAGGGCATAGAGCATATCGAAGCGCAGCGAAGATCCCGCCAAATGCACGGCATTTGCAGCGGGAGGGCATAAAGCATAGAGCGGGTTCTGGCCCAGAGTTCCTTATATTTCATCACAGCTCATCATCATTTACGAATAGCCAGAGGATGATTATTTCGATTCACCTTAGTTAAAGGCCTGAAAGGCCGCCATCTGCTAACCCCGGGTGCAGCCCGGGGATTTTACCAAAACCTGTGCCCACCAAATCAGATCCGTCGACCAGACATCAACCTATCAACACATCAACCTATAGGCCATAAGCCTATAACCCCATTAGCTGCTTACCTTCTAAGCTCCTAAGCTTTTCATTTGCCAGTAAAAACTTAAATTTTAAATATACGTCTGGTTTAACATTTTAACTAATATGTAAATGTTTGATATTCTATTACTTGACCAAATAAATTGAATTTTCAATCCCCCCTTTTCCTGGAATAAAGTACCCCCTTCATCCATTCTCTCCATAATCCCTTAATCCCTGCATTCCCCTTGCACTCCATCCCCTTTTTGCCTACCTTTGTGGACTAAATTCCTCGAAAAGATGGCATATAATGATGCAGTCACCGAGAACAGGGTCTTCAAAAACCCAATCCTCGAAAAATTAACACACACCCATATCGCCTGGCCACTTTCCATCTTCTATGGCATTGGCGTTATCCTTTTAGGATACACCCTATACTATGGAATCTTGGGTCCTAGTGCCAGTATCCTTCTATTTATTGCCGGATTCTTCTCCTTTACCTTAGTGGAATACCTGATTCACAGGTATACGTTTCACATGGAAGCGAAGACGCCAAAGAAGGAGCGCCTCCAGTATGTACTGCACGGCGCACACCACCATTTTCCAAAAGACAAATCACGCCTGGCCATGCCCCCGATCGTGAGCATCGTACTCGCTTCTGTCTTCTTTGCTTTTTACAGAATACTGCTCGGCGAATATGGTATTCCATTCACCGGAGGTTTTGTAGCTGGGTACGCCACCTACCTGTGTGTGCATTATTCAGTACACGCTTTCCCACCACCAAGGAATTTTTTGAAAGTGCTTTGGATACATCACGCATTGCATCACTATCAGCAACCTGATGCTGCCTACGGCGTATCCTCCCCATTCTGGGATCACATCTTCCGCACCATGCCGGCGAAGAGAGGCTTTAGTGTAAAGACAAAGTCAGGCTATATCGATGACAGACACGATCAGATAGAAGCTTCACACTGAGCATTTATTTCTTCTCAAAATACATGGGCCGTCTCAACAGGGATGGCCCTTTTTTATGTAATGATTCTTTTTGTTTTTACAGCATACTTAGGAAAATTATAATACCCCTCTCTGCTCCTGCATAACTCACCCCCGACCCCTCTCTTAAAAATAATCCTAAGTACGCATATGATCCATAAAAAGAGAGGGGAGCCCTTTTAAAATTTCATATTAATGAAAAAGAGAGATCTGTGTCTACAGTAAAATCAAACACCCGTCTTTGCTCCTGCATAACTCACCCCCGGCCCCTCTCTTAAAAATGATCTTGTGTACGCACATGATCCACAAAAGAGAGGGGAGCCCTTTTAAAATTTCATATTAATGAAAAAGAGAGATCTGTGTCTACAGTAAAATCTAACACCCCTCTTTTCTGAAAATCATTTTCGTTCCGCAGATCTCTTGATAAAAGAGAGGGGTCGGGGGTGAGTTACAGAAAAGGCATGGAGATGTTCCGTGTTAGGTTCTTCAAACTAAAGCTTCAAATGCTTCATGATTAATTCCTTATACGTCCTGCCGATCGGAATCTGATGACTACCGATTTCAATAAGGTTGGCACTATAAGCTGTTACTTTATCAAGGTTGATAATGTAAGACTTGTGCACACGCAAGAGCCTGGGCGATGCCAGTAAGGTTTCGAATTCCCCGATCTGGAGTTTGGTGACGAGATAATGCTGTGCTGTATGAATTTTCACATACTCCTTCAGGCTTTCAATATAGAGGATATCATCAAAGTATACTTTGACCTGACGCTTGTCGACATTAAAGAAATGAAAGGATCCCTTTCCTCCTTTAGACTCCACCACCTCTCCCGTCATGGGACGATTTCTATTGATTTTCTGAATCGCCTGCAGAAAACGACTAAACTCAATAGGCTTGAGTAAGTAATCCACCACATTGAGGTTATATCCTTCAATGGCATATTGATCATAGGCCGTGGTAAGGATCACCTGGTATTGGTTCTGAATCGTCTTGATAAAATCTGTGCCTTTTATTTTGGGCAGATGGATATCCACAAACAACACATGTATCGTATGGCTTCGTAGATATTCGGTCGCAGTCATCACATCTCTGCATACCGCCACCAGATGGAAATCAGATACCTCACTGATATAATCCTGCAGGATCTCAGCAGCCAAAGGTTCGTCTTCTATGACCAGGCAATTATACATAGGCATGTGAATTTAAGGCAATGCGCAGTTCTACCACAAAATCATTTTCGTGTTTGGTCGCCGAAAAGGTATAGTCCTTGTAAAGGATGGCCAACTGGCGTTTGATATTGCTCAGGCCAATTCCATCTTTAATGATGGGATCGCTATCCGGATGTTCGGACAACGTGTTCGAAATCGAAAATGTCAATATCCCCGCTGCCACACGCACCTGCAGATGGATATGAGTGTCCAGTCCGTTACTATGCTTAAAGGCATTCTCCACGAAGGGGAGCAGGAGGAGAGGAGAAATACCTGCATTTTCATCATCAAGATCTTTCGAAAACTTGATCTTCAGATGGTCCTGGAATCTTAGTTTTTGTAAAGCGATATAATCTGTGATGAGCGCCAGTTCGTCACGGATCGGATTCGTCCGCTGACTAGTCTCATAGAGCATGTACCGTAATATTTTTGACAAATTCATAATGGCTGTTGGGGTATTAACATCCTGCTTGCGGCTCAACGCATAGATACCATTCAATGTGTTAAATAGAAAATGCGGATTGGTTTGTGCCTTCAGATATTGAAGTTCCGATTTTACTTTTTCATGTACGAGAATCGTTTCTTGCTTTAAGGCACTGATCCGCAATTGAACGAGTTTGATCGCTACGGCGACCAGGGTGATCGGGATCAGGTCGAAGAGTGAATAAAGGTATCTACCCAGCAGGCTTGTCCATGTTAGGACACGCTCTTCTCCTGGAAATATATATTCCCAGATAACACACTGAACCATCAGACGAATGCAGAACGCTCCAGCCAGTAAGACGAGGATAAATTCCACTAAATACCTGAAACTTGTTCGTCCGGTAGCCCGGAAAGATGTTGTGTCAAGCGTTGATTGATGCGAGGACCATCTTGGAATAATGGTATAAATGCTATAGTAGACGACCATTGCTTTTATACTAAAGATCAATACCTGGGACAATACACCTTTGAGGAAGGAATCCAAATCCGGATGTTGAGACCAGCTGCTGGAGAAATATAACTCGTTAAACAGGCTGGTGCAAAAAAACAATGTCCAGAAGATGATATGTCGTAGGATCCTTTTGGATTGCATCTCAATATTTTATTAGAATAAATCTACATATTTCATTTTTCTGAATTTGCCGAAGGGAATACTTTGTTTTTCTGGTCCCTGCGCTTGCCAAAGTGAAGAAAATGGCGTACTCCTTTGTTTTTCTGGTCCCTGAGCTTGTCGAAGGGGAGAAAATGACCCGCCCCCTTTTTTTGCGCCGCCCTCTTCGCTTGCGAAGAGGCGGCGAAGAGAATAGTTTCCTTTATTCCCTTCGACAAGCTTAGGGACCAAAATAGATTCTTTAGTGCTATTCCCTTTAGCGCAAGTTCAACATCACGAAAATCTTAACCTCGGTTTTCTGGTCCCTGAACTTGTTACTGCAAAATAAATCATTTTAACCTTCCGAAAATCCTTGTTTTTCCTAACTACCGATTCCAGCTGCCCAATGACCTCTACCTGCAAACGAACGGCACTGGTTCGGCGGATCTGGTTGTATGGGGGCACTAATCCACCTATAGTATATTTTGCATTTACACCCTCAGGATTCTGTTTTGTTTTGTCATCGATAAGCGCGTCTATTCAAAATCACCGCGCTATGGTTAACTGGTTATAAAGTAAAATGACATGAGATTTATTTCTTTACTAATGCTGATGGCCATTTCCGGAATGGTCAATGCCCAAATCTTTACGAAAGTAATTGATTCGCCATTAAGTACGATCAAGGGAGATTCCAGAAGTGTCAATTGGGTAGACGTCAACGGAGATGGATATGTTGATTGCTTTATTTCCAATGGACCACAAGCAGGTCAGAACAACATGTTGTATATCAATGATACGAACGGAAACTTTACTGCTGTAACGGATGATCCGATTGTGATGGATGTTATGCCTTCCGATGGGGCGACATTTGCAGATATCGACAATGACGGTGACCTGGATGGATTTGTGGTCAATTGGTATAATAAGAACAACCTGGCTTATATCAATGACGGAACCGGTAAGTTTACCCAGGTACTCGATGGAATATGGGTCAATCACTTCGGTTATTCAGAGACGGCCGCCTTTGGTGATTATGATAACGATGGGCTGGTAGATCTCTATGTGACCAACAGCGCAGGCAATAAAAAGAATTTTTTATACAAGAATCAGGGAGGCAACAATATGGAATTACTGACAGGGATAGCGCCGGTCACGGATTTATTTTCGTCACGGAATGTGAGCTGGTCAGATATAGATAGTGATGGTGACCTGGATCTTTATGTCACCAATGAAAATGGAGAAAAGGAGAATCTCTACCGCAATGATGGTGGAGGTGCTTTTGAGAAATTGACAGACCCCATCATCACTACCGATGGTTTTAATACCATGAGCAGCAGTTGGGGAGACATCGACAATGACGGTGACCTCGATCTTTTCCTGGCCAACGATGGAAGTAAAAATCAACTCTTCAGGAATGAAGGTAATTTCGTTTTCACCAGGATCCTCACCACGGATGTTTCAAAGGTCAATGCTAAATCATTCAGCAGTGCATGGGCGGATATTGACAATGATGGAGATCTCGACCTCTTTGTGACTAATGCTTTCCAGAATGGTCAGCGATTAAAAAACAACCTGTATCTGAATGACGGCACCGGTCACCTGACGGAGATAACCAATGAAGTCGTGGTGATGGATGAAGGCTGGTCCTATGGTTGTGCTTTTGGCGACTACGACAATGATGGATTCCAGGACCTGGCGGTGGCTACCACAAGATATGGCAACATGGATGAAGCGGATTATCTCTATCACAACAATGGAAATAGTAATCATTGGTTGATGGTATCGCTTGAAGGCAACGTATCAAACAAATCAGCTATTGGCGCAAAGGTCAGAGTGAAGGTTGTAGTGAAC
This sequence comes from Saprospiraceae bacterium, assembly GCA_031402955.1. GTDB lineage: Bacteria > Bacteroidota > Bacteroidia > Chitinophagales > Saprospiraceae > Opimibacter. The sequence continues at coordinate 32,060 of JANNSS010000213.1, forward strand.
GGTGCTGCAATTTGGCAGATGCGGGAGATTTCAGCGCAGAGTGCCTATTGCAGTCAGAATGATATGCGTGCTCATTTTGGATTGGGGGGAGCTATGATAGTCGATAGTATAGTGATCGAATGGCCATCCGGAATCAAGCAGTACAGAACGGGTGTGCTTCCAAACCAGATAATTGACATAGAAGAAGACCTCGTCAATGCCGTGAAGGAGGAGCTTCCCACTTTTGCATTCAAGGTATTTCCAAATCCCACGAATTCAGTGGTAAAATTGGAAGCTCAATTCAGTGAAAGCATGAAAGTGCTGAGGGTGGAAGTGTTTGGGGATACAGGACAGGTTATTTACAAGACTACCTTCTCAAATGTAAGTGGTCATTGGCAGCATCAGCTTGATCTGAGAAAGCTTCAATTGGCACCAGGCCAGTATATCGTAAGGGTAGGTAATGGCCTTTCCGCAGAAGAGCGGAAAATAATTTATGTATACTAAATCAACTACTTTGATCTAATCACCTCTTAAAACAAACGACATGACAGATGTGCTTAAAATTGCTTTACTGGTGTGTTTATATTTTATTCCTTTACTGATCGCCATCGTGGATCCGATCAGGAGGATAAAATAAATGACCAGGGCTTAATCGATTTATTTCTGGACAACGATATTCTTTGTCATGGTGCCAGCCGGTGTGATCAGGGAAGCAAAATAAATTCCTGGAGGTACGTCGCGAAGGTTTAATTCCATCAAGTCATTATCGCCGGCATTCCATGCGGAGGTGATGATCCTTCCGGTATAATCAGTCAGGTTTATCTTAACCGCAGGAATATTTTTTGAATCATCCAGACGGATATACACGACATCACTCGCTGGATTAGGATACGTAATAAAAGGATCTTTAGCAGACAATTCATTTGTAGCTGTGATTTCTGAATGAATGACACCGACTGCATCCAAATCAAACCCACAAGATGGAAATGGGGTAGTCCATGGATCATTGATGGCATTTCCATTTTGGTCATAGGAGGCGTAGGCAGGATTGATGCTGCCTACCACATCGATCAACCTGATATGGGTGATGTGATTAACATCCAGGTTGGGCTCAGCAGCCAGTTCTTCAAGGTCAAACGGTGTTCCATAGAGTGCCCGGTATTTTCCCGCCAGGTTGTTGATCTGCTTTGCATCAATAAGGCCACCTAAATCAAGTTGCACATCGTCTTGTGTATACGAAGTAGCTGGAAAGCGATAATAATTGATGCCATCAGAACTTACTTCAACAAAAGCGAGTTCAAGAAAATTGTCACTGAATGAATTTTCAAAGACTGCGAAATCCCAGCCATCGCCATTGATGATCGGATGCGCAAAATTTAATATTGCAGAACCGCCATCTCCGAGACTTACGACACCATCACCATCAGCAAGTCCTAAAGCTGATGTACTGTCACCAATGCTTGCATAACCGAGAGATGGATCAGAAATATCCTGGTATCCCCTGGTCACCTGAGCCCCGGAAGCCCAGGCTACAAATACTGAGCTGTCCCTGTGAATGGCCGTGGTGCCTATCGCACCTACCTGAGGTGCAAAGGCTACATAATCAGCTGTGGTGAAATCGTCAATGCAAAAATAGGCTGGTGTATTCATGCCAAAAGCCCCGTTGTCACTGGAAGACAGGAATATCTGCAGGCTGTCTGTATTACCGAGAGAGGTGAGATCAACCCACTCCCAGGTCTTAAGGATATAATCAGAATCATTATTCATGAATCGAAAATCAGCCAGGTACATTTCAACACTATCGTGTGATAATACACCTTGAGTATAACTACGTAAAGTGATCTTATACCAATCCGGATCATTGCCGCTATCGCCTCCGAATTTTTTAGCAAAGGCATCCCCATCGCGCATACTTAAGGCCGCGTACGTAGCATTGGTGATATAAAAACCACTGACTACTTTTCCAATTGCTGAAGGGCTTACATTGATGATTGGATTAAAAGTACCTACTGCATAATTTTGGGAACCCTCAAAGCCAATGCCTGTGATCGCTGAATACAGATTTGTAAAACCCGCTGTCGTACTATCCCGCATACTACTGTAGGCCCATCCGCCTCCCCAATAGCCACCAAAATCTGAGCTGTAGAAGTTTGGAAAAACACCATTGCCATCACTGAAAAAAGTCCCATTGGGCATCTCTGATCCGTTCCAGAAAGTATCCTGTGCCAGCGGCAGGGATTCAAACGAAGAAACGGTTTGAGCCAATACTTTGGGGCTAATCGCAACAAACATGATTGCGAAAATGATCAGGATGTGTAGTGGTTTTTGCATGATGGATAATTTAAGGATAAAAGAGTGAAATGGCTTATACGTGATTTAATCGTAGTGCAGGAATCTGACTTTGCATTAGTGCAAAACTCCCAAACAGGACACCGGAATAAAACATGTCCCCCAGCATCGTGCTCTTGAGAAATGGGATTCCGGCTACATAGCAACTCAGTAGTCCGGTGAAGTTTTGGCTGTAGATGGGATTAGCCAGCCAGCATCCAAAATTGGAGACCAGGAAGAAGAGGGTAGTAGCGGATAGTGCTCCGGCCATGATCCTTGATGTTGTGACTTTGCGGAGCATAAAAAAACCTAAGACGGAGATAAGGATATAACTTCCGTATTGCCAGTAGAAGCCGGAATAAAACCAGGTGAACTCAGGATAATACCGGGCATAGATGACATTGTTGATAAACAGATCGCTCACCCATGTGGCGAGTAATGGAATCAATAATCCCTGCCATTTTTTAGCGAAGTAAGCGGCCCCAAACAAGGCCATGGCACCCAGCGGCGAAAAGTTATGCATATGCGGAAACACTCTGCTGAAGGCGCAGGCTACGATCAGGAGGATCAATATTGGATATCGTAGTTGAATTCTTTTTTTCATATCAAATAAGAATCATAAAATGCAATCATTACCTCCATGGCCAATGCCAAGTGGATTCGTTCTGAACTTTACAATGCTTGTTTAAAAAAAAACGATAAGTAGTTACGACAGGAAAAGAGAGTACAATCCAGGAGTGATGTCTGGTATACCTATCGATTCTGACCTATAGCTTCTGATCGCGAAAGCATTGTCAATGCTGCCCTGGTGAGGCAGTATGGAAGAGGCAGGTCTCCTGACTTGTAACTGTTCTGCCACCCTTCCCATCCGCTGAGGAGCAGACAGTGGGCATGACCGGCAGAACGTGGATGTTACTTACAGTTGCGCGACAGTTCGTGATTCACACACGATTCCCTATTAATGCACTGGTATATGCAACCTATTCCGATTGATTAAAAAATATAGAAAAGAACTTGTTGGAACAAAATTACACTTTTCCCGGTGATCAATGATGTTGCCACGGCCAGATTAGCCCCTATTCCCTGAGAGGTGATCTTGCCGGAATCGGGATATTTCTGGTCAATCTTCAAGGCGACAAGGCGCTCAAGCATTGTTGAAGTATTTTAAAAATATACATAGTTATTTGCATATCAATAACTTATCTAGACTCGGCTTTCATTTTAAGAAAGTTGTCTGCATTCCTTTTTCCAAATAAAAATCCCCTTATATTTGCCCTCCCAAATTGCCCCCTTAGCTCAGTTGGTTAGAGCGCCGGACTGTTAATCCGTAGGTCTAAGGTTCAAGTCCTTAAGGGGGCGCCATGAAGGACTTCGTTCGAAAAGGACGAGGTCCTTTTCTTTTCTGCGCCTTCATGGCGTGCCCTGAAGATGGAGTGTAACGGAGTCCTTTGGTGCCAGCCCCGAAGGCGAAGAGAAGCGGAGTCCTTTGGGGCAATGTTCCTTAATTTTATAGGAAACAAGCTCTTCACCAGCCTGACCTTAAAATTAACCACCAGTTGAAATATGAGTTTCTTTTACGTCTATGTTCTTTTTAGTGAAAAGGACCATAAACTATACATTGGATTTTCAGCGGATGTATATCGGCGCCTGGAACAACATAATGCCGGTATGAATACCAGTACGGCACAGCGTCGGCCCTTTCGCCTGATCTATTTTGAAGCGCATATTCTTGCCGCCGATGCTTTGCGAAGAGAGTCTTATTTCAAAACGTCTTCCGGGAAGAGAACACTTCAAATCGTCTTAAAACAAACTTTGGAAGAACTGGGATATCAAAAATGATCCACTTTCAAATGGTTTACAGTGAAGGTGAAATGAAATGGAGTCCTTCACTGACCCTTTTTCTTTTTCATCAATCGACATACAGAAAAAACAATTGAATTTAATCAATTCACCAAATTCCCCTCCGCATCCCATTCCGCAATAACCGCCCTCTTTTCCTGATCAATACATTTAGCCAGCCACTCTTGTTCATAAGCAAGCCCATGTTTTGAAAGCACAGTATCAGGGACTCCATCCCATGTATTGGGCGTATTGCCCTGGTAGCCCAGGTCATCAATGCCCATTCGGGAGGTGTAATATCCGGTGAGCACGAGATTGCGCATCAGGTTAAAGAACTTGACACCTTGTGCTGATTCCGGTGAAGCATCTTCAGGATATGCGATTGTATCAAGGAGTTGTTTTTGTTGATCAACACTACATAATATAAAAGCCTGGCTAAACCGCTTTGTGGCCTCATGATCCAGCCACATCATTCCACCACGTAACGGAAGTTGATGAGATTGGATGTCTCGGGCAATAAAGGATATAAATTCAGGCACACCGGCATCTACTGCCGAGCCAGCAGAAGCGGACGCTGGCAGTATAAGGTCACACAATACTGCAATGGTAGCAACTTCATGTTCATTAAAGAAAGTTTCCCCCATCACCTTCAGGTCATGAGCTTTCTCTTTTTCGGTTCTGCCGTATTGGCCATCCGAATCTTCGCCGCTTTTTTTCTTTTCATCTGCATCCGGCTGGCAAGCTGAAAGGATGATTCCACCTGCGAGGCTGCCGACCAACATGGTTTTAATAGTATCTCTTCTGTCCATTGTATGACTGAATTAATCGTTTAGATATTTCTTTTACGGAGCTGTTCGATGATATAGTCAGAGGTTCTCCAGGCCAGGGCAAGGATAGTCCAGGTTGGATTTTTATCGGCCTGGGATACAAAAGGCCCGCCATCAACCACAAAGACATTGTCTGCATCATGAAGCTGTTCATAAGCATTGGTCACTGATTTATTTGGATCATTTCCCATCCGTGTAGTACCCACTTCATGAATGATACGTCCCGGTGCTAAAAGACCAAAGTCATCTTCTTTACCCGGTTTATCGCCCAGGATCTTTCCACCCATTGCGTCCAGTATTTCTTCAAAGGTATTGTGCATATGTTTTGCCTGAAGACGTTCGTGTTCCGTCCAGGTATAATTAAATCGCAATACCGGAACTCCAAATTCATCCACGACTTCAGGATCGAGCTCACAATAATTGTTCTCGCGGGCGATACACTCTCCTCGCCCTGAGATACCAACAACAGAGCCATAGAATTTTTTAACATCCGCACGTAACCGGTCACCATATCCTCCGACCTTTTCACCGATATGTTTATTCAGGTCATTTACATTGAAACCGAATCCATAGGATGGCATACCCATTCCGCCCCACATTTCCAGATGATATCCTCTGGGGAAATCAAGCTTGCGATTGTCAAGCCACCATGGCGTATAGATATGCATACCACCAACACCATCTTCATTATATATATCGCGATTCATAAGCGCAGGAATAAAGGCAGCACGACTCGCGCCGGTAGAGTCATGCAGATATTTTCCAACCATCCCGCTGGAGTTGCCTAGTCCATTCGGATGTTGTTTGCTTTTTGAATTTAAGAGAATACGGGCAGAGCTGCATGCAGAAGCCGCCAGCACTACTATTTTTCCTTTCAAGGCATATTCCTGCCGGTCGTCTTTACTAATATAGGTGACTCCGGTAGCTTTTCCTTCATCATTAGTCACTACTTCACGCACCACGGAATTTACATAGAGATCAATTTGTCCCCCTGCTTTCTGAGCAGGAAAAATCAAACAGGTGCCTGCAGAGAAATCAGCATAGACGGAACACCCGCGGCTGCATTGACCGCAGTAAAAACACACACCGCGATCATTGTTGATTTTTTTGGTGAGCATCGACATTCGCGCCGGGATTACAGGAACCCCTACTTTTTTTGAACCCTTGATAAAATAGAGCTCGTGTAACCTCGGCTTGGGAGGTGGGAGGAAATAACCATCCGGCTCATTGGGAAGATTTTCTTTAGTGCCAAAGACACCGATCAGTTTGTCTACCTTATCATAATACGGCTTGACGTCATCGTACCCGATCGGCCAGTCATCTCCGAGACCATCAATACTCTTATGTTTGAAGTCATTGGGTCCGAAGCGAAGAGAGATCCGGCCCCAATGGTTTGTTCGCCCCCCAAGCATGTGCGAGCGGAACCAATCAAATTTGGTCCCGGGCACGCGGGTGTATGGTTCACCCTCGATTTCCCAACCGCCATATGCGCTGTCGAAATCACCAAAAGGTCGCTGCGAACTTGCGCCACGTCTGGGCGATTCATAAGGCCATTTCATTTGTGTGCGTTGCGCCGGATCAGCCGGATCAAAATAGGGTCCAGCCTCGACCACCGCTATCTGCAATCCTGCTTCACTGAGCACCTTGGTCGCCATCCCACCACCAGCGCCGGATCCAACGATGATGACGTCATATACTTTAGTTGAGTTCTTGTTTGCCATATTACCTGATGTATACTTCTCAAGATAGAAAAGTAAAAGATATTCTCGTCAATGGCATCCACCAGTTGAATTATCTGACGCTGATGCCGCAGGAATTTATATTTTTAAAGAAACAACTTCCTATGGCCTATAACGAACAGCTTGCTGACCGAATCAGTCAAATCCTCGAATCCCGAAAAGTAAAATATGCTGAAAAGAAAATGTTTGGAGGGATCTGTTATATGGTAGATGATAAAATGCTCATCGGGATTGTGAAGCAGCAGCTCATGGCGCGCGTAGATCCGGAAGATTCACCCAAGGCTCTTAAGCGTAAGGGAGCAGTCCCTATGGATTTTACCGGCAAGACCATGAAAGGCTTCATCTTCGTGGAAGAAGATGCTATCGACATGGAGGAAGACTTGGAATATTGGGTGGATTTGTGCCTTAAGTATAATCCAAAAGCAAAGGCGAGTAAGAAAAAGGCTAAGGCGGAGGTTAAGGCGAAGAAATGAGCCAGCTATAAAAATTGGAGGTAAAAAGGCTATTCCTGGTCATCCAGTCTTTAAAAGGATTTGCTGAAGAGTGCATAACGTATTGAATACCAGTATCTAAAAACTTCTAGCTGCTAACTGCTAACTGCTAACTGCCAACCCTCTATCTTTGCCCCCCTTAAAGAAAGTCATCATGTCAGCCGATCTGTTTAAAGACATCGTATCCCATAGCAAAGAGTATGGTTTTATCTTCCAGTCCAGTGAAATCTATGACGGCCTCAGTGGCGTCTATGACTACGGATCCTATGGCGTAGAGCTCAAGAACAATATCAAGTCTTACTGGTGGAAAGCCATGGTCCAGAACCACGAGAACATCGTCGGCCTGGATTCGGCCATCATGATGCATCCCCTGATCTGGAAAGCTTCAGGTCACGTGGATGCTTTTAACGATCCATTGGTAGACAGTAAAGCTTCTCAAAAACGCTACCGTGCTGATGTCATGATCGAAGAGGCCCTGGAAAAAATCATGGCGAAGGCAGATAAGGAAATCGAAAAAGCCCGCAAGCGTTTTGGAGATGCCTTTGATGAAAATAAGTACAAGACCGAAAATCCACGTGTAGCAGAATATATCCAGCAACACGATACGATTAACCAGAAGTTTGTCGACGCGATGGGTAAAGGCGATATGCCCGCGCTCAAAGCCGTGATCGAAGAACTCGAAATCGCAGACCCGGTCAGCGGCTCGAGAGAATGGACAGAAGTGCGTCAGTTCAACCTGATGTTTCATACACAGTTGGGTAACATCGCGGGCGAAGAAGGTAAACTCTATCTCCGCCCTGAAACAGCACAAGGTATTTTTGTCAACTTTCTGAATGTGCAGAAGACCACACGACAAAAACTTCCATTTGGTATCGCCCAGATTGGAAAGGCCTTCCGTAATGAAATCATCGCACGTCAGTTTATCTTCCGCATGCGCGAATTCGAACAGATGGAAATGCAGTACTTCGTGCAGCCGGGTACAGAGATGGAATGGTACAACTACTGGAAGGAGACGCGTATGAAATGGCACCGCGCGCTGGGAACACCTGAATCCAAACTCAGGTTCCATGATCACGAAAACCTGGCGCACTACGCTAATGCTGCAGTAGATGTTCAGTTTGATTTTCCTTTTGGCTTTAAGGAGCTGGAAGGGATACACTCCCGCACGGACTTTGACCTCACCAGTCACCAGGAATTGAGTGGCAAAAAACTCCAGTACTTCGATCCGGAGACCAATGAAAGTTATGTGCCTTTTGTAGTGGAAACCTCCGTTGGTCTTGATCGTATGTTCCTTTCAGTTTTGAGCAACGCCTATACCGAAGAAAATGTGCCTGATGCAGATGGAAAGGATTCAACACGTATTGTGTTGAAGTTTCATCCTGCCCTGGCCCCGGTCAAATGTGCGATACTACCGTTGTTGAAAAACAACGATGACCTCACCGCCATGGCGCGAAAAGTATTCGACGACCTCAAATTTAGTTTCCTCTGTCAGTATGATGAAAAGGATGCGATCGGCCGTAGATACAGGAGGCAGGATGCGATTGGTACACCATACTGTGTGACCATAGATCATCAGAGCCTCGAAGATCAGACAGTGACAATCCGTGAGCGCGATACGTTAAAGCAGGATAGGATTCATATGTCGAAGATCAAGGAGGTGGTAGCCGAAGGTATAGACTTTAGGAGTTTGTTTCAATAAACTCTTCACTTTTCACTCTTCACTTTTCACTCTTCACTCTTCACTGCTCCTGTATAACTCACCCCCGGCCCCTCTCTTAAAAATGATCTTGTGTACGCATGTGATCCGGAAAAAGAGAGGGGAGTGCCAGGAAATTTTTCTTTAAAGAATAAGATATATCTGTGTCTACAGAAATATCATGACACTGCTCTGTAGCTCCTGTATAACTCACCCCCGGCCCCTCTCTTAAGAATGATCTTGTGTACGCATGTGATCCGGAAAAAGAGAGGGGAGTGCCAGGAAATTTTTCTTTAAAGAATAACATATATCTGTGTCTACAGAAATATCATGACTCCCCTCTCTTCAGAAAATCAATCTCGTACCAAAGATCACTTGACAAAAAGAGAGGGGCCGGGGGTGAGTTCTCAGAAAAGGCATGTGATGCCTAAATCCTATCGCCTTTACATTCATTTCAGGCAGTGAAATATTGCCTCCCCGGCGTTTTCATGCGTGAGGATGAGTACAGCGGAATGCAGGTCAAGTGCAGCGTAGATCCCTCTTCCAAAGAGTAGTGGAGAGGCGGGGCACAGTCCTTACCTACAGTTGAAAACGGCTAGCTGTGATTTAAAGTCACAAAAACCTTTTTTATGATTTGTAGAATGGAATCTTAGATACAATCTACGGCCATCATAGTCTTTTTATGGCAACATGCAAGCGCTTTGCTTCCATCCTGAATGGTAGAGGGATACTTCGTGTAGGCACCCCCGTTTAGGGGGCAAAGGGGGGCACATTATGAAATGTCAGTTTCTTTTCGTTAATTTTAGAGGACGTTTTTTATCTCACCTCCTAAACAAAACGAAATGAATGCAAAAGTACTTGTAGCCGGAATCATCGGCGGAATCGCTTTTTTCTTACTCGGATGGCTGATCTGGGGCATCGCGCTTATGGACATCATGTCCGGATACTCCAATGCGGCCTGTATGAAACCTGAGGCGGAAATGAATATGCCCTATATGGTGGTGGCCAATCTCCTCTGGGGAATCGCCTTCGCCTACATTTTCTCCAACTGGACCGGAGCCAACTCATTTAATGCCGGCCTTTTACCTGGCGCCATCATCTCCGTGCTGATCGGGATTGCTATGGATTTATACTCCCTGGCGATGACGACCATGGTGACCAGCACCACGCCGATGCTCATCAATATAGCCGCAAATGCTGTCGTCGGAGCCATTGTAGGTGGATTAGTCTGCTGGTGGCTAGGCCGTAAATAGATTTACAAATTAGAAAATAATAATCATGTAGGGGTTCAAAAAAATTAGGGGTTGAAAATTTTTGACCCCTAATTTTTTTTTACCCCGACATGTTTTTTAGTTTTGTAAAAACACGACTTGACCACCGAATACACCC
>JANNSS010000214.1:0-5038 GCA_031402955.1 Saprospiraceae bacterium
ATGAGGCCGGAATACACCTGGATCAGATCTGCACCTGCTTCGAGGTGTTTTTTGGCGCTTGTATAATCTTCAATACCACCGACGCCAATGACCACAAATTGATTATTGCTTTTCTCTTTGAGATACTTCACTACCGAAACGGCCATCTCCAGCACTGGGGCACCGCTCAAGCCTCCGGCGCCAAATGACTCAATCAATTCTTTTGACTCAGACAGCCCGTTTCTGGTGATTGTCGTATTGGTTGCAATGACGCCTGTCAGTCCGGTCTCGATGATAATGTCGACAATCTCATCGAGTTGTTCAGTATTGAGATCAGGGGCTATCTTGAGAAATACAGGTTTGTCATCAGGGTTGTTTTCCTGCAGTGCTGTAAGAAGTTCAGTGAGTGGTTTTTTGTCCTGAAGCTCACGTAATCCTGGTGTATTTGGGGAAGATACGTTGATCGTGAAATAATCTACCAGGTGGTATAGCCTTTCAAAACAAATCAGGTAATCGTAGGCTGCGTCTTCGTTGGGCGTATTTTTGTTTTTTCCGATGTTAGCTCCAACGATCAGTCCTTCTGGTCTTTTCTTCTCCAGTCGTCCTGCCAGCACTTCTACTCCATCATTATTGAAGCCCATCCGGTTGATCAGTGCCTTTGAGTTTATAAGCCGGAAAAGTCTGGGTTTTGTATTACCTGCCTGAGCCACGGGAGTGATGGTGCCTACCTCGATGTGGCTAAAACCCAAAGCCGCCATAGCGTTGAGGTAAAGTCCGTTTTTATCAAACCCTGCAGCAAGTCCCATCGGATTTGAAAATTTCATACCGGCCACAGTTCTTTCCAGTGATGGATGCTGCACCTGGAAAAGAGCTTTAAAGAGGGCTTTCACTCCCGGAATCCTCAGCACCAGCATAAACCACCACATGGTGATATGATGGGCTCTCTCAGGGTCAATGCGAAAGAGGAAAACTTTGAGCAGGCGATACATGTCCGCAAGATAGAAACCTGTCCTGTTTATCTGATGATCATTTTCAGGAAGTCGTGCATTTACCAGTCTGTTCAGGCTTATTTTGATCCTGAATAAAAGAATCTAACTCCCAAACGACACTACCTGAATTCTAAATCACGGCAATTAATATTTGTCCCCCCCCCTGCAATTATTACCTAATTTTGAATGTTGTACCTGAAAAATAATAAGCTATGAAAAATCTATTCCTGTTGATGGTAATGACGATCAGCACCAATTCCTTGTTCAGTCAGGAAGGGAATCCTAACACCATGTCCGTGATGGTCAATGGAAAGGAATACAAGACCGAGCCACATCGAATTAAAATCGGTGCTTACGGTTATATCACAGGCAATGCTATCAGTCCTGACATCTCATTGCGCATCTGGCTTGGGTCATTTGATGGCAGAGATCTGAATGAGCCCGGTACCTACCTCATCATCGGTGAGGATGAAAACTATAAAAAAAGCGACAGCATCAATGCCGCTTATCTCACCGGTAAGTATAAAGGCATAGCCTATGTGAAATATGTAGAAGAAACCAAAACACCCCGTATGGAATATCATGTGGGTGAGTCCACCTACAACGGAGAAACCATTGATGTTGTCAATGGACCTGAAGGCTACCAGGACATCACCTTCAATGTGACGCTCGGAGGCTCCATCTGGAAAGAAAAAACTTCAGCCACTGCTTTTGGCGGCCTCAACAGATTGACGAATAAGCTACAGGACAAAGCAGTCACAGGTGCTACTGGTTTTGAACAAAATATTGATCCTGAAGGCGCGGGGTATAAGAAGCAGGCGGCATTGGATATCATCAAGTTGACAGAGGGAAAGGTGCGGATTAAGAAGTGAGCAGTTAGCAGTGAGAAGTTAGCAACGAAATAAAAGCGGAGGCTAAGGCTGAGGCTAAGATGTCATACTCGGGATGAGATTCCAGATGCCAGACTCGCAGATGCCAGACTCGTGACTTGTTGATACGAAGCAGACTCTGGCTGCAAGACAACCACTGCTCACTGCTAACTGCTAGTTTCTAACTTTTTAATCCTCCTGATCAGGAATGAGATCCAGATTGTCTCTCAGTTGATTGATCAGTGGGTTCTTTGCGGCGAGTATCTCGAATTTTTCGCGGTTGGAAAGGAGCTTTTTGGGTTTGATCAGGTCGCGGGTTTTGTCGAGGTCCGGGTCGATATCGATGACGATCTGGAGCTCGGGGACTCTCACGAGGCTGCGCAAGCCATCGAGTAGATTGGACTCAGCGGTCAGCCTGTTTTTTCCAGTTTGGTGACCGGTGCGGATGCAGATTGTTCTTTCGCCTTTGATCTCCACGATCGCCTCTAGCATGGTTTGCCTGAGCGATGGTGAGGAGTGGCTTTCGATATATTCCTTCCAGAAATCTAGTATTGGAGGAAGTGTGAGGACTGGAATTTTTTTCTTTTCCTCTTCGTGCTGGTCTTCAGCTTTCTTTTTCAGGCTACCTAATCCTTTCAGTGAAGGAATGGCCATATCTGCGGCCTGATCGGCTAATGAACCGATGCTGCCAGATATGGATTGAAGTGGTGTGCTTTCTTTTTTTACAACTGGTTCCGTATGCTCTTCGTAAGCATTCAGCGATTTTACTTCAGGAATATCATCTGGAATCTCTTCAACCTTCGCCTTTCCGTTTTCAGACTTTGCGGTCGGTGGGAAAGTACTTACTGATTGATCAGGCTTTTTTTTTTCGGCCCCTGAAGGAGCTAGTGTTTCGCTTTCCTGGCGGCGATGCATGTAGCACATCCTGACCAGTGCCATTTCGATATGCAGCCATTTATTGAGAGCGCGGTTGTAGTTGATCTCGCATTGATTGATCAGATCGAGATAGGTGATCAGGGAAGATTTACGGATAGCCTGAGCCTGGAGCAGATACCTTGCTTTTATTTTATCCCCATGCGTGAGCAAGCTGGCAGTTGCTGTGTCTTTGCATAATAACACATCGCGCAGGTGCTCTGAAAAACCAGATATAAAAGCCTCTCCGTCAAAACCTCGTTTCTGGATATCAGCCAGCGTCAGAAATACTTCGGTCATATCCTCACGCATCAGGGCGTCCGTCATCCGGAAAAAATAATCGTAGTCGAGTAGCTGAAGACTCTCGAGTACACCGGCATAAGTGATATTGCCCCTTGACTGGCTTGCGATCCTGTCAAAAATGGACAAAGAATCCCTCAACGAACCGTCGCCTTTCTGGCTGATGATTACAAGTGCTTCGTCTTCAGCTTGTATGTTCTCCGTAGTACAGATTGTCCTCAGGTGTGCTGCGATTTCCGGTACAAGTATGCGTCTGAAATCAAAAGCCTGACACCTGGAAAGGATGGTAGGCAGAATCTTGTGTTTCTCCGTGGTCGCCAGGATAAACTTTACATATGGGGGTGGTTCTTCGAGGGTCTTGAGGAAGGCATTGAAAGCCGAGGCACTAAGCATGTGCACCTCATCGATGATATAGACCTTGTACTTACCCTGTGAAGGTGGCACCCGAACCTGTTCTACCAGGGCGCGGATGTTTTCTACAGAATTGTTGGACGCTCCATCCAGCTCAAAAATATTGAAGGAGCTGTTGATATCGAAGGCTTTACAGGAAGGGCAGACATTGCAAGCTTCGCCTTCCTTGGAGAGGTTTTCGCAATTGATGGCTTTGGCCAGGATCCGGGCTACCGTTGTTTTTCCAACCCCACGAGGTCCGCAGAAGAGGTAAGCATGTGCTACCTGGCTTGAAAGCAGGGAATGGGTGAGTGTATCGGTGACATGCCCCTGCCCTACAACACTGTCGAAGGTGTTGGGCCTGTATTTGCGGGCGGAAACGATATACTGACTCATACGCGATGCGGGAGGGCAAAGGTAAGGTTTTCGGTTTATCATCGATGATTATTACCAAGTCCCCTTTAGGGGATTTAGGGGCAAACGAGGCTAAAGAGGCCGAAGGGGGCGAAAGAGGCAAAAGAGGCTCAAAAGACGCTCAAAAGCTTACAATTACAAGTTCTAAAAAGATCGATGATGACAAATCATCGATCCAAGTGCCGTAGGCACGACCGATTTTGTAAAGTGGGGTTTTAACCCCACTAAAAAAACGCCTAAACCACTGCCCCAAATTGTAAATGCTGGAAGATGCATTTTGTCCCGGAAAAACCTGAATTTTGCAGCATGAAAATCGCCATCGCCCAGTTGAATTACCACATCGGAAACTTTGAAGGAAACCTCCAGAAAATGCTCAAAGCGACTGCCGAAGCGAAAGGGAAAGGGGCTGACCTGATCATCTTTGGCGAGCTCTCTACGACCGGATATCCGCCGAGGGACTTCCTGGAGTTCAGGGATTTTATCCGCCTGGCGGAGGAGTCCGTGGATGCACTGCGGGAGGCTTCGCAGGGAATAGGCATCATCGTCGGTAGTCCAACTATCAATCCTTTTCCGGAGGGCAAGGACCTCCACAATAGTGTTTACCTGCTTTACAACCAGGAAACACTCCACCTACAGCACAAGACATTGCTCCCTACCTATGATGTGTTTGACGAATACCGGTATTTCGAACCAGCGAAAACACATGCCACCGTCGTATTCAAAGGAAAGCGTATAGCTCTCACCATCTGTGAAGATCTATGGAATGTAGGCAATGAAAATCCTTTATACACTGTCTGCCCGCTGGACAAAATGATGCCTGATCATCCTGACTTTATCGTCAATGTATCGGCCTCCCCCTTTGACTATAATCATGCAGCAGAACGCCTTGAGGTCTTGAAAACCAATGTGGACAGATATCGGATTCCGTTGTTCTATTCCAATATCTGTGGAGCACAGACAGAACTCATCTTTGATGGCGGTTCGATCGTCCTGTCACCGGATGGATCTGTGTATGATGAGTTGCCTTACTTTAAAGAAGAACTTCGCTACTATCAGCTTGATGATGTCATCAAGGGCGGATACGATCGTGAACAGCCCAAAGAAAAAATTTCATTGATCCATGATGCCCTGATCTTGGGGCTGCAGGATTATTTTGGAAAACTGGGTTTGAAAAAGGCAATACTA
>JANNSS010000215.1:0-8858 GCA_031402955.1 Saprospiraceae bacterium
ATCATGGCAGGTCAGGTGGCCAATTATTTCCTGGATGAAATGATCCGGGATACGACAAAGCCATTTGCCAGATTATTCACCGAATCCTTTAAGATTTATCCCATTGAGTTTGTCCGTATGACGGATGACCAGGTCAGAGGGATGAATACGAAAATGAAGTCTCATTATACCAATATTTTAAAAGTCATTGAGGAACGCTTTCCTGCGCTGGGCATAGATCGGAGATTGTGTATTATTGAACCAAGCTATTTCAGTCCACAGTATGGTATTAAAGGGAGGCTGGATGTGTATTATGAGCATGAGGAGGCACAATCTGCCTCGATTATTGAATTAAAAAGTAGTCGTCCGTTTAAACCTAACAGTTACGGATTGAGTAGCTCCAATTATCACCAGACGCTGCTGTATGACCTCCTGATCAAATCGACGCACGGTGCAGCTTATCAAAGGGCTAACTTTATTCTTTATTCGGCAGAGTCACAAGAAACCTTGCGGTATGCTGTATCCATCGACGCGATCCAAAAGGAAACGATACATCATCGAAACCAGTTGGTTCTGTTGCAATTCAGGATGATGAAGCTGGATGACCTGAAGATCAGAGATCTTTTTCAGGAAATAAATCCGCGTAACTATGAATTTGTAAAAGGATATGTAAAGAGAAATATTGACCAGTGGGATGCCGTGTATGCGCATTTATCACCAGGGGAGAAAAATTACTTCAGATCATTTACTGCCTTTATCACACGTGAACATACCCTCGCGCGAATCGGAAGCGAACGAGGTGACGGATCCGGAGGACTGGCTGGATTGTGGTTAGATAAAATTGAAGCCAAAGAAGAGCGGTACCAGATTTTGCAGGGACTTGAATTATTGTCTGTTGAAAAAGATGTGCATCAGACCACGATCAGATTTACCAAAAGTGCTCTCACCAATCCGTTAGCCAATTTCAGGGCAGGTGATATAGGTGTCATGTATCCATGTGAGAAAGGGCAGCAAGCAGATCCAACAAAGTATCAGTTACACCGGGTAAATGTTTTATTCGTTGATGCCACACAGGTAATCGTCAGGTTGCGTAATACGCAGATCCATACAGGTCAGATTGAAAAGTATACACGATGGAATCTTGAACATGATTTGTTAGATAGCAGTTTCAGATCCTTATATCAGTCTATGTGGATGTTGATGAGTGCGGATGCACTGACGCGCCAGATCATCCTGGGTTTGATCCCACCACAAACACCGGTAAAGGGAAGCAGACCTGTCCCTCCCGGCCTTACAGCAACGCAGATAGCTATTTATCACGAAGCCATTGATGCCGGATTACTTTATCTCTTATGGGGACCACCCGGGACGGGTAAGACAAGTATGATGTTGAAAAGTTGGGTGTGGTATTATACAACACAAACTTCCATGCGTATTATACTGCTCGCCTATACGAACAAAGCGGTTGATGAAATATGTGAGGCATTGCATGCCTCCGGTCAGGAAATCAGCAATCATTATATCCGCATTGGTTCGAGAGCTGCGACAGGAGAGCCATTCAGGCATCGGCTACTCGAACAGGTTATAGAGCCTATGACTACACGTGCAGAAATCAAGCAAAAGCTGGAGCAAACCCGGATTTTCGTAGCTACCGTTTCTTCTATCCAGGGTAAAAGCGAGTTGTTTCATCTCATTCCATTTGATGTGGCGATCATGGATGAGGCATCACAGTTGCTGGAGCCTGCTGTAGTCGGATTGCTTACCCGGTTTAAAAAGACGATCCTGATCGGTGATCATATGCAATTGCCGGCTGTGTCTATGCAGCCTGAAAGAATGAGCAAGATGAAGCCTGGCCAGGAATGGTGTGACCGTATCGGGATAGCGGATATGAGTACGTCTTATTTTGAGCGACTATATCGCCTGTATCAAACCAGAGGGTGGCATTACCTGATAGGCATACTCACGGAGCAGGGGAGAATGCATACTGACATCATGCGATTTGCTAACCAGCATGTATACAAAGGCATACTACAGGCTGTTGACCATCATCGTCAGGGGGCTTCCTTCAGTGATTTGTTTCAAGGGGAAACATCACAGCTCTTTAAACAGCGGTTGTTGTATGTCCCTTCCACCGCCAGGCTTGAAGAAACGTATTTGAAAACAAATCAACAGGAAGCCGCCATCACGATCAGTCTTGTTTCTGTCTGGCTTGAAAGAATCAAGGATCATAAACTCAACTGGAGTATTGGGGTGATCACGCCATTCAGGGCTCAGATAGCTGCTATCACGTATCTCGCCCATTTACAAGATGTCGATCTCCGCAATGTTACGATCGATACGGTTGAACGATACCAGGGTGGGGCGCGTGATATCATTATTATGTCCAGTGCAGTGAATTCGCAGCAGGCCCTTTCGAGAATCACCTCTGAGAATAGTGATGGGGTGGACCGTAAATTGAATGTCGCAGTCACGAGGGCACGGCAACAATTTATATTGATAGGAGCGGAAGATATATTGCAAACTGCGTCTGCATACAAATCACTTATCGGGATGTGTGGTAGGATAGAAGATAACGCATTCGATGGATCAAAGGATTAAAAGAGCAATGGATGACAGGTTCAATGGATGAAAGGGATGAAAGGATGAATGGAAGAAAAGCGTGGCAACCTCCTTCACTTTTATCAAACTTTACTTACTGATTTGTAACGGAGCAAGTCCTTCCGAGAAGTCCCGCATGTCCAAAGTGCCCGCTGGAGGATAAAAAGCTATTTGCTGATGGCGATTGAGGAACGCAAGGCCATCTGCAAAGTCAGCCCTTGCAAATCCTTCCTTGTAATCCCAGGCAAGACCAAATAAATCAACGGTCAGTTCGGAGCCGTCAAGATTTATATAACCCCAGTGTTGGCCGGTATAGTACACTGCAATTCCTTCTTTAAACCTATTGATCTGCGCATAGGATTTCCTCTTCAGTATTTCACCACTTTCATTGAGGAGCAAATAGCCAATTTTGCTTTTACCAGCCCACCTTCTTTCTCCCAGGTAAATAATATCTATCCAGTTTGATTCAGTCAATATGCGTTGTTGTGCAATATCAAAGAAATACACCAGCGAATCTATTCTGATAGAAATCAGTTGCCCATCACTTTCCATCATTCTTACTCCAGGAATTCTGGCAAGTTCTTTTCCTTGCAGATCAAAAGCCACTGAAGTATTTGGCAGGTTACAGACCACCACTTTTTCTATAGCAGTGAATTTTACCTGATCGTAGATCATCGGAATGATTTCTTCACCTTTCCGACTGATCATTCCGGTTTTTTCTTCATTGGAAACGACTGCCAGACCTTGCTTGAAACTGCCTCCTCCAAAATATACAGGGGGTAGGATTATTGAGCCACTTGTATCAATATATCCAAAAGTATTACCGCTCTGTACCCTTGCTAATCCTTCAGAGAAGTCATCTACTGCCGTCCAGGTGCCTGAAGCAATGACATCTCCCAATGCCGTAATAAACTGATCCGGTTGGTTAAATGGCTTAACCCTCGCTTTGTTTTCATGGAAAGCCCAGGCTGATCTGTACCTGGGTTGAATGACTGTCTTGCCGGTCTTGTCTATTTATCCCCATAGGCCTTTGACATTCACAGCAGCTAATCCACCGGAAAAAGCACCGACGTCATCGTATTTGGCTTCAATCACCAGATTTCCTGTGGAATCGATGAAGCCCCATTTATTTGCTGGAGCTTCATAATCAGCCATATAGATGGACTCTTTCTCAGAAAGAGTTGAAGGGCTATTGAGACAACTCGTAAACAAGAAAAGAATTCCGATTGCAATCATTAAAAAATCAATGCATTGATTTCTTCCCGGCTGTAACATATTAGCAGTCATCTTCGTTAGTAGAGGATTCATGCTCCAAAATACATATTCAGCATGCCGCCTGTGTTGTATTTATTGACTTCTTTGATTTTGACCACTCAGTCTGAGTGGTCATGGAGCCTTCATCCTGAATCCGGTTTTAAAGTCCTGACGCCAATTCCTCTGAATTATGAGGCCAGAGAGGTGCCCACTGACCTGGATATTATCATGTTTCACCAATATCACGGAGGATCAGTTTCTGATTCCATCAGCCCTCTTGCTTTTGTTGTTGATCATTATATGCTCCCCGAGACAGGAGTGATCCGTGATGCCGACTATCTGACGGAGTTTTTTGAGAATACGATCGATCAGCTCCTGACCACTTTAGATGGCAACATGGTCTACATGGATATTATCAACCAGCCAGGCAGAGATGTATGTATCTGGAAGGGAACCTATGATAATGGCAAAGGTTTGATCCGGGGTAATAGTATCCTCTATAGTGACAGATACTATGGCCTACAGGTTTTTGGTCTTGAAAAAAACAAACCAGATGCACTGATGAGCAAATTTCTTGAATCATTTAAACTGATTGCCGGCACCGGACCATAAGCCATTAAAACCAAATCCTGACAAGCTGATATGAAATGAAACTTACCCTAACCATTGCGTTCTCCTTCTTATTTATGCTCTTTGCATTAAAGTCATTTGCAACACCCAAAGATCAATGGGAACTTGAATTTGACAAAGAAGGCATCAGGGTGTATACACAACTTGATGGCACCTCGCCCTATAAGCAGATCAAAGTGACTACCACCATCAACGCCCCACTTGAAAAAGTGATGGAAATACTCATGGCCTTTGGCAATTACAGTAGTTGGATGAACCAGGTGTATGAGAGTTATCTGGTCAACCAAATTGATTCCGCTTATTATGTTTTTATGCTTGAAGATGCTGACTGGCCAATGCAAAACAGATACCAGGTATCTAAATTAGATGTCAGGCAGTCTGTTACAAAAGCGAGCGTCCGCTTCAGGGCTGTGCCTAATTTTATTGAAAAGCGGACAGATGCGATCCAGATCAAACAATATGAAGGCCACTGGGAACTGGAAGACCGGACAGATCACCAATGTGAGCTTGAATACGTGCTTATTCAGCATCCCGGCGGACATGTGCCTCCCTGGCTTGCCAATTTTCACGCTGTAGAGAATCCGTATCAAAGTATTTTCAAACTCAAAGAGTTGGCAGAAAACGAAAAAATAAGGCCGTAAGATTTTACCGCTCCGCTTTGAAGCATACTTTCAGGCAGACGATTAGCATATGCTTCGTTTCCAATTTTTACCTGGTAGTCATTTATTTTATCCAATTCGTCGTTTTACAGTCACATTTTGGCTTCTGAAGACACTACATTGGTGAAGCGATACTGCTTCATGATGATTACACTGTCGAAATGATCCATTCACATTTATATGCACGTAAGTCCGAGACACCAGTCTATGTTGCTCCTTCTGAAGACGGGATGCCCTTGCATATTCTGCATCCGGGTGATTGGGTAGGAGAGTTGGCTAGAGAAGCAGACTGGATAAGGGTTATCGGAGTTGGTTGTGATGGTTGGGTACGGGCACAAGATCTGGAGCAGAGACCGCCATTTCAATTACATGCTTATTGGACAGCAGGTAATGCTATTGAGTATATTAATGTTGGAGATCATGAATAGAAGTTAGCAGTGAGAAGTTAGGTTTCCAAGTTTGAAAGTTGGATACTATTGAATAGCCCCGACTTTCAAGTCGTGGGGAAATTAAGGTGTATTCGCAAGCCCAATCTTGAATTATGAAAACCATAATTGCCACGGCTTTCTCATGGTCGCAGGAGCAAACTCCTGCAACGGCGAATAATTGGGTTTCCACCAAAGCTCAATTTCTGTTCCAGGCCTTTGGATGGAGTTCTCTCCGCCAACCACCGCGATACCTAACGAGTTACCCTAGAGAATCCTCTTTGGAAATATCATTACTGGCGGCGAGAACGCCATCCAGCGGCCATTTTATTTCCTGTGGAAATTTAAAATCAGGCTAATTCCTATTTGTTTATATACGGTAGGGCTAAAGCCAGGGGCAATTATATATCAATCTATTAGATCTCCCAAAATTTATTGAATTGCCACGGCTTTCAAGACGTGGACATGGAAGCAGTAATCAGTTTAATTGTAAACTGTCTCTTAGGATTTCATCTTCTGGTTGATGCTTCACCCAATAATCAGACATGATCGTTTTGAGCAAACGTCCGGTTGTTATTTCATTTTCAGCTGAGACTTCCTTCCATCCGAGGATTCGATAGGGAAATTCAGTTTCAAAATCGATATCCAATGTTCGTTTCAATTCAGGATAATGGATGGAGTAAGTATAATGTTCTTCGGATTTAGTCAGCGAAGTCATGGCATCATATACCTTGTTTTCACAATGAGATAATCGAACAAAAGAGGCAGATACGATCATCTTTACTTCTCCGATAGGTAGGGTATTAGGTGCAATCCTGATGAGTGTCCAGAGTTCATCTTCAAGCCATCCTCTTGCCAGGCTGTATTTAGCATCGCCCTCTGACTCGAAATAAGAAAATTCCTGAACTTCATACCGGTTGCCTTTCCAGTTGATCTGCATGAAGGATTGTCCACACCAATCCTGGGTGCTTGATGTGAGCTTGAGGCTATGGGGATATTCACGATGATCTACGGGCATATGCACTGAATTCATCATCGTGTACTTGTAAATGCCGGTAACAAATTCCTTACTCGTATTCAGCTTGATAATCCTGATGGCATCCGATTTGTGCTTTTGCGGTTCATCCAGTTTTACATGCTTTGACTTGCTGAAATCTTCAGCTACGAATACCAGGACAGTTTTGCCGTCATGTGTTCTGCCATACCTGGATTGGCTAAGTTCATAGCTAGTGATTTCTGCTTCTCCTTTGTACCAGTAATCACTGAATGCCTGCTGATTCGTTTCGGGGATAGGGGATATCGATTTCTTGCAGCTGATGAGCAATAAGAAAAACAAGGCAAGCCCAAGTGACCCCGGAAGGTGTTTTAGCGATAGGATGTTATTGAGTTTTTGCCACATTCCATTCTTCATACCCTTTTTTGAGGACGTATACATCCTTAAAATCATTGTCCAGCATAAATTTCATGGACATTTTTGAACGGGTTTCATTTTTGCAGTAGAGATAGTATTTGCTCTTTTTGTCAAGGGCCAGCAGTTGGTGCTTGAATTCAGGGTCAAAAAAATTGATGTTTTTGGCCCCTTCGATGTGTCCCTGATCAAATTCGCCCGGCATGCGTACATCCAGGATCACCGCTCCGAATTTTTTCATACCGGCAGCAAAAGCCTCTTTGTCCAGAAAACGATCATCCAGGTTGCCGAGCGAAGGCTTTGTGGCATTGACGTCTTCCTTGGTCTCGGTGGACTCAGATGGCTTACAAGAGATGATCAGGGAACCCAATACCAGGAGGTATGTAAGGAGGGTAAAGTGTTTTTTAAATGTCATATGGGAAATATTTATTATCTATCGAGTGCCGAAATTATTATTTTTCTGTCAAACATGGACTTCCACCAACAAGATATACGACAATTCCTTCAGGAATCTATCCCGATCCGCTTCAGACAACTGGGCCCTCCGGCGTTTGAAGATTTCATCCGATATTTATTTGAGGTCGACGGATATGACATTGAGGCTGCCAGGCAAACAGGTGAATTTGATGGGATGATTATCGCTAAAAAGGAAGATATCACCCTAGTGATCATGCCTTTGCGAAAGAATCCGAATGATGTGCTGGGAGATGAATTTGTAACAAAGGCTATCCGGGCCAGGGAATTTCTCAACACGGACCAGTCATGGATCATTACCACTTCTTCGTTTGATCCGGCCACCAGGGAGCTTGCCGAAGAATCTGACATAGAATTGTGGGATTGGGATGCTTTGTATGGCGCATTATGCCAGCTTTTCTTTGCAGGCAGAAACCATATTGAATATCAGGAGGAACACATGCAGCCAGTTACCGCCGAAGAACGAGCTGCAGGACTAAAGCTCAAAGTGAAATGGGAAGCAGCTGAAGGTGTCGGCACTGAATGGTTTAACCTTGGGCTGACGATTTCTAATCCAACTGACCGTAATATCTATATCCATCTTGAGCTTCCAGCTTTGATTGATCAAAAAAGAAACCAGATCATGGCTGATCAATGGGTTGAGGGAGAGTTTGTATCAGGATTGATCTACGCTGGCGCATCTATCAGGACCAACGCTCTGTTTAGTGTAGCCAAACTAGGGGACAGACCCAGTGGGGGCAGGATTGTGCTCACCTGTCATGAGCGCCTGGAGGTTCCGTTGACATATCACCTGCAGGCAAAGTTGCAAGGACAGGCTTGCTATGTAGTTACTTATTGTTATTCTACCCATAGCAAAGAATACAAAGTCATGACAAACTATCGGGATCAGGTTTTAGTACAATCGATTGCAGGAAGAATTATCATCAACCTATACTATTTTATATCTCCATACCTCGTGGAAGTTGCTAAAAACTATCCCACTATGGACAAGTTGCTTAGAAGAGTAACCTTTTGGAGTATTCCTATGATAATCAGCAGAATATCGGGTCGTGGAACCCAATAATACATTTTAAACTCCTCTTGATAATGAATCAAATTATACACCCCTTCCATCTTGCTATCCCGGTTGATGACCTGGGGGCAGCAAGGCACTTTTATGGTGAAGTGTTGCAATGCCGCGAAGGAAGAACCGATGAACTATGGACAGATTATGACTTTTACGGACATCAGCTTGTCATCCATTATAAAGCTAAAGGCCCTGAAGAAATCCATCATAATCCGGTGGATGGGCATGATGTTCCTGTTCCTCATTTTGGGGTTGTTTTGCCTTGGGATGAATGGGAGAGACTTGTTGATCGAGTTAGGCAAGCCGGTGTGTCTTTTGTCATAGAACCTTATATACGTTTTGCCGGACAGACGGGTGAGCAAGCC
>JANNSS010000216.1:0-2012 GCA_031402955.1 Saprospiraceae bacterium
CGCAATATGTCCTGATAGATTTCCATGGCGAGTGTTGAACCTTCTTTTTTGGAATGCTGGCCTGCTGGTGCGATGGGGATGATGCAAGATGCTGTTGTATGATTGATGATGCAGTTTTGTTGTTCACCTAGTCTTAGCGCTGCCAGTGCCAGGAGTTTCTTCATTTCAAGCACAGTTTGTGCTTTACCGGGAATCTGCATGGGCTCGACCATCTTCAGGACATCCTGGAAGATTTTGATGGCGGATTCTGTATTGCCCGCTTTGAGTTCTTCAAAGCCCCACATGACCATGAAGTTTACTTTATCCAGGCCGGTGGTAGATTCAACTCTTTGTTGCAGCAGCTTCGCGCGTTCACCGGACATGAAGACTGTAACTTTCATTGGATCAACTGCGGCATGGGCTTTCTGAACACTATCGATCATGGCCAGCGTTTCGGGTGAAGGCTTGCCTGGATCGTTTCCCTGCCTCCGATCTGTATGATTTTGATCAGTAGTGTCTTGCTTGCAGCCAGCAAATAGCAACACCATGGAACAGGTTAATCCAATCAGCGAATAACACATTACGACCTTTATTCGCATTGTGTTCACCTGCAAGATGGTGGGTAAAAGCAATTTTAGTTTGAATTTGAATTTAGAGATTAAACTCATGTTAAGTAAATGAACCATTTGGCAAAGGTAGTATGCATCTTAAGAATTTCTTCGGTCTGAACGGAGGAGATATTAAAATATTTAAAATGTGTGAATTATATAAAACATTGATATTCAACTAATAATAAATAGTTTTCCGCAACTAATGCCCATCTATGGTGTTCTAATTCAAATCAATTCGATTTCTATACAACTAAAAAATTACGACATGAGTATTAAAAAAGTATTGTTCGCAATGAGCCTGTTTCTCTTTGGAATGGGTGCAGCGAATGCGCAAATGGGTGATCAAACCTCTATTGGTCCTCGAGTTGGGGTCAATTTTTCAAACGTGAGCAATGTTGCAGGCGGCTCAGAATCGCTTACAGGCCTTGCGATCGGGCTTACGTCCACATATAGCATCAGTGAGGCTGCCGGTATTACGGTAGATCTGCTGTATTCAGGAGAGGGATACAAGAAAGATGGTGCTGAACACAGACTCAATTATCTGCAGATTCCTATCCTATTCGATCTTTTCTTTGGTGAACTGGGAGAGCGGTTTCGTCCAAAAGTCTATGCCGGTCTTACGCCTGGATTCCTTTTGAATGCTAAGGTCAATGATCTTGAAGTCGAAGATTTCTACAACACCTTTAATATCTCAGTAGCTGGTGGCCTGGGATTCAACTACCGGGTTGGAAACAGGATTTGGTTAAACACTGATCTAAGAGCTTTCCTTGGGCTGAATGATATCCGGCAGGAAACTACAGGGGATAAATACAGGAATAACAACATTCAGTTGAGTGTTGGATTAGCTTATGGCTTGTCAAAACTCTAGGATATAAAGAGAAGATATGCCGAAAGGTATTTTGTTCGAAGCCATTCCCTGATCAGGGATTGGCTTTTTTGTTTAAGCTGCTTATATTCAGTTATTTACAATCATTTTATCAGATATTTTGCCAGGCTCTCCCGGGAATTTTCCTTGAAATGGAGTTCTATTTCCGGAATGGGATTTAACTGGTTTCCAGGTTTGCTGGCGAATACTGATTAAATCGCCTTAACTTGGAAAATGGGGCAAAATCACCTTATCGTATGATTTTAATCATAAAAAGATGCTTTTGTCCGAGATAAATTTGTGTAAAACTTAGAAATATGAAAAAACTGTTCATCCTGCTCTCCTTCATTTCCCTTATATCGGCTTGTGGAGGGGGCAAATCCCCGGAAGCGGGTACCGGGGCTAATCCTTATTCCACTGGTGAGCCTGCAGGTGGTACACCCGCATATGATCCAAACCGCGGTTTAGGCAAGTGGACTGCGGAAAATGTATCTCTGAGTTCAGCATTGGATGCTACCATGGCAGCAGCCGGAGAGAAAATCCAGGCCGTCAAATGT
>JANNSS010000217.1:0-8589 GCA_031402955.1 Saprospiraceae bacterium
AGGATCTGCAGGCCTCCTGCTGAAGCACCAACCAATAATGTAATCAGATTGATGTCTTCATGCTGCTCGGCACGAATAGCCGTTTTTGGTTCAGAAGTAATCGGCGGATAATGAATCGCGCGGAGGATGCTGTTGCCTTCATGAATTTTTTCATCAAAGTACGCCGGGTCAATATTCAGATATAGTGCAATGGCATGTAACAACCAGGCACCTGATATTTCAAAAGATTTATAAAGCTCAATGCCGGTCGGTGTAAAGGCAGGTACTTCAGCAACATGGACGTTGTCAGGATATTCAGCTTTGAGTGGGTGGCCTTCAGGGACGATCTGCCCGAGTTGAAAGAACTCCTTGAGGTCACCGACATTGCTCTGCTTCGCATGCTCTTTGCCAAAGGAAGTATACCCTCGTTGCCCGGCAAGACCCTTTACTTCATACTTACTCTTGATCTCAGTTGGCAGGGAAAAGAAGGCCTTTGCTTCCGCATAATACCGGCTTACTAGTTCTTTCGGAATGCCGTGGTTGATCACCCCCACAAATCCGAATTCCTGGAAGGCATGGCCCAGTTCCTGAACAAATGCTTGTTTCTCTGCAGCAGATCCTGCTTTAAATTTCTGGAGGTCGACAAAGGGTATGGCTCTAGACATTTTGTGGTCTTTGATTTTGCTTGATGTTATTGACTTTGAAAATTACAATAATTGCGCCAGTTTGAAGAGCAAGGGGCAAGGAGCAAGGAGCGGGGTGAACTGTGCACGGAGCCAGGAGGCTCCATTTAATGATTTTGCAATAGACACTGCTTTGTTTGCTCTTTCAATACGCAGCCGGAGGCTACGTATATCATTTGGATTTTTTTTATAAAAACAAATGAATGATTGGAATTGGAACGAGCGAGAGTGGGGTACAATGATCGTGCTCTAGCGTCTGGAGACGCAAAGTATATGGCATTTAAGTCTGGAGACTTAAACGAGCGACGATCGGAGCCAGGAGGCTCCAGTAATTGATTTATCAATAGTCGTTGAAATGTTTGTTCGTGCCATCCGCAGCCGGAGGCTTCGTATATCTTTTGTTTTTTAATAAAAAAACAAAAGATAGATCGCTCCTTGCTCCTTGCCCCTTGCTCCTTGCTATCTCGGAGGCCGATACCCACTCTGATCCAAAATCAACTGCGCGTCCTTCAACTCAAGAAGCTGGGGCAGCGTCGTAGCCGGATGCGTCTTCATGTACGACCGAACGATCTGCCAGCCGAGCCAGGAGGCAGTATTGCCGGGAGCTTCTTCAGGCATGCCGGGAGAGCTGGGACTAGGGCCTATGTATTTCTGGATTTTGTTGAGCGAGGTTTCATAGATCATATTCTGGTTGGTAAAGTGGTACCAGATATTTTTTTCACCGGCTTTGACCCAGTCCATTTTTACAGATGAATAATCCATGATCACCGTATCATCTGCCATCGGCATGAAGGATTGGAGGATGTACAGTTTCTTGCCATTGTGGATCATGAGATCCAGCAACCGATTTCCTGGAGGAGGACCGGCGATGTCATCGATCCAAACCTCAAGGGCACGTTTGACGATATGGTCTTTGTTGTACGAGCGGGTGAGGTAATCAGAGAATGCATTGTTGAGCCCGGTGTAGTCACGATACGGGAAGGTATCGCCCAGGAACATCTCGAGGCTGATCCCGATGCCATCCCTCAGACTGTCTTCACCATAGACAAAAGGGAAATAACCGAAATCAGATATCGTGGTATAGACACGTGGGGTCTCTTTTTCAGGAAAATAGTATTTGGCATACTTAAAGGCCGAGGTCAGGTCTTCTTTTACTTTTTCAACCTCCGGAAAAATCGTCTGTACGGTGTCATACAACCATCGTGTCCGCGGATGCCGGACCCATTCACGGATAAACTGCATCCGCGCTTCAGGATCATCACTCACCAGCATATCCTCAGCTCCCGGCAGGACGTGGTTGAAGTAAACATCCGAAAAGGCAGGATGCTCTTCCATCAGTTTCTGAACCCCGGCGGCATCAATCATCGTATCCGCAAGCAGGAGCTGCTCGAAGCGGGTCATGTCAAGGTCAATCTTTATATCCGACACATCCGGTATATTTGTTTCTTTATCGGACGAACATGCTGTAAAGAAGAGCGTAAACACCACCAGGGCCCCTAATCCTCTTCTTACACTGATCTGATCAAACTTCATTTTAGTCTGGTGTATACTGGTTAAATAAGCACAATGCGCTTTTAGAAATATGAAACGAACAGCAGCGAAGATATTGTGTATAATCCTAATGCAGGTTGGCCTCCATGCTCATCTCCCGGCACAGGACCGACCTTTCCGCATTGGATTTCAGGCCAGCCCTGTCTTTTCGGGGATGAGAAATAAAGATGACCTCATCGTCAAGAACGGTGGCAACCTGGGCCTGAAGCTCGGAGCGATCAGCGATATATACTTCAAAAGCAACCTTTCGTTCACCCTGGGACTCAATTTGGCCTTCCATGAAGGCGGTGAGTTTCTGTACGAAATCGGTGGCAATTATCTATCGGATTCAGAGCTCAGTGACCCATTGCTTCAGGCTGGTGACAAACCACTTCCGGATGGAGTGAAGATCCGTTACCAGCTTCAATACCTCGAAGTGCCGGTGGGTCTGAAATTCAGGACCGAAGAAAAAGGCAACATCACCTATTTCTTCGAAGCCCCCATTTTGACCTTTTCTTTCCTTACCAGGGGCAGAGGGGATATAGAATCAGAGGACTTTCTATACGAGCAGGAAAACATCTATAAAGACCTGATCGTAGCCAATATCTTCTTTGGCCTCGGTGCCGGAGTAGAATACGCTATCAGCAAAAACAACTCCCTGATCGGCGGCCTTTACTGGCAGCGCGGATTCTTTGATGTCACCAAAGACAAGGGGTGGAGAGCTATTCACAATCCGGATATCATCCCCACGTATCTGAAACAGGAGGATGATTCACGTGCCACCGTCGGAAATCTCATTCTTTGCCTGGGCATATTGTTTTAGACCTTACCTTTCACATCCTGTATTGACTCACACCACTCCGTTTTATTTTATTTGCGTTCAAATCTCTGAAGTATCCTATTATGGAAAGTTTTGATGAAAAGTTAGTTTCCTTTATCCGCCTCGGTCTGTCCGAAGATGTCGGCGAAGGTGACCATACCTCGATGGCCTGTATCAGGTCTACCCGTGTGAGTAAAGCCAAATTGCTGATCAAGGATGATGGTGTGATCAGTGGAGTGGATGTGGCCAGAAAAATCTTTAAAGAAGTAGCGGCTGCCGCTGATTTTGAAAAGCTCATCAGCGACGGAAGTGTTGTGAAGCCAGGCGATGTTGCATTTTATGTGACGTGCCCAACACGAGCTTTATTGATGGCCGAACGCCTTGTGCTCAATACGATGCAACGCATGAGCGGTATAGCAACATTGGCTTCTCTGTATACGCAGGAAGTCGAAGGCTTGCCAGTGAAGATCTTAGATACCAGGAAGACAACACCAGGGATACGTTTTCTCGAAAAACAAGCTGTATTGCATGGAGGATGTCATAACTACCGGGCCGGGCTATATGACTGGATCATGATCAAGGACAATCATGTTGAAGCTTGCGGTGATATCGCTCTCGCGATCGACAGAGTCCATGAGTACCTCCAAAAGACCCACAAAGATCTGTCAATCACGATCGAAGTCCGCAATCTTGTCGAACTCCAGAAAGTACTCGACCACGGCGGCGTCACCCGCATCATGATGGACAATTTTGAAATCCCCATCCTCAAGGAAGCCGTAGCCATGGTAGGCAAGCGTTTTGAAACAGAAGCATCCGGAGGCATAGATCTGCACAATGTCAGAGCATATGCAGAGACCGGAGTTGATTATGTCTCTTCCGGTGCCTTGACACATAGTGCAGGGACGATGGATATGAGCCTGAAGATTATTTTTTCAGAAGGGTAGTTGGGGGCTTAGGAGATTAGGAGCTTAGAAGGTTAGGGGTTGATGGGTAGATGTGTTGATGAGTTGATGGGTTGATGAGTAGCCCCATCGGGGCTCAATGTCGGTAGCAATTGATAAGATGGGGTAAACGTGCCCCGTAGGGGCACCACCCGAGTGCCTCCAAATCCGTATCAATAGATTATATGTGCAATGTTTAATTTTTCAACAGGCGCAGTGTTGAGTAAGTTTAATCCGATCACCTCCGGTGATCAAACTAAGAAAGTTTAGTAAAAACAAATGAAAATAAAAAAGGTAGGGGTTCAATATTTTGAACCCCTACCTTTTTTATTTTCATTTGCACTGGAAGCTGGAAGCTGGTAGCTCGAAGCTGGTAGCTAAAAACTGATAGCTGACAACTGACAGCTGTTAGCTTTTATGATTAAACGACATCAAATCCTTCATGATCAACAACGTCTCTTCGAGGTAGATATCTTTCCCCATCGTCTCGAGCCACGCTTCATTGCGGCCGACCTTGGAGGAGTCTACCTGGATGGATTGCAGATCGATGGCCAGGTTTTGTGTTTTGAGTTCTTCGATTTTGCCAAAGGATTTTTTAAACTCTTTGGATTCTTCCTCTCTGGCTATATCCAGTGCGCGGAACTCATCGAGTTGGAGTGGCACCACACTTTCGTTGCGGATATCCTTAATGCGAAGGGCATTGGTGATGACCTTTGAAAACTGAGGAGATGCCTTGACACGTGCGTCACTCTTTGCTTTCAACTGATCCATCTTGTGGAGATCAACGATATCCTGTCCATATTGTACCGGTGCTATTTCTGTCCATTCCATCGGGTATTCCATTTCCTTTTCACCGGAGTCAATGTATTGTTGATTGTCCGGCAGGTTTATGTCAGGGGTCACGCCTTTCAATTGAGTAGAGCCGCCATTGATACGATAGAATTTCTGAAGCGTAATCTTGACATCCCCCAGTGGCTTGAATTCGTCAAAACCGGAAATTGTCTTGTCAATATCAAAAAAGCGCTGTACCGTGCCTTTGCCGAATGTTGAACGACTACCGACGATCACACCTCGCCCATAATCCTGAATAGCTGCAGCGAGAATTTCGGATGCACTCGCGCTCTGTGTATTGACCATGACGACCAGCGGACCTGTGTATACTACTTTTTCATCTTTGTCCTTGAGCACATAAGGCGTTGCATCTCTGCCTTTCACCTGCACGATAGGTCCTGCTTCAATAAAGAGGCCTGTCATCTGTACTACATCATTGAGCGATCCACCGCTGTTGTTGCGAAGATCCAGGATGATACCCTTCACATTGGCCTGCATCAATTTCTTTACTTCGATCTCCACATCTTCTGCGCAGCTTCTGCCATTTGGGTTTTCAAAGTCAGCATAGAATTTTGGTAAGGTGATATAGCCTACATTGCCTACCGCTCCTTCGAGCTCGAGGATTGCTGATTTCGCAAAACCTTCATCGAGGATGACCTCATCTCTCAGGATCGTAATCTCACGATCTGATCCATCTGTTTTGCGCACGGTCAGTGTAACTTTAGTTCCTTTAGGTCCTCTGACAAGTGTAACCACTTCATCTACCAGCCATCCGGTGACATCCACAGGTTCTGTTTCGGTTTCCTGCTGGACTTTGAAGATCTTATCATCGACTTCGAGTTCTTTTTGTTTCCACGCTGGTCCGCCGGGGATGACAGCGACCACCTTAGTAAAGTCTCCGTCCATCTGGAGACGTGCACCGATGCCTTCGAGACGACCGGACATATTGATATCAAAATCTTCTTTTTCCTTGGGGTTGAAATAATCGGAATGCGGATCAAACACATTGGTGATGCTGTTGACATACATTTCGAAACGGTCGGAGCGACGCACTTTGTCCATACGCTCATACCACTTATCAAATACGTCCAGGACATCTTTACGGGCATCAGCTTCAAGTTCCGCAACAGATTTCTTTCCACCTTCAGGTACCTCCGTGGCGGTTTCCTGCTCTTTAATCATTTCAGAGAGGCGGGTCAGCGTTTCATACTTCAGATATGATCTCCAGAATTCTTTGAGTTCGGCATCATCCTTGGCAAACGATCTTTTTTCACCGTCGGTTTCGATCGAATCCTTGATGGTGAAATCAAATGGCTGACTGAGCAATTCAGGATACCATTTTCTGGTCTTTTCGATGCTGTTATTGATCAGCTTGTAGGATATCTCAAAAAACTTGAGATCATCGGTACGGATCAGGTCATCGAGGCTGTCCTGATAGTCATTGAGCAGGTCCAGATCCTCCATGATGAGGAAACGTTTCATGCCGTCGAGTCTGTCCATGTAGGTGTCATACAGACGGTGTGAAAAATTGTCATCGAGAGGGGGATTCTTAAAATGGTATTGCTGCATCATGGTGAGTACAGCCTTCAGGATCAGTTTTTCCTTGTCGCCATTTTCAGGGCCTTTAAACGCAACAAATCCGGCATAGGCCATAATGCCGGTCACGGCAGCGATCATCCATATCCTCATGGTATTCTTTTTCATTTAGAGTGGGTCGGTGACCCGGGTTTTTCAATTAGAGAGACAATTTACGTGCTTATAACAAAACCAATCCCCAAATCTTATACGATCGGAAGGTATTTAACGACACGATAACATAAATTGTTTTCGGTGGTGCAGCGGCAACAGTCCATACCCGTCAGGTGTTATCTTTGAATTCAATCATCTAAATCCAACATTTTGAACACACTCCCTTCATTCCGTCCGGGGTCCGGATTCCTGTTAATGGCAGGTTTTTGCCTGATTTTATTGGTTTCCTGTAAAAAGGAAGATACCCCTGATACGGTCGATTGCACCGGCCTGACCCCGACCTACACCAGCGACATCAAAGCGATTCTTGACGCCTCCTGTGCCAAATCCGGATGTCATGATGCCGTCACAAAGGCCAATAATTATAATCTGAGCACCTATGCTTCCGCTAAACCAGTCAGTCAGGGTAACCGTTTTCTGGGTGCTATCCAGCATAAAAGCGGATTTGATGCCATGCCTCAGGATGGTCCGAAGCTCAGCCAGGACAAGATTGACTTGTTGACTTGCTGGGTGCAGAATGGCTCACCAGAATAAGGCAAGGAGCAAGGGGCAAGGAGCAAGGAGAAATCAATCATTTGTTTTTTTTAAAAACAAATGATATTCGTAGCCTCTGGCTACGGATCGTAAGAACATACAAATCAATGACTATTGTTAAATCAATCATTGGAGCCTCCTGGCTCCTGGTAGGAAATATTTCCTCCTTGCTCCTTGCCCCTCGCTCCTTGCCCCTTGCTTCCTATCTTTGATTTAAATCACACAACATGAAAATTATAAAGACCCTGTTATTCCTTCTGCTCTGCACATCTGCATTCACACAAAAAAATGCGCTTCCTGAAGATGTAGTTGCTTCTATCAAATCCAGAATAGATTTTGGTCTCACCCCTAGCATCGTCATCGGGATCATTGATAAGGATGGTATGCACTACTATTCATTTGGAACAAAAACAGTAGGAGGTGAGCTTGTGGATGAACATTCGATCTATGAAATCGGATCCATTTCAAAAACATTTACAGCAATGCTGCTGGCGGATAACATTGTCAAAGGAAAGATGAAAGCCGATGACCCGGTTTCAAAATATCTGCCTGCTGCAGTGAAAGTGCCTATGTATAAGGGTGGAGGCCCCCAGATCACGCTTGGCAATCTATCTGATCATACATCCGGGCTGCCACGCATGCCATCGAATATGCCGGAAAGTGATCCAAAGGACCCTGCTTCAGATTATACACCTGAATTGATGTATGCATTCTTGTCATCGTATGTGTTGCCGCGCGAAGTCGGATCTGAATTTGAATATTCCAACTTCGCGGTAGGGTTGCTTGGTCAGATCCAGGCACTGGCTGCGGGCACTTCGTATGAAGAAGCACTCACCAGTGTCATTACTTCTCCTTTAAAAATGAAGGAGACCGGAATCACGCTGAGTGCTAAAATGAAAGACAATCTTGCCGTCGGACATTCTATGGGGATGCCGGTCCATAACTGGGACCTTAATAGTATGCAGGGTGCTGGTGGTATCCGCAGTTCTGCTCATGATATGCTGTTATATCTCTCTGCCAATCTGGGATTGACCAAAAGTCAGTTGTCAAGAGCAATGGAACTAGCACACACACCAAGACATGACAAAGCAGGTGCCCAGGTAGGACTCGGTTGGTTTATATCAAAAGGAAGCCTGGGAGATGTCTTTGCGCATAACGGGGGCACAGGCGGATACCTTACGTTTGCCGGATTTGTGAAAGAAACCGATAGAGGGGTAGTGGTGCTTACCAATTCAGGTTCATCAGGCGCAGATGATATCGGCATGCATTTACTGGATCCGCAATCACCTCTGGAAGAAGTGAAGCCGGATTATAGTTATGCCCTCAAGCAGATGATTGATACCTATGGACCGGAAGGGCTGATGGAAAAATATAAAAAATGGAAAGCGGAAAGTGCGGATACTTATTATCTGGATGAGGATGCGATCAATACATTGGGATACGCCTATCTGGGTGAAAATAAACTGGAAGCTGCATTGGCTGTCTTTAGTATCAATATGATGGAATTTCCGAATTCTTCAAA
>JANNSS010000218.1:0-13094 GCA_031402955.1 Saprospiraceae bacterium
GCTGAGGCTAAGGAAAATAGGCTGAAAGCATTCTCTACCAGAAAGATCGATGATTACAAATCATCGATACAAGTGCCGTAGGCACGACCGATTTTGTAACGTGGGGTTTTAACCCCACGCAAAAAAACCGAAGGCTGATAATTATAAAAAGATCGATGATTATAAATCATCGATCCAAGTACCATAGGCACGACCGATTTTGTAAAGCGGGGTTTTAACCCTGCTAAAAAAGGTGGAGGCTTAGGATGAGGCTTAGGAAAAGGCAATGTATCTACTTTGGCACTACCAAATAATAAACCCCAGTGGTAAAGAAATTTCTTACCCACGGAATGTTCCGTACCAGTGAATTTTGAAGCCTGGGTTTTACGCCAAATTTGTATTGATAGATTGGATTGAAAAGGTAATGCTGTTTGGCTACGGTCTTTAACCTGTTTGCGCG
This sequence comes from Saprospiraceae bacterium, assembly GCA_031402955.1. Classification (GTDB taxonomy): domain Bacteria; phylum Bacteroidota; class Bacteroidia; order Chitinophagales; family Saprospiraceae; genus Opimibacter. Next base: position 440 of record JANNSS010000218.1, read on the forward strand.
AAGGCATTTCTCAAAACGCTCTATGCTGATACCGGTTGATTTTACGTCAAGGAGATCATCTACAGTCAGTGGCTCCTCGCCTGCCATCTTTAAGATGCCTTTATACAGGAATGATGGTAACAAATGGAAGTAAGGAAGTTTACTTAATAGCTTGCTCTTGCAGACTTGCTGATGTCCTCCATAGGGCATTTGCCAGGGTGGGAAAGCAAAGAAGAGATAGCCATCCTCTTTCAGGAACATGGTTAATTGCGAAATAAATTCTAACTGACCTGGAATGTGTTCAATGACATCCTTCAGGATCACCAGGTCATACTTTCCTCCAAGATCATGTTCCGGATCAATATCGAAAATATTTCGGTTTACAAATTCAATCCGGCCTTCCGCCAGCGCAGCTTCATGATATTTCTTAGCTTGTTCAATTCTGGAGGTTGACAATTCAATACCTGTGCAGAAAGCACCTTCTTCAAGAAAGCATTTTAGCACCCCTGCTTCAGCACAACCAATTTCTAAAACACGATTCCATTTCTTCCCGGGTGCATGATGCTGCAGCATAGGCAGTATGTGCTCTTTGGTAACACGGTACTGCATTTCAAAGTACCTGTCCTTGTCTTTGTGAAATTCGTACATCAGTTGCCTCTAAATTCAGGCTTACGTTTCTCGATGAAAGCACCTGTGCCCTCCAGAAAATCTGCGCTATCCGCGATTTCTCCAAACGTCCTTGCTTCCATCGCATAACCATCTACGCCCGGAAGAAACTGACTGTTGACACACCGGATCACACCTTTAAGCGCTAAAGGGCCTTTAGTAATGATCTTTGCAGCCAGTTCGTTAGCCTTGTCAAGGAGTTGGTCTGGCTCCACTACATAATTGGTCAAACCAAGGCGTAAAGCATCATCAGCTCCAACCATATCACCGGTCATAAGCAACTCCATCGCTTTTCCTTTGCCTATCAACTGCACAAGTCTTTGTGTACCACCATATCCCGGAACGATCCCGAGATTAACTTCAGGTTGTCCAAAGCGCGCCTTTGTGGAAGCCACTCTGAAATGACATGCCATCGCCAGCTCACATCCACCACCTAACGCGAAACCATTGACAGCTGCAATGACAGGTAGATGGAAATCTTCAATCAACCGGAATATTTGTTGACCTTTTAAACTAAGGCGTTCAGCGTCTATACTGTTCAGTCCATGCAGTTCTTTGATGTCCGCGCCTGCTGCAAAAGCCTTCTCGCCCGAACCGGTGATGATGATACAGCCTGTTTTGTATTGTTTGAAATCTTTAGCGAAAAATAAATTCAATTCATCAAACATTAATGCATTGAGTGCATTCATGGCTTCTGGCCTGTTCAGGCGAAGGACGAGAACATTATCAGAAATGTCCATCAACAAGGTCTCATATGATTTCATCCTGCAAAAATAATCAACTCTGATCAGCTAAAGCCTGGTGGAATGTCCTTGCAACCGTAATTTCATCAAAGGTCACTCAGCCCTGTCATAAATTTCTCCCTATCCAGAATCCAAATATGAGGATAAGCGCAACCCAGGCAGCTTCTTTACCATACCATCGCTTTCGGATGGCAGGCCAGTTAGCTCCTGAGAAAATGGCCAGACTATATCCTGCAATTGCATAGAATGTCGCAGGAATAAACATTGCATTGAGTTGGAATGCTGCACCCAACTGACCGTGCAGAAACTGATGAATGGCTCTTTGTGATCCACACCCTGGGCACATCCATCCGGTAATGGAACGGAAAGGGCATTTCGGAAATGGAAATACTTGTGGGTCCAAAAGCCCATAAATCAAAATGGCTATTACCCCACCTATGCCCAGAAAAATGTTAAAACGGTTCAATTAAATTTCTATACCAGATGAACCAATGCCTGCAAACACTCCGAAAACCAAAATAAGTATATAGAAGAAGGCAATAGCAAAACCTGTGATTGCTGCGATCTTTACCCATTTGGCTGCATCCTGGCTCGCTTTAAGAGCTGCTTCATGCTGTCCGCTGTACCAGAGTGTTTCAACTTTAGTCGCATTGACGATGCCGACAATCCCAAAAGGTAGACAACAAAATAAGGTCACCAGAACAGACTCTATAAGCCATGTCTTCGGAGGCACCAGCATGGCCGGATTAGTATATGGCATGCTCACGGGCGACGGAATCGGTGGCGTATTGACAAACAAAGCTTCAAGATCGCTGAGGTTGCGCGCTGGGACCCAGTCAGGAAGACCATCCTTCCAGACCAGGGTTGATTCACTGATGTTACGTTCTTTTAATTGATCCACCGTAAAAGGGCCGAAACGCTCTTTACCATCTGTGTAATAATACTGCACCATCTGGATAGAATTTAAGTATTAAATAATCTAAAAACAGGAATTGAATTAAAACCCTTCGCCCTCCTTCAGCAGGTCGGGTCTTCTGGTCATGGTCCGCTCCAGGGACTGTTGGTATCGCCACTCCTCTATCTTTGCTTCATGCCCACTCAGCAGGATATCAGGCACCTTCATGTCCTCCCAATCCGCCGGCCTGGTATATACAGGAGGAGCAAGCAAATCATCCTGGAAAGAATCCGTCAATGCAGATGTACCGTCGTTGAGAACCCCTGGTATTAGCCGGCCTATGGCATCCACTAAAACAGCTGCAGCAAGCTCACCACCACTCAGCACATAATCTCCAATGGAAATTTCCATCGTCACAAACTTCTTCCGGATACGCTCATCAATCCCTTTATAATGTCCGCAGATCAATAACAATCTTGAACGGAGCGATAATCTATTTGCCAGCGCTTGATGGAGTGTCTTTCCATCAGGTGTCAGATAAATGATCTCATCATATACCCCTTCAGCCTGAAGTTTCCGTATGGCATCTGCCAAGGGCTGAGCCATTAAGACCATTCCTGCGCCTCCGCCAAAAGCATTGTCATCGATCTGATGATAACTACCTACACCAAAGGTCCGGAGATCAATGACCCGGACCTTCAGTAAATTTTTATCAGCAGCTCGCTGCAATATCGAATGAGAGAATGCACCTTCCAGGAGTCCAGGGACTACAGCCAGAATGTCAATCTCCAACATTACAATTCGATTTATTGGATTACTCTATACCTAACAACTCAATCTCGAAGATCAACGTGGAGTATGGCTTGATCGTCGGTCCTGCTGCCCTGTCTCCATAAGCCAGATCATACGGAATATAGACTCTCCATTTTGATCCGATTGGCATCAATTGCAGTATTTCGGTCCATCCTTTAATCACCTGGTTGAGCGGAAAGGAAATTGGTTCTCCCCGGTCAACAGAACTATCAAACGTACTGCCATCAATCAAGGTGCCATGATAATGTACATTGACAGTCTCCGTAGCTTTTGGTTTGCGACCATCCCCCATCTTGAGCACCTCATACTGCAACCCGTTATCCAGGGAGATTACACCAGGCTTACTCTTGTTAGCCTTGAGGAAATTTTCACCGGCGGTTTTGTTGGACTCAAGAGTCTTGCCTTTTATGCGCGCTGACCCTTCGCGTACGATGATATTGCATTGCTCGGCAGTATAAAGGGTTGGCTCACCTTTTATAGCAGATTTAAGGCCGGCATAAATCATATCTGTGTTGAGATCACCGAATCCTTCCGAACGGAGATTGCCGCCGATCAGAACACCCAGACTATACGCAAGGCTGTCATCGACTGACTTAAACTGTTGTGCTTTCACTGTGTTGTCCATAAATGATAATAGGAGTAATAAAATAGTTAAATGTTTCATGATTTTTTCATTTCAGCGTAATACATAAAATAATAAGGTATCGTCTCAATTCCTTTGTAGAAATTGAATAAGCCATAGTGTTCATTAGGTGAGTGAATATCATCAGTATCCAGTCCGAAACCTAACAGGACTGTCTTAATACCAAGGATGGATTCGAATAAGGCTACAATCGGAATGCTGCCACCTGATCTTTGAGGCAAAGGTGCTTTGCCAAAACTCTTCAGCATGGCTTTTGATGCAGCCTGGTATTCAATCGTGTCTGTTGGAGTCACAGCAGGATGACCTCCATGGTGCGGTGTGACTTTTACAGTTACAGATGGAGGTGCGATACTTGTCAAATGCTGTGTAAACATCTCCGTGACCTTATCCGGATCCTGGTTTGGCACTAAACGCATACTGATTTTGGCAGATGCTTTTGAAGGTAAAACGGTCTTTGCGCCTTCACCGATATATCCTCCCCAGATTCCATTCACTTCCATCGTAGGACGGATGGATGTTCGCTCTAGTGTTGTATAGCCTTTCTCACCCATCAAGGCATTCACATTTAATTCTTTCTTATACTCCGCTTCACTAAACGGCGCCATATTCATCTGCTTCCGTTCTTCTTCCGATACGATCTCAACATCATCATAGAATCCGGGAATAGTGATGTGGCGGTCAGCATCATGCAACGATGCAATCATACTACATAGCACATTAGCGGGATTAGCGACAGCGCCACCAAACACACCTGAATGCAGATCCTTATTAGGTCCGGTCACTTCCACTTCAACATAACTCAGACCTCTCAGTCCGGTCGTGATTGATGGGACATCATTGGCGATGATACTCGTATCAGAGACGAGAATGACATCAGCTCCAAGCCTCTCCTTATGTGACTCCAGGAAATGACCCAGATTGACTGATCCAACTTCCTCCTCGCCCTCAAACATCACTTTAACATTACATGCAAGTTGACCGGCACTAAGCATCGCTTCGATCGCCTTTACATGCATATAAAGCTGCCCTTTATCATCACATGAGCCCCGGGCATATATTTTATCATCCTTGATGACCGGTTCAAATGGAGGTGACGTCCACAAATTGAGCGGATCAGGGGGCTGCACGTCATAATGGCCATAAATCAGGATCGTAGGTAATGTCTCTGAAACTTTCTTTTCTCCATAGACGATCGGATGACCTTTGGTAGGGATGATCTCTACGCCATCCATACCGACTCGTTTGAGTTCTTCGCTGAGCCAGTTAGCTGCCCTAAGCACATCATCCTTATACTTTGTATCAGCACTGATGGAGGGAATCCTTAGAAAATCCAGTAATTCATCCAAAAATCGCTGGCGGTTAGCCTGGATATATTGTTGTACTGCTTCCATGTAAATCGACTGTTTATGAATAGGTTATAAGGTTTTTAGCCTTTGGAATACCAGCTAATAACCTGCCTGCAAGGTACACATTCAAAAGAAAAAAGTGACCTCCCTCCGACAAAAGGCTGGTACGCAAAGACAAAGAATTCATCCCGTCACAGCCAATCACTAACCACCATATCAACAAAGGCTTATTTTTACTCAAACTTACCATGATAAACTGAATGGCATTCACCAGACAAAGTAGTACACCAACCTTTTTCTTTTCTTTATGGACCTTGATGTTGCTGTCTGCTTCTCAGGGGGTTAACTCTTATGCAAGTGGTGAAAGCATGCCCGTTAATATGGGTGCAAGTTCGGTGTCAGAACGATTTGAAATTACTGTTTCTGCAGAACTGCTGAAGCAGTGGAAAGAATTTTACGCTATAATCCGCGAGGAAGAAAAGACAGTACAAAACCTGTTCAGGGATGCTACCAATGCACAGTTCAAAGCCGGAACGCAGCTCCGCAGTGCTGAAATAAAAAAGGATCAAATGGATCTGTCCTTACTCGCTGACTTACAAACTGCCTATGATAAAAGTGTCAACGATCTTAAAATAGCTAATCTCCAGCAAAAAGAAATAAAAAAGCTGGTCGAAAAATCAAGGAAGATCAATGGCAAACCAGGTAGCCTGACAGAAAAAAAGGTAGACGGAATGCGTTCAGCCTACAATGCCTATCTGGCTAAATATAATCCCGGTAGACCTCCGGTTGAAAAACCTGTAGTTCCACCCCCGATCTCTGAGCCACCACCTGTTGTTGCAACTACCCCAATAAAACCTTCAACTCCGGCTACTAAGCCAACTCAAACAGAACCAGCAAAGGAAACGAAATCTAAAACTCCGCCTTCTAAGCCAACTCCAACTAAACCTACAACGGAGACGAAACCTACAACACAGAATAACCCAACAAAAGAGAATAAACCAGTACAACAGACTAAGCCAACAACACAAACAAAATCTAAATCTGAAGTAGAAAACAAAAAAGAAGTTACATCGCCGGAACCATTAATGTCATATGACCCGGAGATGATTGATAAGCGGCCAACTCAATCTAAATCAGCAAAGTACCAATCTCAACCTTTCGAATGCATTTATGAAACGAACAAGATCGATCCGGCCAATGGCTTGATGCTCAAAGCATTGAAACCCGCTATCTTGTTTACACATACCGATCCTGACTTAAAACCATATTTCAGGGGTAAGGATTTAATTACTTGTCTTGGTCGCGTTTCAATATCAGGTGCATATGTACAACTGACGATTGAATTTCAGATCGCCAGTTCACATTCACAAAATAATTTTGGCTCGCTGGAAGAAGGGAGCATGCTCAGATTCAAACTCATGAACGATGAATATATTTCCTTGTTCAACCTGAAAACGAATATGGGTCATATAGATCCATACACCGGGTATACTATTTTCTCTGGACAATATGCAATGGGTAAGCAGGAGATTAATAAACTAAGCACCGTTGAGCTTGACAAGATGCGTGTCATGTGGAGCACAGGATTTGAAGATTACGATGTATATCATGTCGATTTCCTGATCAACCAGCTCAATTGCGTGATGTCCAAATGATGCTTTCCTGTTTTCATCAAAGAGTGAATGATAAAATGCCATGCTAGGATTAAAATTACCTACTGATCCGAGGTGGGTCAATCTCGCTGAAAAGTCGTTGGAAGAAATTCTCACCGATCATGCTTACTGCGAACAAAAGGCAGCTACTTCATGTATTTCATTGATCCAGGCTTTCCCGGAAAAAGAAGATATGGTAACTGCGCTGGCCCCCCTCGTCACCGAAGAATGGGGCCATTTCAGGCTTGTGTTACAGGAACTCAAGAAAAGAGGACTTCACCTGGGACGTCAACGGAAGGATGATTATGTAAATGCCCTGAAGAATTTTGAACGGAAAGGTTCTTCCAGGGATGATCGGCTGATGGAGCGGCTTCTTTCCTTTGCGCTCATCGAAGCTAGAAGCTGCGAAAGGTTCAGATTGTTATCGCTTCATATTTCCGATGCTGCCTTGAGGGATTTTTACCATGGATTTATGGTCTCTGAAGCAGGGCACTACCGACTATTTATTGAACTAGCCAACAGGTATGCTGATATTGTCAGTGTAAAAAAGAGATGGCAGGAATACCTGGAGTATGAAGCTGAAATCATGACCCTCCTGGCCCTGAGAGGAGATAGAATGCATTAAATACATGATCCTCTTGACTAAGGCATCACCTCGCTCCTGGCCAGTTGTATTTGGGTGGCATTATTGCCATAGGTCTGTGTTCCCACCCAAACCATCATCTGATTGTTGTACATCACTTTCCATTCACTCATTGGAAAGTTGGTAACGTCAGGTTTCAAAAACAGAACTTTGGTCTCATGGCTATAGGTCCATTTGCCTGTATGGGTTTGTTCCTTGAGCTTTCCGGCTTTAAAGGTTCCATTCGCATCAAGGTCGATCCACTCATCTTTATAGGGTTGTTCGCCACCTTTGCCTCCGCCAAAAGCAGCTTTATAATGGAACAGCTTATCCGTCAGAAAGGTATAGTCATGGCCTCCGGAAGCGGCAGCAGAACCATCAGAAAGTTTTGAAGACGCTGGTGCAGCACCTTCTGTATCTTGACCTGGGGCACTTTGGCTGGCACCTTCCTGGAGGGTGGTCGCTTCCTGCTTGCATCCAATTGTGCTAAACAGTAAGACAATTGAAAAGTGGATATAAAATGATCTCATTACCTTTATTTTTAGACCGCAAATTTATGCAACCTCTTTCAAACTCTCACAGGCAGGAATAAATTCTTGTTTGAACCACATGTTAATTATGTCCGGCGAGCTTACTCAAATCGTTTCTGCTTCTGTTAGAAAAATCCTTGCGAGTTGCGGTATTACCCCTGTATCAAAGGTTCTGGTTGGGGTCAGCGGAGGCGTTGATAGCATGGTGTTACTCCATATATTGCATCAAAACGGTTACAACGTCACTGCCGCGCATGTTAATTTCAATCTTAGAGGTGCAGAATCTGTCAATGACGCTCTTTTCGTGAGTAAATGGTGCGTGGACAAGGGTATACCCTATCTCGAGCTCTCCAGGGATACAAAAGCTTATGCTGATGCTAACAAACTCAATACCCAATCTGCTGCCAGAATCCTGCGATATGATTGGTGGGAATACCTGGTGCAAACCATGAATTTTGAATATGTAGCCACCGGGCACCATCTTGATGATACCATTGAAACAGTTTTTCTCAATCTTTTTCGAGGAACCGGATTAAAAGGGCTCAGAGGTATACCCCAAACAAGAGACTTTTACATCCGGCCATTGCTGGATTGTACCAGATCATCTATCGATTCCTATGCAGCCTCATTCGATATTCCATTCAGAACGGATGCTTCAAACCTTTCTGACCATTATCAGCGTAATCGCTTACGTCATCATTTGATACCCCTCCTCGAAGAATTCTATCCAGGATTTCATTCCACTATGCAACATACCCTGCATCGCATTAATGTGGAATGGGATGATTGGGAAACTTCGTATGCAGAATGGATCGGTGCAAACATCAAATCCTGGCAGGACGGATTTCTGATTGATGGACATCACATTCGAAAAGCATTTTTACTTCGTTGGTTGGAGGAGAAAGGTATTCCCTGGATGCTGGCATCAGATTTTCTCAATGCCCCTGATCAGGCAACAGGACAGATTCTTCGCTATCAGCTTACAACGTTGTCAAGGACGAGAGATGGATATTATTTTGCAGAGACACAACCTGCTGCAGATTTCTTTATCCACAAGCCTGGCCAACATTCTATTGGCAATTATATACTGACAATTGACGAAATTCCGGCTGAGGGGTTCTTACAGGACAAGGATCCCTGGACTGCCTATTTGAATAGTGAAGTGGTCAGATGGCCATTGCATATCCGGAGTATTCATCCCGGAGATCACTTTCAACCGTTCGGTATGAAAGGCAGATCGAAAAAAATACAAGATCTGTTGGTGGATCTCAAACTGGAAATGTATGAAAAGGAAAGACAATTACTTCTCGTTAATCAGGAGCATATCCTTTGGGTTGTTGGACAACGGCTTGATGAGCGTGCGAGAGTAGAACCGGGCGCAAAAAGGATGTATAGGGTAAAGCTTTCCGCGCTTTAAAAAGTTTAGAAGAAAATGAAAACAGCGACGAAAGCAATCACGGTCACAATGATCCCATACATAAAGATGGTATAACACTTGCGCAGGTGCGCATACTTAAAGCCAAGAGTTCTGCCCAGGAAGAAAAGGTCGCGCATAATCGTTGTATCGAGAATGGTGTCATCGGCTACAGTCGCATTCATTCCTTGTTCATATTCTTCAAAACTCATGCGATAGTAATTGCCAAAGAAGAAGAGATTAGACTTCTTAGCCAGAATACTTTCCATCGAACTATATCCTTTCATCGGAATAGGCCTCGTAGCCATCGTTGCAAAAATCATAGAAACAACGCATACGGTCAACAATAGGATAGTTGGGATCAACAACACCCTGTTGGCCGCTATTTCCTTGCCTAGCAATGGGAGAGCAAAGGTGATGATCAGGGCATTGACAGATAACATGATGTTTGCCTTATTATCAGCAATAGCACTCAGATCAATGTGGTTGCGCAAAGCGGTCTTAAACATCGTTTGCGCAGATTTACTGGTTCCTATTGTATTGGGCTCATCGATGGCGCCTACTCGTTTCAGTTCAATTTTTGCATCAATCAGCACCAACTCTTCACCAAGTAATCTTTTGTTTTCAATTTTTGTCTGGCCGTAACGCTCTTTTGCCACATCTGAAAAATACGCATGCTCATCAAGGAAACGTAGGTTGGCTAATGCCCAGTCGCGTTTTGTAAGGACTGCATTTTGCAATCCATTTAGCTCTTTCCGCAAGCTGTTCGTGTAAATCTGAAAATGAGGTCTTCCAAGTGAACTGGTATCGGCATCTTTCAGCAATGCTTCCAATTGGGTTTTTGGTTTCACATCTACCCGGGTGGCATTGATCAACCTTTCGATAATCTGAATTTTCTCTTTGGGATACTCGATGGACTCAAGATAATCTTTGGCGATCTGGATACCATGGTCTTCATGACCTGTATAGGCAACAGAAAATCCCACATCGTGAAACAACGAGGCAAGGTTTAACAATTCCAGTTCCTCACTTTTGATTCCGGCCTGTCTTGCGAGTAGGATAGCTTCATCCCTGACCTGACCAGTGTGCACCCAATTGTGATACATATAGATATTGGAGGGAATCTTCTCCTCAAATATGTGCCGAACATAATCTTCAGCTGCTGTTATGATATCTGTTTGCTCCACGGCCGGCATGCTCCCAAAAGTATACCGTTTTTTCAAGTTTATCCTATTTTTACTTATTTGGATCAGCTGTTCCGTTCAAATCCCCGATTTTAATGCACATGAATTCAATTTCTGCAGGCTCTCCTGAAGGAATAGGATCAATGATGATCTGAGGTGGGTCAAATCTCCATGAAGGTGATGATGGAAAGTTTAGAATCTTACCAAGGAGCAGTCTTTGAAGCACGACAATATCTCCCACAGAGAGAAGTGTGTTGTTAGTCGCATCGGCTGCCACATATTGCCAAGGGAGATCAAAGGTGTCTTTACCCAACAAATGTTTTTGGATGGCCACAAGGTCTAATGCATTGAGTCCGTTGGTAGGATGATCATTCTTTTCCGGCGTGATGATGTACTGACCGTTCCGGTTGACATTGAGAAGTTGAAATATACCGTCTTCAGTGGTTGTTATGGTTTCTGTAAGCGAACCTGTGACTTTGAGTATTGCATTCTTAACAGGTCTTCCGGTTGGATCTAAAACCAGGCCGTGGATGGTTACGATATCTCCGGAAGCCTTATTTTCAATGCTAGTAATCTTTGTTAGTCCTGTCTGGTCAGGATCAAGCCAATCAGATAGTCTTTCCTGAGGCGTTGTGCCAAGGCTCCATGATTTTGAAAATCGTCCAATAAAAGCATTATTGGTTGCCTCACATCCTGCTGTACCACCATGTAATTGTCCGACGAGGTATCCATCCTGATTAAATAATGGACCTCCTGAGGATCCAGGCTCATGTCCTCCTTCTGTAAACTTCAATCTGAAATGATGATGTGCTGGAGTCGTATACCCTTCCGTCCAACCTATCTGGTTTGGATGAATAGTTGCCTCATTCACGGAGGTTGAAATTTTCCGGATATCGGCATTCGGATGATGCACGAGATAGCTTGTATCAGGCTTTGCTGTATCATCCCGGTCCCAACCGGCAAAAGTCACTTCCTGGTTTAAAGGAACATCTTCACTCAGCAATAACAATAAAAAATCAGAGGCCTGTCCACCAGCAACCAAATCACATCCGGTGATGGAAAAATATTGAGGTTCAACAAGTGGATTGGTACATGTTGTAGACAGATATTGAAAATCAAACCTCCACATGTTATAGATTGGAGTATAATCGTATTGACAATGGTACGCGGATAGTACATAAGGCGTCTTGTCATTCCGGGTATTATTGATAAAGGATCCGGAACACCAACCTATCCCTTCATCCATCACTAACCGCATTCGCACTGTGCTGTTCGATATCAATTGCAGGAGAGAGTCTTCTTTACATGCAGCATTTGGGTGACAGGGGAAAGAGGTGCCAAATCCAATATCCATAACCCTTCCTGCCTTGACAGGTTGATAGTAGATGTTATCAATCGTAAACTCACTTTCATAGGAATTACCCTCTAGATTTTTCCAAACCAACAATGTTGTAGCCGGATCAAACGCGATGGTAAGAAAATCATTTTGCGTTGCTGCACTAAAGTCAAATAATACATGACCTCGTTCTATATCCACCAGGTATAATTGTTCGTCAGCCACTATTGATCCGATGTCCACTTTAAGTTCGACGATGGAAGGTTGTTCAAAACGAAAAGTATAGGTGGTCGTGCCTGAAATTGATTTCTTAAGATCTGCTGAGCGGATATTGGCTTTTAGTCCCAGGATCTCAAGCCTGCCATCATTCTGGTCATGCCAGGTCTTTTCGTCTACTGCCTGCCAATTGACATTGATGATGGCTGCAGTATCATATGCCTGGTGGATAACCTCAATGCTGGCATTGACCTGAGCGACAAGCTTCGACCATCCGAATGATGATATGATCAATAAAAGAAGGATAAAACGAATGCCTGATTGCATACCTGAGGTGAATCTGATTAAATATTTGACCACAAAAGTAACAGGTTATCCTGTACTTGGCCCAAAATCACTTTGCAAATAATTGACCTATATCCTTGAAGGCCTTAAATTCCAGGGCGTTGCCGCAAGGATCCATAAAGAAAACAGTGGCTTGCTCACCCGTCTGTCCGGCAAAACGTATATAAGGTTCTATGACAAAAGACACACCGGCTTGCCTAACTCGATCAACAAGTCTCTCCCATTCATCCCAAGGCAAAACAACCCCAAAATGAGGAACAGGAACATCATG
>JANNSS010000219.1:0-16411 GCA_031402955.1 Saprospiraceae bacterium
GTAATCATTTCTCGGTGCTTCCTGGGCAATCTCTAAAGGAAGCAAAGGCTTATCTGATAATCTTGCCAGATAGAGATGAAATTCTTCCTTTTCAGGATCTATACGCTCCAGTTTCATGTGCAAACCGATATCGGGCACATAGGCCTTCAAATTCAACGGACTCCCATCGCGGATGAAATACAACGGACGTGCAGTGTGCGTCTTGTTATCTTTTCCCTTGACCGAAACGACTGCCTGGATGGCTATATCTCCATCAATGCCCCGGTAATTGGGGTGATCAATGTTTTTATCAACACCCTCTAATGTGAGGGAAAGATCTTTCCATGTTTTTGTTTCACCTGATCTGATCACCAGCAGTTCGTAGGCCAACACATTATCAAGTGGGAATAAGCTATCGAGGGCAGAGGCCTTGAGCCGCGCCCGGAGATTAAAATCATTGACCTGATCAGTGAGGCTGTACAATAATCCTTTACGAACAATCAGTGTAGGATATAATTTTTCACTTCTCGTTCCGATTGAATCTGTCACCGTCACAATACCGGAGAGCACAAGATCATCTTCTTCCTGATCGTATTCCTTGTGCTCAGTTCCAAGCATGATACTATCCAGTCTGATGTTGTAAGCTCCAGCCTTTGTCGTAGCACCAGGGGTAAGAAAGTGCAACTTATACTCAAGACTACTGTCAATTTTCTCAAGGTTAGCCCTGTCCTGTTGTTCAGGAGGTAAGCCGGAAATAAAGGTAAATACATCCCTGTCCAGATAGCGTTTGGTGTCTGGATTTGCAGTTGCTACTTTGGTCAATTCACGGTCATAAAGTATGTTTGGATGTGTGGTGAAATGTTCCACTGTATCACCTGTTTCATTGACTTTGACAAACTCCACCTCGTATTTACGAGTCAAGCCTTCCAGCGTATCTGATTTGTAAGTTACCCAGTAGTTGTTCATGAACATGGGTAAGTCTTTAATCAGAAACGCATTGTTACCAACATCCAATCCTTCTGCGAGCCCGTCCTGTGCAAAGCGGTTTTCGCTGAGTGTGCGTTTGTTCAATCCACTCACCATGATTCCGACCAGCATGAGCGCAAAACCACCATGGGCAAAGGCAGAGGCCATCGAAGTAAGTTTACCTTTCGCAAAATTGATCATGTAATCAATATTGGATACGATGCCGAAACTGGCGGCGATGAGCAGCACGATGTATTGCCAACTTGGCAATTCAATCCAGAGGGAAAAGAGATAAGCAAGCAGTAATCCAAGCACTGTAGATATCCCGACATGTTTTAAAAAACGTGGTTTGTACTCAGCCCAACCCATAGCCCCGAATCGCAATAACAGCGCTACGCCTGAAATCATGGAAAGCAATACCGCATTCCATAATTGGAATCTATTATGATGATCTATCGGATCCAATGGCATAGCCTTGTGGTATGGAGTCATATCTCCTTTACCCATCAATGAACCATAGACATCAACCAATTTATTCCACACCGGAATACTTGTAGAAAAGGTAATCAGTATCGCGGAGAACATCAGCACCATCGCACCGACAAACATCCAGAATTCGCGACTTTGGATTTGTTCTTCTTTCTGAACTACAGGTATACTCCTATTCCTTGTCACCAGAAAATAAATGCCACTCAACAGAAAGAGGAAAATAAAACCAACGAGCTGCCATTCAAGTCCCATTTCCGTAAAGGCATGCACACTTTCTTCACCGAGGATGCCGGAGCGTGTCAGGAAAGTAGAGTAGACGACTAGAAGAAAGGAGAGGATATAAAAAATGTAGGTTGTCCTGATGGAGAGTCCTGTATGACGTGCTATAAAATTACCATGCAAGGCTGCCAATAGGACGATCCAAGGTACGAGAGACATGTTTTCAACCGGATCCCAGGCCCAGTAGCCACCAAAGCTTAACGCTTCATATGCCCATGCACCACCCATCAGAATGCCCAGGCCTAATATGCCGGCAGAAAACAATGTCCATGGCATCACTGGTTTCAACCAGGCTGTATGATCTTTTTCCCAAAGACCACTCATGGCAAAACAGAAAGGAATGGTAACGGAAGCAAATCCGAGGAAGAGGGTAGGCGGATGTATAGTCATCCAATAATTTTGGAGGAGTGGATTGAGCCCATTTCCTTCGATGAGGGTGAGATAATTAGGATTGTTGAAAATCGGAGCTTGCATCGTATCCCTGAGTAAAAGGAAAGGGCTGCTGCCCATGCGGAAGTCATCTGCAAAATAGACGCCGGCTATCATGGAGACGAGTACCAACTGAACAAGACTAAGCCATGTCATCACTCCTGGTTCCCATCGTTTTGCAGTTAGCACCACGACTGTTCCAAGTACAACATGCCAGAACATCCATAAGAGGAAGCTGCCTTCCTGTCCTTCCCAGAAAGCGGAGAAAATATACTTCATTGGCAGGTCATCTGATACGTGGTCCCAGGCGTACTGGTATTCGTACAGCTGGCTGACCATGATATAAAAGATGAGCCCTATGACGGCAAGGATAGAGAAACTATGGATACCCCATGCGATGCGACCTAGTCGAAGCCACGAAGTATCATCGGGTTGAACGACTTTTTTTCGAAAGGCCACGATGGCCAGCAGGGCAGTAACGAAAGCAGTTAAAATAAAAAAGTGACCTAAGCGGCCCGGGAGGAGATGCTCTCCAATATATTGAATGTCCTGCATGGATGGTTACATATTGCTTCTGACGAGTACTTCTTCGTTTTTATATTTCGAAGGGCACTTCATCAGAATGCTGGAAGCGACAAATTCATCGCCGACAAATGATCCGGTAGCTACGACCTGCTCGCTGAGTTCAAAATCCTGAGGTTTTGGGGCCTGTAGAGTTACTTCATGAACTTCTCCTTGCTGATCAGTCATATAAAATCTGAAGAGATTTGGGTTTTCTTCAGCATTGTAATACATGGGTTTGTCTTTGGCCAGTACCCCGACAACTTTGGCCGTATCACCTGAACGTTTGACCTGCGAAAACGTGCTGTATGTGCTCATATCCTTTGAAGCCGAGATGAGCATGATGACCCCTGCTGCCATGAGCGCAAGGATCAATACAGGCATGATTTTAAAACGCCTTGGCTTAATGATTTGAGAGTTATCCACGTTGATACTGAATCTTTGTGCAAATTTACGGCAAAATAGCCACTCTCAGGCATCTCAAGCCTAAGGATTTGTGAATAAACAATCACCGGAATATAACCATGAAGGAAGTCGTAAGTTTAAAAAACGCTGGAATTTACCAGGAAGGGGTTAAAGTCCTCCGGGAGGTCAATCTATCGGTCAGCCAGGCTGAATTTGTTTACCTGATTGGGAAGACCGGAAGCGGTAAAAGCTCCTTGATGCGTACGCTTTGGGGTGATCTTCCGCTGAGAGAGGGTGATGGTCAGGTGGGTGGTATATCCCTTACAAAGCTCCAGCCATCCACAATTCCTGTTCTCAGAAGGAGAGTGGGTATGGTTTTCCAGGATTTTCAATTATTCCCTCAATGGACCGTCGATGAAAACCTGAGGTTTGTGTTGGATGCCACAGGTACTGAAGATAGGGCAGAGCAGGACAGGATTATATCAGAGGTTTGTTCAGATATCCAACTGACCGATCAGATCAATAGGCCAGTCCACCAGTTGTCCGGCGGTGAGCAACAAAGAGCTGTCATCGGCCGGGCCGTACTCAATAAGCCACAGATTATTCTTGCCGATGAGCCTACCGGCCACCTGGATCCGGAAACAGCCGAGTCCATTCTCCAACTCATGCGTAAACTAGCCGTCGAATATCAGACCGCCATCCTCATGGCTACCCACAATGCCCAGATCATCGAACGGTTTCCGGGCAGAGTCTATAGGGTGGCAAATGGGGGGGTTGAAGAGGTGGATTAAAAAAATTAGCAGTTAGCAGTTAGCAGTTTGCAGTTGCGTCATGTTGTGGAATTCCAGGTATAAATTATGAGAATTAGGCCTGAAGGGCCTTAATCTGTCAACCCCGGGCGATAGCCCAGGGACTAACCAAGGGCGATAGCCGTAAAAGTAAGCATAGAGCAGAGGGGCATATCGAAGCGCAGCGAAGATCCCGCCAAATGCGCGGCATTTGTGGCGGGAGAGCATAGGGACTGTCAGGTCACAGATTTTAATATGGTTTAATACATATGTATCCCGTTGAGCCTGGTAGCTGATAGCTAAAAAGAGTATTCAGTAATCAGTAGAAGTAATCAGTGAAAGCAGTTAGCAACTAGTTGTGAATGAGAGCGAGGAAAATGAAAATACTCTGGCAGCTGGCAGCTGGAAGCTCGAGCAAACAGATAGCAAACAGATAGCAAACAGCTGGTAGCGGACAGCGCGCCCCCGACGATTGGGTGCATGGGGCATTCAAGAGGGTATTGCGGTGTTTGGCAGAGAGAAAAGTTTGACTGGGGGCAAACGATTACTTTTGTTTGGTTATGAAGAAAAGTTGTATCCCGGTAGTTTTGCTTTTATGGTTCTGCAGTATTTCATTTACACTGACCGGACAACAACTTCCAGCTTATCCGAATACGCAGGATGTCATTATCTGCTTTCCGGATACAACAGGTTATTTCAGGATTACAGTAGGCCCATTTGGACGTGACTTCACTGATCTACAGGAAGCGATTAATGCCTCAACACCTGGCTCAGTGTTAGTGCTGGATGCCGGAGTCGTTTTTTATGGCGGATTTACATTGCCCGACAAGGGGGCGGATGAAGAATGGATTATTATTACCTCTTCTGAATTGGATATACTGTCCGGAGATGAAATTCGTATAGCTCCGGAGCAGCCCACAGGAGATATAGATTATCCTGTGCAATCCAGTGCAATGCCTAAGATCGTCACCAATAATTTATCAGGTATACCATGTTTCCGGACACAAGCCAATGCGCATCATTACAGGCTCGTTGGTCTTGAAATAACGGCAGATCTATCCGTACTCAGCAGTTATGGGCTAGTCAATCTTGGCGATGCTTCCTCAGCTCAAAATTCCATCGATCTTGTACCACATCATTTAATAGTGGACCGTTGTTTTATTCACGGCCACACCGAAGCTGTGGTGATGAAGTATGGGGTCCGTCTTGATTGTGCCAACGCGGCTATCATCGACTCCTATATCAGCGATTTTCACAGCATCGGATTTGATGCCCAGGCGATATCCGGTATCAATGGCCCAGGTCCATTTAAGATTCTCAACAATTATCTCGAAGCGTCCGGAGAGAACATACTCTTTGGTGGTGGAGCAGCAGCCATAGCAGGTCTTGTACCATCAGACATAGAGATCCGGCATAATTATTTTTATAAGCCGTGGTCATGGAGAGTGGATCATCCGGCATATGCAGGTAAGCACTGGACTATTAAGAACCTGTTTGAACTAAAGACAGGTAGACGTGTGTGGCTGGATGGTAATATTTTAGAAAACTGCTGGGCAGATCTTCCAGTTGGGCAGAGCGGATATGCCATTCTGCTGACCGTGAGAACTGAAGGCGGCGGTTCGCCTCAAGCTGATGTCAGTGATGTGGTGATCAGCAATAATATCATACGACATGTTGGTGCCGGGATTACCCTTTCAGGTTCGGATGGCAATCAAAGTATCAGATCTTCGCGCATTATGATTTCAAATAACCTCTTTGACGACATCAACGGACCCGCTTATGGGGATCTGAATGTAGGTGGACCTAATGACGGCACCTTCCTCAAGATCGGTGAACCCATTGATGTGATTGTCGATCATAATTCTATTTTTCAAACAGGTCCTATCACCTGGGCGTATCAGGTGTCGCAAGGTTTCGTGTATACCAACAATCTTTCACACAGTTATATTTCAGCAGGTGGATACCAGGGAATCTATGGTCCCGGACAGTCTCAAGGCAATAATACGATAGCCAATTATTTTCCAGACATCACGGATGCCAATCTACGCTTTCATAAAAATGTACTCATTGGTGGTAATGCATCCAGGTATACAAACTTTAATACCATCAGCCAGAATCATTTTCCAGTGGATATAAATGCAGTGGGCTTTTCTGATTATGCGGGAGGTGTTCTCGATTATCATGGTTATGCATTAGCTGAAAATAGTCCTTTCGCCGGTGCGGCGACTGATGGAGAGGACATCGGTGGCAATATGGAAGCCCTTGACGCTGCTATGATTGTGAACAGAAGCTGCGATAGTATACCTACGGAGGTCTTTGCAATACCACCATTTGAACTACCCCTGCTACTTTATCCCAATCCTGCCGGTATCGAATTGTTTATTATCACTTCATCACAAGATCAGTTTATCTATACTATTTGCGATCTCACGGGAAAGGAACTTCAATCTGGATTTTTAGTGGGGGATAAAACAAGAATAGACACCAGGCTATTTCCAGCCGGAATATATGTTGTCCATCTGGTGTCGAAAGATGTCGGTGGTAGTCGCATCATTTTGATTCGTTGAGCAAAAGTAAATGGCCGGTATCCTGATAATGATTGCAGTTAATCGCTTAGCAAGCCAACTTTCAACCTTGGGTTGTCTTCCCTGGAAACAGAATTATACAAGTGATTGGAATCCCAAAAAATGTAATCAGATATCCAAAAATAAGAAATGAACCTACTCCTGTCAAACAATAAGGATCAGGTGTGCCATCCAGCATCTTAAAGCCATAAATCGAAATCATCATAGATAATATTGGCGTCATCAATCCGATCAGTATGCAACAGATTGTCACGACAATAAAATCTTTCTTGTTTTTAGCTTTTGTTGTTTTATGATAGGCATAAAGTAGCACGATGGGTACTATCAAAATGCAGAATGGAAGAATAATAGTGAACAATAAACGAAGCATTGTTTCAAAATTTACCACATTTTTTTGACTTAAGATACAGGCATGCTGAAGATGTGTATTTAAATTTCAACAGTAAGACCACTCAGTCCATGTTTTACATAGTATTCCCTGAGTTGGCTCATCTTCGTTTCAAAATGCTCTTCAAACCAACTGTTATAACGTGCTAAATGAAAAGCCTCGTATGTTGGGTGCTCTATGCATGAGATAACTGTATTTGCTGCCATCATGGCCGACCAAAGCGCATTGAAGATACCTTGTCCGGCAGCCGGGTCGAGTATGCCTGCAGCATCCCCGCATAGGACAATTCCTTCACTGCAGACAGGTTGAAACAAGCGCCATCGCATATTGTCTGCATGCACTTCCCCGATGACCGGATAGTCTTTTAAAAGGTCAGGTGGTGACAAAGATTTATCGCCTTTCATACTCAGTCTCGTCCATGCACATTGATCAGGAGGTTGAGGTGCTAACCAGGTCCACTCATCATCTCCTGGTATAAAATGGGCGATATATGGATCGAATGGATAAGACGTTATTCCTCCTGATATACCTGTCCAACATAACAAGGGGGGAGAGAAAAATTTTCGATTGAAGTTTAATTTTTTTCCGGCGATGGCTTTCTTGCCACTCGCATCAATGATATAGGTGGCATACAAGTCTCCTGATTTGGTTCTGATTCCAACTATTCTTTTCTGATCCAGTATAAATTCCTCAACAGTTTCATTGAACAGTATAGGCATATCATGATCCATGATCTTTCGAAGTAACTGCCCATTGAATACCTGACGATCGATATGCAAGCCTTGCCAGTGGCCATGTTCGTCACTACCAAGCGGGGTATAGATGCCACTTGCACTAATACCGCTGTAGGTTGCGCGTGCGGCGAGATGTTCAATTCCCTGAGCATCTATTTTTTCCAAAAGCGAAGAGACGCCGGGGTGGATACTTTCGAGAGGTGCCGCTGTTATTGGCGCATCTGCATCCTGCTCCGGAGCTTGAGTGACGATCAAAATGTTTAGCCCTGCACGCTTGCATATGGCAGCCGCCGCTGTTCCTGCAGGTCCGGAGCCTATCACGATGACATCACATGCATTTGCATTTTGGTTATTCATCCGGTTATTCTTATAGCCCATTGCCGTTGCAGGAGTTTGCTCCTGCAACCATGAGAATTGCAAAGTAGATTCTTTAGAGTAAATTCACTTGGTATCCCTTTGGTCGCAGGAGCAAACTCCTGCAACGGCATCCGACGTTATAAATCGATTATTAAAAGTTGACGGAAGTTCGGGGCTATTCAATTGATTTGCGTTAGGAAATGACCCATTTGGCTTTGCCGGATTTGATAGTGGCCATTGCAAGTTTTGGTTTGCCAGCAGGATGGTCAACGACCTGGCAGACATACAAAGCTGTGCAATCAACCCTTCTTCTGCCGAAACCATCCCAGGTGACTTTCTTTCCATTGACATCGACGATGACATACAGATAACCTTTGCCTGACACCCTTGCATTTGCTTTGTCGGTGACCCACTTTGTATCTGTTCCGACAAGGTTGGTTGGAATGCCCCAGCCTTTGGCATCTTCCTTTCCAAAGTCTACGGCTTCTGCACTGATCAGCCACCACCTGGTAAAGGCCACCATTTTATCCGCACGGGTATATCCCTTGAAATTGACTTTCGGAAGGTGATCAATGCATTGCTTCAGGCAAGCCATGCGGGAAATCAATTCTCCACTGGTGAGCTCACGAAGTTTAGACATGTCTACTTTACCATCCAGCGCATTTTGTACGACATCAGAACGGCCGATGTCAGCAAAATTGATTTTCCACTTTCCATCCATGTTTTCCAGAAACGGACCCTGGACACCATCCCAACCGAAGGATTCTTTCTTCATCGATTGACCGGCGGGTGAATTTTTATGAAAACCGATCTCATCATCCAGCAATGGAATAGCGGTCGGGTTTCTGCTCCACGGATCAAGCGAACCCTGATATGTCCTCGCCGCATCCGGTGATGATGCAGGCCACATACCATTTGCAGCCGCACATAGTTTCATATCTTCTACAAACGGCGAACCTAAACCTTCTGTACTCAAATACACATCGGTACTTCCGGGCTTGTCAGCAGAATACGTAATATCCCAGCCCGGTGCAAACACCGAAGAAGCAGCATCAGGTAAAAATCCTGAAACGATATAACCTTTGGGTAGCGTAGGGTCGGAAAATTTTCCAGCCTTCGCTGCAGGCATTGCTGTCTTTGATTTATGACTGAGGACCGCTGTATAGGTATCAATGGATTCTTTTGTTGAAAGTAATTCAGGATTTGGGGATAACCTCGCTGTAGCAAGACTGGCTAAACCACCTTCATAAAAATTGCTGACATTGACAGCCAAACCTGGTGCCACATCATAAACCATCAAATCAAAATTGTCCACCTGCGGAAAAAAATCGGGCGCTGTCACAATCGAAAATGCGGGCAGACTGTTTTGCGAAAGACCTCTGAGTGCAGCACTATTTCCAATAGCGATCTGCGCGTTGACAGATCCTTCGCAGATACTGTCCTCAAATATCGGTGCCTGAAACATTCCATCATTGAGCCGCTGTTCGAAGTCGCTATTCTTTGGCACTTCGCGATACCCCAGCGCATTGATGGTGTCTTGTTCATGGGAGATGTTCAGGAATAATGGTTGAGTCCTCGGTTCATTATACTGGTTTGGGATCTTGTCATAATTATTTCCCTTTGTTTTGACCAATAACTCAACATCCTGTACCTCCTGTGTATTGAAACTTGTAAAATACCGGTTGCGTGAATAACCATCTTCACCTGGTATCATCGTCGGCACCCAAAAGTAAATAGCCTCGTTGCCTTCTTTGGAGAGTCGTATCAGTTCATTTGGTTGTGATACGACCAGGAAGGATGACTGCACATTGGTAGTGTTTGTGTCCTGCACAATCAGATGAGACGAGTTGCGCACCGTTGGTTTGATGTCATTGTAAAATTTCAGATCAGTATGTTCGACCAGCTTGGCCAGCTTTTCACTGCGATGCATTTCGCTGAAACTGAGTTTGGCTTCACCAAATAAAAGGTCATGTTGAAACACTTTACGGATTGGTTGTATGAACGTGCGTTTCGGATCATCCTTGTCATCAAATTTGTCGCCGGGTTTGTACACACCGGTGGTCAACAGATGGACCTCAGTTGATTTTACACGGCGGGCTATAAAGAGTCCATACCTGGCCGGCACCACTGCGGAGTGTTCTACAGGAACACCATCTTTTGGTTTATTGGTAAAGCATCTGTTGATGCGGTCGAAATTCATTTCATGCTGTCCGATTCTGGCTACACCGGTTCTTGAATAGACAAGGTCTGCATGCTCATGATGCGGTGTCTTGAAAGCAGGTCGATATTCATAGGCAAAGACAGCCAGGACCAGTTCATCATTTGACTTCACGCCATAGATTGTCTTGAGATGATCCCACTCAGCCAGCGCATAGATGTAGTTTTCGAGTATGTCCAGTTGGGCAAGGTCGGGATAGGCCAATATTTTCGATGACCGCACCCTTGGACTTGCCAACGCGTGATACAAAAGACTGAAGGCCGGAAAGCCAGGCTTGATCAGGTTCATGCCTGCAAAATCATCAAAACCAGCATCCGGATTATCCGTCAGTTTCTTGAGCGTAGCAGCATCCAGATCTTTGAGTAATTCAGCATTGCGGGCTTCACCGTTAAGGGATAAATTGACGCCTGCTATGTCCTTGAGATAACTGACCCATCCATTCTTTGAAAGCCATTCGACGAGGTCGGTAAATTCATTCTGGACGGTTGCACTTACCCTGGCGACGTCGCCAGGATTGTTTTCCAGTAAGGATAACAGGTTCAAGCCGTTTCTGCTGCTGGCGAAGGTGGTACTCAAAGGCCCGAGCGCTGCAGCAATTGCGCCAAGCTTTAAAAATTCTTTACGATTCATACGTGGTGTGTTGAAGACATTTTGAAAAGCGGGTAGTGTTTTTGGTTATCGGGTATGAGGCTACCCAGGTCATCAGCGATCAGGGTGATCCAAATATAAAAAGATTTATGGTATAGGATTTCGATTTCAGGTAGGTCAGCAACTATTCCGTTTTCACAGGCTAACTCGTCTTTTTGGAAAATATTGTATAACAAAACAAATAAATAGTTAAACAATATTACCACCCCTGTGTTAAACCCCTTATTCATTCACAAAAACTATATGATTATGAAACACAGTCTTTCAATGATTGCCTCTATCCTGTTATTATCCTCGATCATGGTCTTTTCGTCCTGCGACAAGGATGATGATAAGACCTATGCCAATGTCCTGGTCACACATGCTTCTCCTGATGCACCCGGTGTTGATCTGTTGATCGATAACGTGAAGCAAAATTCAGCTTCGCTTACATTTCCCAACAACACGGGTTACCTCGATGTAGAATCGGGTACGCGGAACATCAAGGTTAATGTTGCTGGCACCGCTACAACCGTTATCAATGCTGACCTTACCCTGACCAGGGATGCCAATTATTCGATCTTTGCGATTGATTCAGTAGCCAACATTTCAGCTGTTGTATTTACGGATGACCTGTCGATCCCGGCTTCCGGAAAGGCACATGTGCGTTTCATTCACCTGTCCCCTGATGCTCCTGCGGTAGACATTGCTGTCGCCAGCTCTGGAGCTGTAGTATTTGGGGATGTGGCCTTTACCGAGGGAACGGCTTTCACGCCGCTTGACGCAGGAACCTACAACCTGGATGTCCGGGTTGCAGGTACTTCAACGGTTGCACTGGTGCTTCCGGCGATCACCCTCCAGGCCGGCAAGATATATACTGTATTTGCCAAAGGATTTCTGGCAGGAACCGGTGCCCAGGCGCTGGGAGCAGAAATCATCGTCAATAAGTAAAACAAGAGAATACCCTATTACAAAGCCCGTGTCAAAAGCACGGGCTTTTTTTTTGCTAATTCCAGATTTCATTCATTGCTGTCAAAATCAGGGGGCTGCCATATGATCTAATCTGCGTAATTCTTTTTTTGAAATTCATCTGCGTCATCTGCGTTCCGAATGTTATAGAGCGAATCAAGTATCACACTTATCTGGCATAGGGAATTACCCCTCGACGATTTTCCAATAAGAATCTTTTCGGGTGATTTTACCATTTTTAAACTCCCAAAGATCGCATCCCCTCACCTTCAGTTTTACGCCAGAAGTGGTTGTGCCGGTGAGTGTCCATTCTGAGACGCCACGTAGGCCATCGTTAGAGATCCAGTGTACGTCCTCTCCATAGTGGACGTCCGGGATGCCCTTGAATCGACCTGCGAGTGCTTCTCGTACCTGCGCTTTGCCAATGAAGCGTTGTCCATAGGATTCAGGTCCTCTTGGAAAATCGAAGGAACAATCTTCGGCAAAGTATTCCATTATAGCATCAAGGTCATGGCGGTTGAATGCATCGAGCACTTCCTTCATTGTTTCAACAGTGATCATCATGTCAGGTGATTTGGTTAGTGTTGGAGATGTATGGTCAGGTACCTTGCTGTTACAGGCCGCAAGTCCAGTCAGGGCGAGGAGGAATGCAGTAACTAATATTTGTTTTGTCATTGTTTGAATTTGGGATAGAGTAGAGGGTCACAATCCGCCTTTTGGTCCAGGAGTTCACGAAGCACACTCAGGATTTTCAACTTTAAGATAACAATATCTAGTCCAGGGAACCCATAAATGTGGATAGTAATATCCGTGATGGGGAGAGGTAGGGCAGATTACCAAAGCTAAGCGTTGGAGCTAATTCATCTTTACCAATATTTGTTTATTATTGTATAGTAAAGTCGAAACGATCCCAGGTCCAGTATTTGTTAAGGGAGGAGTTCTGCCCATCGTGGCAGCGATTTCAAAACAACACAAGAATTTAAATAATGGTGCAAACACAGACTAAAGATGAATCGCTCTTCCGCAGCTGGCAACAGCGCAACGTCTCAAAATCACTGGTGCAGGAGGAGTTGAGAAGTCAAGGACTATCTGATGATGAAATCACTTCTGTTCTGGAAGACTATTCCCGATATCGCATCGCCCGACGTAATACCATGGGTTGGTTGTGTATGGGACTGGGTGGCTTCTTAGGCCTGGTAAGTTGTGTTCTAACCATGTTAGATCCTCTGCCTGATTTTCGTGGTCTATTTATGTATGGTTTTACAAGCATTGCCGTTACCATGGCTTTTTATGGTTGCTATCTGGTAATGGAAAAGGGTGGTGATGAGGAGGAATAACGACCCTGACATCACGACCTGGTACTCCAGGTTTTCAATTTCAAGATAGCAAAATCTATTTCAGCAAACAAAATATCGAGGTTGTCATATCCGCCATGCAGTGAAGCCGATGTTATGCAACGGTCACTTTTATTCTGTCGAGATCAACTTTCCTCCATAATAAAGCACTCCCAGGGCTATTGTTAGGCAAGGGATTAAGGCTGATGTAATGCCTTCCGGGAAACCTGCAATAATTACAATCAATATGATATCGATCATGAATCCAAAGCCATACTTTAACAATCGTTCAAGTTCTGGCGTCTTCATTGTCTTGTAAACGATGAAAAACGGAATGAAAAAACTAAGAATGAGAGCTCCTACACGACTGTTAATATTGGCAAATGAATCTATGGTTAGAAAGTTAAAAATGGCCATTAATACTAAATTAAGGACAATGAAGGAAACTACACTGACAACGGTTGTTCCGATTAAATTCTTATGACTTAGTTCCATGATAGAGATTTTAAGAGTTTAAGAAAAACGAATACTGTTTTAATGATGTTGTATAACGTTCGAGTATAAGCGCTCGTTTTGATGCCGCTTATACATTGTTGCGTGCCGTTATATTTAAATTCAATTCCGCTAAGCTTTAGTTTTGTTGCATGTATTATTCCTTTTGCAGTATCAAATAATCCGGAATCTCTATTGGAGAACGAGTCTCCATACTAGAGTTAAAGATATCAGTTTGCAAAATCCATTGATTCTTTTCTTTTCGGTAGATGGCTATAAATTTCCCAACATCAATAATTTTATCCTGTTGGTCGTGCATTACATATTTACCCCTACCATATAGCAAGTCACCTGAAATTTCGAGGTCCATTAATTGAAGTTCTAAAGTATGCATTCCTCTACTATTTGCAATATGCCAAAATGAAGCTATTGCTTGACGGCCATATACCGGAGGAGCGCCTGGAGGAAAAATAGTTGCATCTTCAGCATAAATGGCAGAGACACTTTCCCAATCTCCATTGTTCACCAAACGAACCAATTCATTCTCAACCTTAATTACGGAAGCTCGTCCCCGCTGATAAGCGGTTCCTTCATCATCTCCTTTCAATATTATGCCTGCTCCAGTTACATTCATGACTGACATGTCGGGGGTTATATTTTGCATGAATAACTCCACTGCCATGAAAAATGCATTCGGTTGTTCAACTTGTGGAAAATGAGCAGATCCGGGTAAAATCAATAATGTGCTATTAGGCAGACTATTGTTCCACTGTTCAAAAGATTTGAGAGGTATTTCATCTTCTTTGCCCGCAATAATGAGAACGGGCGCTTTCACTTTAGTCAACTGCGTGGTGATGTCCCAGTTGCCCATTGATTGATAAATATACCATCTTTTTGGATTAAGCATATTTGCCTGATTGCAATTACAGATGGCCCCCCACATTCTCCGCACATTCTCCGGAGAGGTGAAATACCCCCTTGCCTCCAATGCATAGAAATCCCAGCATGCTTTTAGTGAATCAGCAGGCGAGGCGTAATATCTCCCGGCATTTTGTTTCTTTATCTGTAAGGCAGTGCTGTCAAGTTTGCTGTCAAAGTTTATATTCCAGCCTGCTTTGGCTGTCATGGGACCAACAAGAATCATCGACTTAATTCTTTGTGGATATTTCACAGCGTAAAAACCACTAATAATGCCCCCGGCTGAATGAGCCAATACATTGAGATTTTGTAAATTGAAGTGTTTGCGTATTGTTTCGATATCATTTACATGTCTGGTAATACTCAGCTTTGACGTATCATTTACAAATGAAGAATATCCTGCACCCCTTAAATCATAAAACAAAAGTGTATGGTGCGCTGCAAGAGGAGTGAGATCTGGAATCAGGTATCCCGAATTATATGGGCCGCCATGCACTATCAGGAGAGTGTCTTTCCCTTCGCCTAGTATCTTATAAAAAAGCTGAACTGAATCTTCAGTTTGTATGTATCCTTCTGAAGATTTTAGTTTTACAACTTGAGCGTGGACTGAAAGGGTAATACAGCAGCTCAGAAATAGACCTATTGAAATTGACGTTGATATTTTCATGGATTTCTGTGTATTTAACTTTTGCTATAGAGAAGTATTTTAATGTTTTCAATGGCACACAACGTCCGGGCTACCCGCCGGCAGGTTGACTGCCGCAGATCTGTGACCTGGTTTGAATGTTAAAGATGCGATTTGCATTATCAATGTGAAAATCCTTGCTGGAGGGTAGCTAATGTTACATGTGGTTTGCATTAGCAACTTCCGTGGTAAGTAATGACAATTGATTGCCCCAGTTTCAAAATAGTAATACGTCCTTCAGGGGCGGGAAAATTAATCTCGCAAGATTCATAACTTACGGATAAGCCATAGTAATGTTGGTCCGAATAAAGCTCGGCCCTGTCAACAGGATTATTTATTTCTAAAAGGCGGAAATAAAATTTAATGAATAAAAGTGCTTCATTAAACGTCATATCAGCGAATATGATGTTTAATGTAGCACCTTTTTCCTTATGGTCATTGATCACGGTTATGCCATGATCCCATGAAAATGATCTGATTTTATTGTCGAAAATGCTTGAATCCCAAAGTGCTTTGTCGTAATTTAATTGGATATAATTTCTGTTCATGTATTTCTTAAAAGATTCACAAAGTATCTGGTCTGTTCTTTTCTCTATCTGGAAAGTAGGATATCTTGATAAATATCCACTGAAAACATAACCTATTTTCTCATCCAATTCA
Source organism: Saprospiraceae bacterium (assembly GCA_031402955.1). Taxonomy (GTDB): domain Bacteria; phylum Bacteroidota; class Bacteroidia; order Chitinophagales; family Saprospiraceae; genus Opimibacter. The sequence goes on from JANNSS010000219.1 coordinate 15,864, forward strand.
ATTTTAAGCCACCACCCCGTAAATTTGACGTCGGCACTGTTATCTTCCTTGATCCCTATAAGGAAAAGATCTTCATAATCTTTATAATCAACTTGAGCGTTCCAATCGATATCCACCTTTTGGCCATAAACCAGTTTGCCTAAAATATTCCCCTCAGGACTTGGGGTCTCTCTAATGTTTAAGCCAGAAATGGACCAACAATAATATTCTTCAGCCTTAACTGCTGTTATTAAAAATAGGAAGTGAAATAAGAATACTATCCTTTGCATTGGAGGCATTTTATAATCTCATGTAACGATTCGGGCTCCAGGCAGTGGTGACTCAATGCGACCATCTTCCGGAACTCGAGATTCTGTTTCAAGATACAAATCTGTTGAGGAATCGATATCCGCCATTGACTGGAGCCTATGTGTGTGCCCAGTATGTGCATCATGTGTGAAAAGTTACACATTTATTTCCAGAGTGTGAAAGTCACTCACTGGCGAGTTGGTAAAGCCAGTTAGCAAGTCGCAAGGGCGCTGTCCGTGAGGACTGGTCTGAAGAAAGCG
>JANNSS010000220.1:0-5782 GCA_031402955.1 Saprospiraceae bacterium
TGAAAATCGACATACATACCCACATCATGCCCCGCGACATCCCTCGCTGGGTGGAGAAATTCGGCTATGGCAAATTTGTACATCTCGAAGACTGTGGTGATTGCAGGGCCAGGATGATGGTGGGCGATAAATTTTTCAGAGAAGTGGAATCCAACTGCTGGGACCCCGTCGTCCGCATGCATGAGTGTGATACACATGGCGTGCACAAGCAGGTGTTGTCGATCATTCCTGTTTTGTTTTACTATTGGGCAAAGGGAAATGATGGACTTGAGACGAGTCGGTTTTTCAATGATTACATTGCGGAAGTAGTCAGCAGACATCCTGATCGCTTTATCGGGTTAGGCACCATACCCTTGCAGGATCCGCAACTGGCTATCCAGGAAATGGAAAGATGCATGAAAGAACTTGGCATGGTCGGTGTCGAAATCGGATCGCATGTCAATCAATGGAATCTCAATGATCCTGCATTACTTCCATTTTATGAAGCAGCAGAGCGATTAGGTGCGTGCATATTTGTTCATCCGTGGGAGATGATGGGATCAGATGAAATGACCCGGTACTGGCTTCCATGGCTAGTTGGTATGCCGGCAGAAACCAGCAGGGCGATTTGTTCTATGATCTTTGGAGGTGTGTTTGAGAAATTTCCAAATCTGCGCGTGGCTTTCGCGCATGGAGGCGGCTCTTTTCCTGCCACCATAGCCCGCATCGAACATGGCTTCAACGTCAGGCCTGATCTCTGTGCGATAGACAATGACAAGTCGCCACGCTCGTACTTAGGAAAATTCTGGATCGACTCCCTCGTACACGATGAGCGCATCCTCGATTACCTTATTGACCTTGTCGGTGCAGACAAGATTGCCTTAGGCAGTGATTATCCATTTCCACTCGGCGAAGATTCTCCAGGCAAACTAATCGAACATATGCCATACAGCGATCACACGAAGGAATGGTTGTTGTATAAATCCGCAATAGAATGGATGAATTTACCTTTGCCCCTGAATCTCCTGAAGGGGACTTAAAAACTCTAGAGATTCCCTTTTCAAGATTTTAGGGGCAAAACGCAAAAACATTCAAGTCCCCTTTAGGGGATTTAGGGGCAAAACGAATCTCCACTCACAGCTGACAACTCACAACTCACATTATGACATCAGGCCAATACCGCGATCAATTTCACATCCCGCAAGTCAACGGAAAAGACTCCATATATCTGTGTGGCAATTCTCTCGGGCTTCAGCCCAGGAAAGTAATAGAATATGTCAATGAAACCCTGGAGGACTGGGCAAGCTTCGGCGTTGAAGGACATCTGCATGCGCGTCATCCGTGGCTTCCCTATCATGAGTTTCTGACGCAATCGACAGCAAGACTTGTCGGCGCTAATAATAGTGAGGTGGTGGTCATGAATTCATTGACCGTGAATCTCCACTTATTGATGGCCTCTTTTTATAAGCCTACACCTGAGCGTTATAAGATTCTTATTGAAAGCGATGCGTTTCCTTCAGACAGGTACGCTGTTGCCTCTCAAGCCAAATGGCACGGGTATGATGAAGAAGATGCCATTGTCCAGTGGCGACCCAGGCCGGGACAACATTTGGTTGACCTTGAAGAGTTAGAAGATATTTTGCGCGTTGAAGGTGAACAGATCGCTTTGATTCTGATCGGTGGTGTCAATTATTATACCGGACAATACCTCAACATACCTGAGATTACACGTTTAGGTCACGAGTACGATATCGTCGTTGGTTTTGACCTCGCACATGCGACCGGTAATGTCGATATGCAACTACATGACTGGGATGTAGATTTCGCGGCATGGTGCAGCTATAAATATCTTAATTCAGGACCAGGAAGTCTTGGGGGTATATTTATTCACGACCGTCATGGAGAAGATTTGTCTGTCCCCAGATTATCAGGCTGGTGGGGGCACAACAAAACGACACGTTTTCGCATGCGTGATGAATTTGATCCGCTGCCGGGCGCAGAAGGTTGGCAATTGAGCAATCCACCTATACTACCTCTGGCTGCGATGAGGGCGTCGATGGAACTGTTTGACCAGGCAGGCATCCAGCAACTGCGTAAAGCATCTCGGGCAAATGTGCAGTATGCGTATGATGCCCTGAGCACTTTAGAAAAAATAAAAATTCTCACCCCGGCAAACCCAGAGGAGCGAGGCAGCCAGTTATCGCTCCTCGTCAAAGAAGATGGCAGGCAGCTATTTGATCATCTTACCCACCAAGGTGTGATTGCCGATTGGCGTGAGCCGGATGTGATCCGCATTGCCGCAGCACCCTTGTACAATACACTGGAAGATGTTGAACAATTTATCAGCCTGGTTGACTCTTATAAGTAAGAAATATTTCTCTCTCCGATTGCAAACTATACCACGTTGAAACTTCAACCAAAAAAAGAACATCCTGCAGAAAAAACCCGATTACATCTTCGTAACAGGCATCGCGAAAGGTATGATTTTAAAAAATTGATTACGGCATGTCCCGAGCTGGCACCGTTTGTTACATTGAATAAATATGAAGATGAATCGGTGGATTTCTTCAATCCGGAGGCTGTCAAAATGCTGAACAAAGCATTGTTAAGAACATACTATGATATCGCTTACTGGGATATACCTGAAAACTATCTATGTCCTCCCATTCCCGGTCGGGCAGATTATATCCATACCATGGCGGACCTGCTGGGAAGTCAGCACTTTGGAAAAATTCCAACCGGTGAAAAAATCAAATGTCTTGACATCGGTGTGGGTGCAAATGGTGTATATCCGATCATCGGTGTCAAAGAATATGGGTGGTCATTTATCGGTAGTGATATCGATCCGGTAGCGATTGCATCTGCACAAAAGATTATTGACGAAAATGCGATCCTCCAGGGAAAAGTTGAGTTGAGATTACAACCCAATGCAGAAGATATCTTTAATGGGATACTTCAAAAAGACGAATTCGTTGATCTGACCATTTGCAACCCACCCTTCCATGCTTCGCTGGCCGAGGCACAAGCAGGAACACTCCGGAAACTGACGAACTTAAAAGAGAAAAAAACGACAAAACCAATCCTCAATTTCGGAGGCCATCCAAATGAATTGTGGTGTGAAGGTGGGGAAAGAGTATTTGCAGCTAATATGATCATTCAGAGCAAAGAATTTGCCTCGAATGTATTTTGGTTCTCTACGCTAATTTCGAAACAAACGCATCTCAAGATGGTGTATGCGGAGCTACGCTATGCTGAAGCTGTCGATGTCAAAACTTTTCCAATGGGGCAGGGTAACAAATCCAGTCGTCTTGTTGCGTGGACTTTCCTTTCGCCGGAAGCGCAAAAAGAATGGGTGAAAGCAAGATGGCAAGAATAGCCATTTTCATCGATCGCCTGCGCAATGGTCGATTGTTTATATTTACTCCACTATGCTTAATATCCATGATGGTATCGTCTACGTACTCATCCCGCTTATATCTCTGTTTAGCATCGTCCCTGCCCTGAAAGCACAGTCCAATATATCATCAAACGATATCGTGTATGAAGTGTACGTCCAGTCCTTCTGCGACAGTAATGGAGACGGCATTGGTGATTTGCCCGGACTAATCTCAAAGCTGGATTATATACAGGACCTTGGCGCCAATACGATCTGGATGATGCCACTGCATCCTTCTCCTTCGTATCACAAGTATGATGTCATTGATTATTATGCCATCCATCCGGCTTTTGGCACCATGGCGGATATGGATCACCTGACCGCTGAAGCCACGAAACGGAAAATGAAAATCATCCTCGACCTGGTGGTTAATCATACTTCCTCTGAACATCCTTGGTTTAAAGCTTCCAGTTCTTCACCGGAGAGTCCATATCGAGACTACTATGTATGGAAAGACTTCGAGTCCGTCAAGGATGAAATCCATAAAAAGACAACCACCTTTGATTCGGACAATCTCACTCAATGGCATGAATGGGAAGGCCAGGAGGACCGCTACTATGGTTTCTTCTGGAAAGGAATGCCAGACCTGAATTTTGATTATGCTCCGGTGCGGGAAGAGATTTATAAAATTGGTAAGTTCTGGATCAATAAAGGTATTGATGGATTCCGCCTCGATGCGGCCAAGCATATTTATCCGGATGACCGCTTCAATGACACCCGTTTATTTTGGGAAGAATTTACAGCAGAGATGCGGGCCATCAAACCTGATATCAAAATCATCGGAGAAGTCTGGTCTGACTCCATGATGCTTTCGACTTTATTTAAAGGTTTGCCTTCACTTTTTAATTTCGAACTGACAAAAGCCATTCCCGAGTGTATTCAGGCCGGTGATGCAGGGCGATTGATTGAGCCCTATCTCAACATCATCAAAGCCTATCAATCCAGTGGCGTTCCTTTTGAAGATGCGATACTGCTCTCCAATCATGACATGAACCGGATTCGATCCACACTCGGAGGAGATATTCAAAAAGCCAAACTTGCAGCCTCCATCCTCCTCACTTTACCTGGCACACCTTACATCTATTATGGAGAAGAAATCGGGATGTTGGGCATCAAGCCTGACATCCATTTGCGCGAACCATTCCTTTGGGAAGAAGATCCTTTAAAAGATACCAGGTGGCAAAAATCCACCTACTCAGTACGACCGGATGTAGAGTCTCTTGAGATTCAAATTTCTGATCCAAATTCCATCTACCACCATTACAAAAAATGGATATCCCTCCGCAACGGACATCCAGCGCTATCCAGTGGAACACCTGTATTTCAAAACCTGCAAAACAATTCAATACTGGCCTGGATCATAAAGGAAAAGAAAAATACCCTCTGGGTCATCCACAATCTCAGTGATACTGAAATCACCTTGCCTTTCAAGGATAAGGCTGATATAGTGTCAGAAGGAAAACAGGTAAATGTAGAAGATAATCTCGTGCTGGCTGCCTTCTCTTCTGCCCTGATCCGCATGGGGAAATGAGGTAATCAGTTGGCAGTCTTCAGTCCGCAGTCTTCAGTCCGCAGTTCGAGCGCAGCGAAGATCCCGCTCCGTACGGGCGGCGGGATGGCAGTTGGCAGTATCCAGTATTCGGTAAATGGCAATCAGAAATTTGTAGTCGGTAATCTGTATTCAGTAATCTGAAATCAGTATTAAGTGGTCACAGTAGTGAATTGTGTTAAGCACATAACCCTCTAAACTCCTAATCTCCTAAGCCTCTTCAGTAACCTAAGGTTTTGAATACTCCAAATTTTTTCTCGCGCAACGCCGCAACGCCGCAGTTTGGATTCCTCTTTCCTTAATGGTCTTCGCACTCTAAAGTTTTGAATACTCCAAATTTTTTCTCGCGCGGAGACGCAGTAAATTGTTTGTCTAAAAAGTGGCAAATGGTAAATGGTGTTGACGGTTAGCAGTGCGCAGTGAATGTCTCGCAGCAGGAGGCTGCTTCATATCAACAAGTCATGAGTCTGGTATCTGCGAGTCTGGCATCTGACGTCTTGCCTTCGCCTCAGCCTCAGCCTTTATTTTTACCCTCTTCAAGTTTTTTGTCCAACAACGACTTGATGTCGGGATGGTCTATCTGCATTCACAAGCGAAGCCCTTGTATACTCGATATCTTCCAGGAGCCTCTTGACATCCTTATTTTTGGTATCAAATTTTTGTATCGATTTGGCTAAAGTCTCGGCTTGATCAAAATCTTCGAGCCAACAATAAGCCAGGGCTTGATTGTAAAGACAGATGTGTTTCAATTTCTTCTGGTCCTTATTCCCGGTACTATATTTTACTGCAGTGGCAGCATAAAACTCCAGGGCCGGCTT
>JANNSS010000221.1:0-2917 GCA_031402955.1 Saprospiraceae bacterium
ATTAATAAAACTATCCCTGTGTGAGGGCCTGTTTAGGGCCCTCACAAACCGGATCAATACGGCATGACATCCGTATGCTCATGTGAACAGCAAAATCCCCAAAAGGCGGCCTTACTTCGATTGCCGTAGCCTTTTTGCGAAGGCAATTGGCTGCCATGCACTCCTCAAGACATTTTAAGAATCTGCCCCGCTATTTGAGGTTTGCAACTTCAAATCCATATATCGGATCTGTGTGTAAAAAGGTAGAATCTCCGAAAGGCAGTTTGCAACTGCCATGCACCCATCATGACATTTTAAGCATCTGCTTCAAATCCATATATCGGATCTGTGTGTAAAAAGGCAGAATCCCCGAAAGGCAGTCTTACTTCGATTGCCGTAGCCTTTTTGCGAAGGCAATTGGCTGCCAGGTAAAAGACCAATCCCCATTCCTCCCTTACCCCGATATTTGAAGTTTATACCCCCCCGGCCGCTATTTGAAGTATATAACTTCAAATCCCCGCTATTTGAAGTTTATCCCCCCCGGCCGCTATTTGAAGTTTATAACTTCAAATCCATATCTAAACCTGTTGTAAAAAAAGCAGTATCCCCGAAAGGCAGTTTGCAACTGCCAGGTAATAATCATGAAAAATCACCTAATCCCCCCTGCTCATATTACAATTCCCTTTAATCCCTAATAAGAGCCTAACCTGTCGGTTTCTTTGCAAAATTCAGGCCAAAAAATTCATGACATAAAATATTATACATAGTGTATTGTAAAATAATTGTTTAGACATATTTTGATGATGTATATGTATAACCTAGTTTGGCATTTATTTCTAACTTTGTCCTCCGCTTATTCCCCGATGAGCTTAGTGCCCTTTATAATTGAAAACCCAATACTAATGAAACACAACTGTCTCACCCAGTACTTTTCAGGTAACATTCCATGCCCAAAAGCCATTGACGGCTATTCTTTCCCTTCAGACGAATCCGCTCAGGAAAGTATTCAGGGGAAAATTGCGAAGACAAAAACACCCGTGATGTTAAGTTCATGGTTGTTTAGGCATATTCTCCTGATATTCAGCATTGTATTTTTATTCAGCTATGATTCCTTTGCTCAGGATTGCGGAATTACTCCGTGTGATGTCGACCACACCATCACTATCGATCTCGATGCAACCACAGGACTATATGTGGTGCCATTATGCAGTTCCGGTAACACCCTACAAGTACCAGGACCTGTTGAAGGTAACCAAAATGATTGCGAATCCCTTATTGGTACCAGGCCTGGCTGCCCTGGCTCACCACCAAAAAATCTGAGTTGCTTTAAATTCATACTCACAAGAGGCGCTAACTCTACTATCCAGCAATTTAAAATAAAAGTTGGTCAAGGAGCTGGATGTAACGGTGAGTTGGATTTTTCCGCTCAGTCTATCAATGGAGTATGCACTCAACTTTCGTGCGCGGGTTCAGGAACTTTTGTAACTGTCACCTTTCCAATTGGCGTCAATCAAGTAGATTTCTATGGATGTTTAAATTCATCTGCGTCTGTTTATTTATGTAATTTATGTAAGAAGGATCCACCATGTACAACTCTACCTCTATGTAATCTGACCAATGTTAATACGACGGGTTGCCAGGCAGATGTTCCTCCTGCATACACTATGCCTTCTCAGGTATTTACGAATACCAATACATGTTCAGCAACACTCCGTTTGCGCTATACCACTACAGGTGATTCACTTTTCTGTACGGCTCCATTTGGTGTTAATTTTACAAGAACGTATACCCTTGATTTTTTTGATACGGAACAGAACATGTGGTTCCCATACCGCACCTGTGTGCAAACAGTTGTAGTCACTCCTCCCGCTCCGGTAGCGATATGTAAGAATATTACGGTAGCCCTCAATCCTGCTACAAACACAGTGACGATTACGCCTTCTCAGATTAATAATGGCTCCACTGGTTCATGCTTTACCTTGTCAGCAACACCAACCACATTTACCTGTGCCAATCTTGGAAATAATAATGTTGTATTGACAGTCACAGATGAATGTGGTCGTACATCTACTTGTACTTCAGTTGTTACCATTACGGCAGTCGTACCTACTGCCGACGCAGGACCTTCTGCCGCTAACGTATGTTCAAATGCATCTTACACCGCTGCTGCCACTGCAACTAATGGCACCATATTATGGACTACATCAGGAACCGGAAGTTTTAACGGTACCCAGACCCTGGAAGATGCAACGTATACGCCAAGTATGACTGATATTACAAATGGCTCAGTAGTATTAACCATGACGGTTAACGGTGCTTGTAGTCAAATAGCTTCGGATTTCATTACTTTGACCTTTATTCCCGCTCCTTCCTGCAGCATTACCGGTGCAAACGCGGTCTGCGCAAATAGCACGGGAAATGTTTATACAAGTGGGTCTGCCACTGGTAATGTCTGGACCATAACAGCCGGAAACGGAACCATTGTCGGCTCAAACACAGATCAGAATGTCACCGTTACGGCTGGTGCCGCTGGCAGTTTCACATTATCATTGACAGTCACTGCTGCAAATGGTTGTACCTCCACATGCACGAAGATGGTTACGGTCAATGCCAATCCTACGTGTAGTATTACCGGCCCCGATGCCGTTTGCGTGAATAGTATTGGTAATATATATAGTGCCCCTGCGGGTTTGAATTACGTATGGTCAATAACAGGTAATGGAACTATTCCCGGTGCAACTAACATGCAAAATGTATCAGTGACAGCCGGTGCTGCCGGTAGTTTCACGCTTACTTTAGTGGTGACGGATGCAAACAATTGTACATCAACTTGTACGAAAATGGTTTCCGTCACATCTAATCCGGAGAATTGTATTATCACAGGTCCAACTACGGTCTGTCCAGGAACAAGTAACCAGCATTGTACCTCCACTGTGGG
>JANNSS010000222.1:0-15266 GCA_031402955.1 Saprospiraceae bacterium
TGGTGTAGTCGGAGGTTGAACAAACTGAACGGGTGATGAAAGATTGTATTCACATCCTGACAGCGGTTCGAACCAGGTATATTGAATGGACGTGCTGAGCCCATTCAATAAAGGCGGAAAAAGTGTGTCTCCTGAGATACCGTCACCTGAAAGGATGCCACCTGAGGGATTAGTACTGATGACCACAAAAGGCTCATCCTTGCAATACACTTCTTTAAGGCCCGGAAACTCGATAAACACAGTATCACATACTTCTGTCATACACATGACACTATTTGTAAGGGGCGCCGTGCAGATATCGTTATACAAAGCTGTAACGAAAAACGTGATCGTATCACTTTGGCCGAGGTTACCAATAGAAAAAGATGTAGACTGAGAACTCACCGGAGCACCAATTAGCTGACCGTTGAGCATATAGCTCAATTCATAATCATCTGTTACAGGCAACCATGATATCGCAATGGAATCCACGGAGGTATATGCACAGATGGGAGATGGTGTGGTTGAACTCACCACTTCAATTGAAATCAATACCGGTTCTGAAATGCAACCGTCTGCCGCAACTAAGGCATAAACTGTATCTCCGGTTGTAAGGAATAAGTTAGCTCCCTGAAGTGTATCAGTTGCCAGACTATCTGAAAACCAAAAAACAGGGCCTCCGCCATCACTGATATCAATTTCATATTGAGTCAGGTCAATAGTTGCCGTATCCATATCGACTGCACATACTTTTATTTGCTGCGGATTAGCAATCAAACTATCAACAACTGTGACCGTCACGGGGGCTACCTGAGAAATGCAAGTACCACTTATGACTACCGCATAAACAATTGTATCGGCTGTCACTAATGAATCAGGAGAAGTTAAGGAAGTCGTCGCTGAAGCATCTGTATACCAGAACACAGTACCACTATTATTACTGACAGTACTCTCAATCAGTGTCAGGTCTACAGTGACGAGCCCATTGACATCTCCGCATTTTTTTATTTCAAAAGCATTTGCTACCGGTAATGTTTGCACAAGGATAGTGACTGGTACTGCCGGGGAAAAACAATGACTATCCGTGACAAGCGCGAATAAGATTAAACTGGAATCTGTTGAAATGGAATCAGTATTCATTATTTCATTTGTCCCCAGCGAATCGGTAAACCAAAGAACCTGCAGACCTGATCCTGAAACTGAAGCATCAAACTGGGTAAGGTCAATCATTAAGGTGTCCCCGTTTGGAACGCAGTATCCGAGAGATATTGGATTAGCCGATAACTGTGCAGTTGCTGAGATAGAAATAATTGCGGTCGAAGACAAGCAAGCGCCGTTGGAAACCACTGCATAAATGATGGTGTCCCCGGTGATGAATGTATCCGGAACTATGATTGGCGAATTGAGAAAGGAATCAATGAACCAGGACACACTGCCCATATTGCCACTCACCAGTGTATCAAGTGCTGACAGTTCAATGTTAATCATCTGGTTGGTATCACCACAAAAATCAAGAGCCAGGTCATTAGCATTAGGTGATGTAAGAACGAAAAGTTGAACTGGTACAATAGAGGATATACAAGTTCCGGCAATGACGTTTGCGTACACAGTGGTATTTCCAGATGGGAATGAATCAGGAAAAGTTATCAATACATTACCTGATGGATCCAGAAACCAATTGACCTGGCCATTTCCGCCACTCACCAGGTTATCAATATCTGATAAGTCAAAAAGGGCAATGCCTGGGGTGTATTCACATGCATTGAAAGAAGAAGGGTTGGCTGTAACCGAGTTGATGATGACAAGGTTGACTGGTACAAAGGAAGAAAGGCATCCGTTTGCAGTGATCTGGGCATAAACGGTAGTGCCCATAATGGCATAAGCTGTAGGCGTTCCGATCGGATCAAATCCGAGTGCATCTTCAAACCACATCACTGTTCCATACCCACCACTCACTTCGAGGTCAATCGACGTGAGATTAAATAATCCTTGTCCTGATGCTTCCGCGCAGTTTTCAAGATTGGTAGGATTGCCTACCGGACTTTGCAGCACATTAATCTGAACCTGCACAGGTGCAGAGATACAGATGCCGTTATCAATCATCGCGTAGATAATCGTAGACATAGTGTAAAATTCAATCGGATCAGGAACCGGATCGGTTAGCAACTCATCTAAGAACCATTCAACACCCCCTGCCCCACCACTCACCTGGGAGGCGTAATCCCAAAGATTAATGAGTGCCATGCCTGACCCATCATCACAAGCTTCAACCGAAATAGGAATGCCTACAGGTGTTGTATGAACTTCAAGATCAACGGGTATCGCATCAGATGTACAGATGCCATCATCAACAACAGCAAAAACCGTTGTTGATGAAGTCTGGAATGCATTGGGTGAAGAAATGAGGTCGAGCAATTCTATTTCGAAATACCATTGCACTGACCCATTTCCTCCACTGACTGTAAGATCGAGCGTGGTGAGATCAAATACTACTTCATCATTTTCATCCCCGCACAGATCCATACTGGTTGTAAAACCTATTGGCTTAAGATCGACAATGAGCTCAATAATGGCAGGGAGAGATAAGCATATACCGTCATAAACTACGGCAAATACAGTAGTGGTACCTGTCAGGAAACCCGAAGGCGCAGAGACTGGATTATTAAGATCAGGATCGAGATACCAGGAGACCATGCCAACACCACCGCTGACAATCTGATCAAGTATTGTAAGATCAAAAGTTGCCATTGCATTCGATTCTTCACATAGGTTGAAGGTAGTCTCGCTAGCAGAAGGCACCTGGATCACTATAAGATTAACGGGAACCGGATCTGAAAGGCATGAACCATTATCAACTACTGCATAGATGGTAGCTGTTGGCGATGAATAAGCGGACGGATCTGAAATGTTACCCGTAAGATTTACATTTTCATACCATAAAACGGTATATCCGCTTCCCAGGTTTATAACATCTTCAATTGTGGTAAGGTCAAACACAGCTTCAGTCGATGGAGCGCACAGCGTTAATTCAGAAGATTGCGCTAAAGGATCACCGGGTGAAACATCAACAGTAATCTGAAGTTCTTCTGTGCACCCTTGGGCATCCGTGATAGACACAGAATATATCCCGGGAAGCAGTCCGGTAAGTGTTCCTGTTGAGGCCCCGTTAGACCAATCGAAACTAAAGGGTGAAACACCATCCTGCGGGTGCAGAACAATACTGCCATTGGGCGTATCAGAGCATGTGGCATCCGTTATTAAAATGTCCGTATCAAAACTGATCGGACAGCAAATCCCTCCACCACAATTGATGGTGATCGCTTCACCACTCATACTGAGTAAAATGTGTGCGGGGTTAGCAATATCACCTGTCAGCCAAACAATACTATCAATTCCGCTGGCAACAAGAAGATCAAGATTAATAGTATTACTGCATCCGATATCTTCTATCACACCTCCATCCGTACAACAGGCTGACCAAGTCCAGTTGCCGGTAATACTTGGTGGACCACCTGAGAATTCACCCGGATCATCCTGAACGGAAACATAGGCATTTGGTGGAAGGCAATTGGTTTCAAACTCCATTGATCCGCCTGTTCCACTATTAGCGACATCAGCGATCAGGAAAAGACTTACCAGATTAGTATTCAGATCCTGGTAGAGAAATAAGATCAACCCATTGGAAAGTTCAAGCCCGGTATTGGCGCTTGAAATCAAGGGAGAACCATAACTATAAAATGCAGTTGCTGTCTGGTTACCCAATAAAGCAGAAATGGGATAGGTAGATCCACCTTGAGTGATGGAACAGTTACAATCCACTAAAGAAGGTGATGTTAGTTTTTCAATTGGCAATTTATCCCTATAATTTGTTGCCGGAGACAGGCTTGTAAGGGCTAACAAAGCATATATAGGAGCCAGCAGAAGGTGCATAAGCCTGTAGTCAAGATAGTATAAAGGGTACCTATAAATGAAAGGTCCGAGATAAAACTGAATGCGCTGGTATCCCTGAGGTGTTACCAAAGATAACCAAGAATTCGGCAGTTGGAGATTAACTCCCATTCATTCAAATTATGTTGTAAAAATTCTAATTCTCCAGATCACGGAATTGTCATGGCTTTAAAGGATATCCATATTTAAAAAACTTTTTCCGATAATTGCCTGTAGATCTAACTATTATAATAATATTAAAAGATATAAAGGTCTTATTATTTGTTTGGATTAAATCTAAATAGTACCTTCGCCCTTATCAACTTTTAAAACCAGACAAAGATTCATGAGACTCTTGATCATCGCTTTATTCTCAACATTTTTTGCATCATCATCTGTTGCCCAGACAGGGACAGTTTCAGGTAAAATTTTAATGTCCGATAGTATTACACAGCTCCCGGGCGCGAGTATTTTTCTTGAAAAAACAACTCTTGGAACTTCGTCTAATGGCCGCGGAAATTATCTGCTGGAAAAGATTCCATATGGTACTTATGAGTTGGTTGTTTCTTATATCGGGTATGGTAGTATCCGCAAAGAAATAGTCATCCATTCAAGCGATACCCTTGTACATCATTTTTTCCTGACCGAGTCAATAGCCACCTTGGGAGAGGCTGTAGTCATGACACAAGGGACCAGTGGTTTAAAAGAAATACCTGGTTCAGTTCACTACATTACACCCAAAGAAATTGAGAAATTCAATTACACCGACATCAACCGGACCTTGCGCACTGTGCCGGGCATCAATATTCAGGAAGAGGATGGATTTGGACTCAGGCCCAATATTGGTTTACGCGGAACCGGTGTGGAAAGAAGCTCCAAAATTACCATTATGGAGGATGGGGTCCTCATGGCTCCCGCTCCGTATTCGGATCCGTCAGCTTATTACTTTCCAACGATTGGAAGGATGCAAGGGGTAGAAATCCTGAAGGGAAATTCACAAATAAAATACGGACCGTTTACCACAGGCGGTGCTATCAACCTGATTTCCACTCAGATTCCTACTGAATTTTCTGGCAAAGTCAATCTTATCGGAGGTAGCTATGGCGGAACCAATGTACATGCCTATGCAGGCAACTCACACAAGAACATTGCTTATCTCGCGGAAGGTTTCCAATATGGTTCGCAGGGCTTTAAGAATATAGATGGCGGTGGCCAAACCGGTTTTGATAAAAAGGATTACTTGGCAAAAATCAGGGTCAATACTAACACTGAAGCAAAAACATATCAGTCTTTAACATTTAAAATCGGGAGAGCCATGGAGACCTCTCATGAGACGTACCTGGGACTTACGGAGGAGGATTTCCAGGAGGATCCATACCGTCGATATGCCGGTTCTCAGAAAGACCTCATGGAAACAGAACAGACACAGCTATCAGCAACCCACTTTATCAACTTTTCCAGATCAGTCCACATCACCACCACCGCCTATCGAACTGATTTTGCAAGAAACTGGTATAAAGTTGAAAATGTAACAGACAGTGCAGGTGTCAAGACATCTATTGGCAAAGTGCTTGAAGATCCGACAGGCCATCAGGAAGCATATTCAATCCTGATTGGTTCCAGTAGTTCCAATGCTAATGCGCTTGCAGTCAGAGCTAATAACCGATCCTATTATGCGGAAGGGATTCAAACAGTGCTTGACTTCAATTTCATCACAAATACCATCACCCATGACATCAATATTGGTTTTCGCTTTCATACAGATGAAATCGATCGCTTTCAATGGGATGATCTCTACGCTATGGACAATGGAGTGATGTCCCTGACTACTGCAGGTGTTCCGGGAACTGAAAGTAATCGGATCAAGTCTGCTAAGGCATTTGCAACTTATATACAATACAGATTAAAACACGGGCGGTTTACGGTCATACCAGGTATCCGGTATGAAAACATATCCTTGTTTGAAAAAAACTATGGAAAAAGTGATCCCGACCGAAACGGAACGAATCTGAAAGAAAGCACGAATCAAGTTGGAGTTTTCATTCCGGGTATTGGGATTGATTATCAATATTCAACCTATCTAAGTGGATTCATTGGTATCCATAAAGGATTTTCACCTCCTGGTATAAAGGATGAAACACTTCCTGAAAACAGTGTCAATTACGAGTTGGGTATTCGATACAGCAGAAGTACACTTTCAGGGCAAGTAGTTGTGTTCTATAATCACTACACCAACTTATTAGGTGCTGATCTGTCAGCTACCGGCGGGACAGGCAGTGGGGATTTATTCAATGCAGGTGAAGTAAATGCTTCCGGGGTTGAATTTATGATGGCCTATGATCTTCTTTCCTACAGGCATCAAACGAAATTCACACTACCCCTCACCATTGCCTACACGTATACAAATGCCATCTTTCAAAACTCATTTGTCAGCACGTTTGAAGATTGGGGCACGGTGGCAGCAGGCGACCAATTTCCTTATCTGGCACAAAATCAATTGACCGCTGGTATTAGCCTGGAGCATGCAAAATTTGGTATCAATCTCAGTAGCAGGTATATGGATGAAATGCGCACAAGTCCGGGTCAGGGTGACATCCCTTCCGATGAAAAAACGGACTCATACCTCGCGTTTGATGCCAGTGCTTTTTACAATGTTCATTCCAACATTACTATTTTCACCAACGCTACAAATTTCACCAACCAGGTATATACTGTGGCAAGGCGACCTGCCGGACTTAGACCAGGGATGCCTTCATCCTTTAATGTTGGACTGAAAGTGAACTTCTAAAAACCAGGCGTTTTGCTCTAGTTGCCCAACAAAGCACTTAACTTATCGATATCCAGTTTGGCAGCAAAAGCGAGTTCTTCCTGCTCAGTCGCAAAACCCTTTAGATTGAGTGTAATCAAGGTCTGGCTCAATGGTATCTGAAGTTCACTGGACCGTATTTTCTTAGAGGCTCCATCATCATTGTAATCATCCATCTCAGATTTGAGGATGGCCCTGCGGGTGCCAACTCTAACACTCTTATAACCATCCCCCAGCATGGCTGGATTCGACATAAACATGTTGATAGAAGCCAGCATCGGTGAATTGGCTAAGATCTGGACTTCAGCTTCATTTTCCTTTTTAGAAGGATGGCTGTAGTTTTTCACAATAGACATACCTCCGCCCATCATCCCCATAGCTCCGGCATTGACCTCCGCGTCGCCGTCAGATTTTAAGCCATTGATTTCAGCAGGAAGCGCCTCGCCGATCTGCACAGCGATGATGTTGTTGATATCATTGATGGCGTCCTGCAGACTGAGTTGGGCTTGCTGGTAATTCTTCGCTGCCAGGAATTGCTGAGCTTCTTTAATAAACGCTTCTGCCTGGGATTGGGCATTTAGTCCAGCACTTATAAGGGCAAAAAAAATACTGATGACAATTGCTTTCATGACAAATGAATTTTGAATATGGGTCTAAATATACAGGAAAATAAATATGGAGGAAAGTAAACATTGAATCATCTCCGTGATCACCGAAAAACGCTCTGAGCTACAAATATCCCATTTAAATTCGTCGGTCAGAAAGTAACTTTCCTACCTTGTCCTTTGATAGGGAAAATGCCTTGAAAACTGAATACTTGCCAGCAAAACCAATTCATGATGATTGACAACATCAAAATCACCAATACAGAGATACTTTCCGACAATTGGTACACCTTAAAAAAAGTAACCTATACGTATACCAAGAAGGATGGCACGACACACGCTCAAAGCAGGGAAGCCTATGACCGAGGAAATGGTGCGACAATCATGTTGTATAACCAGACTCAGCGAAGTGTTATCCTGACAAAACAATTCCGTTTGCCAACCTACATCAATGGCAATATGACAGGCATGATGATTGAAGCGTGCGCTGGATTACTGGACGAGGAAAATGCGGAAGACTGCATACGACGTGAAGCGGAAGAAGAAACCGGTTACAAGATCACGGCTATTCGCAAGATATTTGAAGCGTATATGTCACCTGGTTCTGTCACCGAAATCCTGCATTTCTTTATTGCAGTCTATGACAAAGAGATGAAGATAAGTGAAGGTGGTGGTGCAGCTCATGAAGAAGAGAATATTGATGTCCTGGAAGTTAATTTTGACACGGCCATGCAAATGATTTCAGATGGGAACATCAGGGATGCAAAAACAATCATGTTACTTCAGTACGTAAGACTTCATAATATTTTATAACCCCTTCCGGCAAATGAATTTAAAAGAAAAATATGGTCCGCTGGCTTTAGTGGCCGGCGCCTCAGAAGGGATCGGAGCCGCTTATGCCCGACATCTTGCCGCTGCAGGCATCAACCTCATCCTGATCGCCAGGAGAAAAGAACCGCTGGAAAAATTTGCGGAAGAGCTTACGACTCTTTACGGGATTGAGACCATTTGCGTTCAGGAAGATCTCTCGGATACGGATGCTCCCGATCGGATTACGGAGCATATTAAAGCCTATGAAATCAATCTCTTCATCTACAACGCAGGCAATTCCTACATCGGTAAGTTTGAAGAACAAAGCTGGAAAGTGCATAAGGAAATTGCTATTACAAATATGATCACTCCGTTGCACCTGGTGCATAGCATAGCCCCTGAAATGCTAAAGCGTGGTAATGGTGCAATCATACTGATGGCTTCCCTTGCAGGCTTTCAAGGCACTCCTTTCATTGCCACCTATGGAGCAACTAAGGCATTTGACCAGATCCTGGCCGAAGGTCTATGGTATGAATGGAAATCCCGGGGCATTGATGTCATCGCCTGTTGCGCCGGCGCCACCTCCAGCCCCAACTTTCTCAACACTAATCCTGGCAAACAACACTTCCTCGCCCCTAAAGTCCAGACACCGGAAGAGGTCGTTGCTGAATGCTTTAAGCAATTGGGCAAAAAACCATCCTTTATCACAGGGCGTGCTAATAAGATCGCAAGCTTCTTTATGCAGCGAATTCTATCGCGGAAGAAATCAGTGACCACGATGGGTGATACGACAAAGAAGATGTATAGCGTATAGGCTGAGGCGAAGGCGAAGGATTTAGAATGCATTTGTAGGGGTTCAAAATTTTGAACCCCTACAAATGCATTTTAAAATTCCGTAAACAAATAAAACTGCTAACTCCTAGTTGCTAACTGCTAACTTTTCCTTAGTAGATATACGGTACTATCCTATACGGCACCTTCTTCACATATTCATTCCACAAGGGTCCATACTTGAGGGCACAACGTTTGTCATCATCAAATTGACGGGGCAACAGGAGGGCAATGTAATACAGTGGATATAACCAGGGCCACGGTAGCATCGGATATCCGAGAGCGAGAACAATGCCAGAGGCCATACCGATCTCCCCTAAATAATTGATGTGTCTGCTGAGTCCCCAGAAACCATTGACCAACAAAGTTTTGTTTCCATCTGATATGGTTTCAGGCTTTATTCCAAGAAATGATTGTGTAGGATTCTTTTTAAAATAGTATTTCTGCAGATTAGCTCCGCGAGATAAGCTCCAGCTTGCTAAAAAGATCACTACGGAAAGCACTAAAACGAAGGTTGACGAACCCGGATCAGGCATTTCCGCAGTTGCCCATAAAGGGATCGCATAGAAAAATGGATAAAAAGCAATACACCCCCACCCTAGTTTGAAACCAACACGCTCTGCAAACAAATCGTAGGTATACAGATGCACCTCTTCAAATGTCAGATAATCAAAAACGAAAAATGTCAGCAATGCGCCTGAAATAAAAATCCCTGGAGAAGCTTCGAAACCATAAAGTATATGATGATGCCCGGCGAAACTGAGCACATTGAGTTCAAGCATAATAGCCCCAACCAGATACAGCCACATTTTAGCATCGATTCGTCCTCCCCACAGTTGCAGATTCAATGCACGGCCGAGATAAAAATCAGCGAGAAAAAACTTTTTCACCGGGGCATGAGGTAAAACTACAGCAAAAGAAAAAATAAGTCCAAAAGTAATCGAACCGCAAAGACCCTCCCATCGGTATTGATAAAACCAATCCCAGGGCATCATGCCTGAATAGCATAAAGCAGCCCACGTCAGCACTACCGTAATGAGTACAAGAAGTCCGTTTAAGCGATATTTCAGTTTTTCGCCTGATCCCGCTTTTGTCACGTAGCCATCAACCCATCGACCTGGCAAGACAGCATTCAGGATGAAAATATATACATACACCAGGACTGGTGCGCAAAACCCCAATACACTATTCATGTTTGCTTATTCTTTGGCCTGAATGTAAAGAAAAATGACTAATTGTTAAAAACCATTCGTCGTCCCGCAGGCTCTCCTGTCACACCGTCCTGATCAAACAAGCGGACTCCATTGACCCACGTACCTGAAATGGTTCCTGGCAGCGTCCGGCCATTTAGTGGAGACCAACCACATTTGTAGAGGATATTCTCTTTGGATACTGTGGTATCTCTTGCCAGATCCAACATGACTATGTCTGCGAAGTATCCTTCTTCAAGATAACCGCGTCCCACGATGTTAAAACACTCTGCAGGTGCGTGACACATTTTTTCAATAATGCGCTCCAGTGAGATTCGCCCTTCCTTCCAATGGGTAAGCATGATCTGTAGGGTGTGTTGCACCAATGGCAAACCTGATGCTGCATTTTTATATACTTCACCCTTTTCTTCCCATGTATGTGGGGCATGATCGGAGGCGATGATATCAATTCTGTCATCCAGTACTGCTTGTAATATCGCATCCCTATCTGCCTCGGTTTTGATCGCCGGATTACATTTGATCTGGTTGCCCAACATAATATAGTCCTGGTCAGAAAAATAGAGGTGATGAGTGCATGCTTCAGAAGTGATTCGTTTATTTCTGATTGGACCAGCTTCAAACATCCTGGCTTCTTCCAGCGTGGTGATATGAAGAATATGAAACCGTGTATTGTATTTCTTTGCCAGTTTCATGCCGAGTGTCGAACTCAACAGACAGGCTTCCCTGCTTCTGATCCAGGGGTGGGCAGACGGAGGAATCTTTGAGCCATAGCGTTCTTCAGCGGCTGCCATATTAGCTCTGACGGTAGCTTCATCTTCACAATGTGCTGCCAGGAGTACCGGACATGACTCAAACAGCCTTTCGAGTGATTCTTTATTATCAACCAGCATATTGCCGGTGCTGCTGCCCATAAATACCTTGACACCACAGACATTAGCCGGATCTGTCTTTAAAACTTCATCCAGATTATCATTCGTGGCACCCATAAAAAAGGAATAATTGGCCCAAGAGGTCCTGGCTGCAATTTTATACTTCTCTTCGAGCAACTCCTGAGTGACGGCAGGTGGTCGGGTATTGGGCATTTCCATAAAACTGGTGACTCCTCCGGCAATGGCAGCCCTGGACTCTGAGAAGATAGTCGCCTTATATTCAAGGCCCGGCTCCCGAAAATGGACCTGGTCATCGATGATACCGGGGATAAGGTATCTCCCATTGACAGGGATTTCAGTGTATTGTTGCTGGAGGCTTATGGAAGAGTCTATGCGTTCGATCCTGTCCCCGCTGACCCATATATCGCCTTCAATCGTTTTACCCCGGTTGATGATCTTGGCTTCTTTAAACACAATATCCTTCATACACGTAAAGATACCGACTTTAACACCTTCAGACCGGCTGACGGCGGTAAAAATTTATAGTTTTGCAGTCCAATACCAGTTCTGATGCATATCACTAACCCATTTGCTAATCCCGAAAAAATAATAGGAATCTGTGGCGGCGGCCAGCTCGGCAAGATGCTTTGCGAGGCAGCATCAGCCTGGGATTGGAAAACAGCGGTACTCGACCAGTCCCCCGATGATCCTGCAGCCAGAATTGCACACAAATTCGTCCAGGGCGACTTTACGAAATATGAGGATGTACTCAATTTTGGCAAGGAGGTCGACGTCCTCACGATTGAAATCGAAAAGGTGAACCTCGAAGCATTGATTGAACTCGAAAAGATGGGCAAGATTGTACACCCATCACCAAGAGGTCTCGCAATCATCAAGGATAAGGCCCTCCAAAAGCAATTTTTTATTGACCAGGGTTTACCGACCGTACCACAAGAATTATTTGCCACTAAAGATGATATTCTCATAGCCATTGAATCCGGTTTCCTCCAAATTCCTTTCGTGCAAAAACTACGCACAGATGGCTATGATGGAAGAGGTGTAGCGATCATCCGAACAGATGAAGATCTTTCATTGCTGCTCGAAGGCTCCTGTCTTGTAGAACCACTTGTTGAAATAGAAGCAGAAGTAGCTGTTATCGCTGCACGTAATGTTAATGGGGAGATTAAAACGTTTCCGCCGGTGGCGATGGCTTTCCATCCCGAAGCTAACCTGGTTGAATACTTATATTGTCCAAGTGGCTTAGGCCCTGCTTTAGAACTCGAAGCAACACAGATAGCACAAGCAGCCATTGAAGCCCTGGATATCTGTGGCTTACTGGCGGTAGAAATGTTTCTTACTGCTGATGGAGACTGGTTGATCAATGAAGTAGCTCCCCGTCCCCATAATAGTGGACATCATACAATTGAATGTTGCAATGTCAGCCAGTTTCAGCAACATCTGTTGGCGATATGTAATCTGCCTTTGATTGATCCACAATTGCAATTGCCTGGTGTGATGGTCAACCTACTCGGCGAGGAAGGTTTTGAAGGACCTGTGAAATACATAGGAGTTGAACAGGCCTTAAGGTTAGGTTCAGTGTATGTACATCTGTATGGTAAGAAGATCACAAAACCATTCCGAAAAATGGGGCATATCACGGTGGCTAATCGAAGTGTAAGCCAGGCGATACGTACAGCTAATTTTTTAAAAGAACATATCAAAGTCATATCATGAGTAAACCATTAGTCAGTATTGTCATGGGATCTGATTCGGATCTCCCGGTGATGCAACATGCAGCTGATATGCTGGCTCAATTCGGAATCCTCTTTGAACTTGATATCGTGTCTGCGCATCGCACTCCTGAGAAGATGTTTGATTTTGCGAAGAAAGCACATAAGAGAGGCATCAAGGTGATCATAGCAGGCGCCGGAGGTGCAGCGCATCTGCCTGGCATGATTGCCAGCCTCACACCACTTCCTGTGATTGGTGTGCCAGTAAAATCATCATCAAATACAACTGAAGGTTGGGATTCCGTATTATCCATATTACAAATGCCAGGTGGTGTACCAGTAGCTACTGTTGCCATCAATGGTGCAAAGAATGCGGGCATCCTTGCTGCGCAGATCCTGGGTGCATCTGATAAAAAGATAAGGACTCAGGTGATTGAATATAAAGCTAGCCTTAAAGAAGAAGTGGCGAAGAAGTCTGAGGGGATAAAGAAAGGCTGAGGCGAAGGCAAAAGCTAAAGAGGCTAAAGAGGCTGAAGAGCAAATCATCGTAAGGCCCAAAGGGCCATGCACCAATCTGTTATTTGAAGGCTAAGCCTTCAAATCTATATTCAAATCTGATTCCATCTGAAGAATCATAGATGGGCAGGTTGCGCCTGCCTTGCAACAACTCAATAGACGAATTTAATTATCAAGTTTAAATCCAACGCCAAGCATGATGGAGTTGATAAAGCCATCTCTGTAGTAGCTGTTAGACTGATAAGCCCATTCATACTCCAGGTTGATCATGATCTTATCACTTATTTCCTTTTGAACACCCGCACCCAGGCCGCCATAGAAACCTGCATCATTGGAACTAAATTCACTGCCAGGCAATTCAATCTTAAGGGAGGAAAATTGCATTCCCAGCGCTCCCTTGACAAAACCTTGCAAGGAACCATCACCAATCAACAATTTCGGTGCATAGTAGAATGGCCAGGTACCGATCGTATACTTCGAAACGATCTTTTGCCCGCCGCTGTCTTCTTCCACATCAGCAGATACATTGACATAGCCAACTGAAAATCCATGAACCAGTTTGCCAACGATCGGATGATATTCATACAAACCGTTGATTCTAAAACCTGAAGCGCTGGTTTCGGTGTCTTCAATATTGGCAAATACATATCCACCACTCAGGGTGATTGAGTTATACTGCGCTTTTGCCTGCATAACTCCCAAAATCACCATCATCATAAACAAATACTTTTTCATTGCTCTTTGTGTTTAGGTTATTGATTTTAAACCAATGAAGATCATACTATATCTCTGCAAAAATAGCTTAAATATACGCCTATCATAATGATGTTGATCAGATTGAAAACTGATGTTTGTCAGCAGGAAAGGTCTTAGACAACGGTTGGGGAGAAAGGAACTGAATGTGCAATGCATTTGACTAGGGACGGGTGGTCTGTAGACCACCTATCAATGATATGTCAAAAGAACATGGCCCGTCATATAGGATTGAAGTTTGAAAACTTCAACCAGCGACCACTTAATTAATCACGCTTATCAGCAAGAAGGTAAAGCACGGCCATCCGGACAGCAACCCCATTCTCAACCTGTTGAAGAATGATAGAATGCTCGGAATCAGCGATATCACTTGAGATTTCTACGCCCCTATTGATCGGACCCGGGTGCATGATGACAATTGGTTTTGAAAGCGAATTTAAAACCTCGCGATTCAATCCATAGTACATCGAATATTCGCGGAGGCTTGGAAAGTATTTGGTCTGTTGGCGCTCTAATTGAATGCGTAAAACATTGGCTACATCGCACCACTCCAGCGCTTTTTTCAAGTTGTGCTCAACTTTCACTCCGAGGCTTTCGATGTGTTTAGGCATGAGGGTTGGAGGGCCGCACAATTTTACTTCCGCACCGAGTTTGTTGAGACAGTAGATATTGCTCAGCGCTACCCTGCTGTGCTTGATGTCTCCGATGATCACCACTTTCTTACCTCTTACACTGCCAAGCCGCTCCTTGATGGAATAGGCATCAAGCAAAGCTTGAGTGGGATGTTCATGTGTACCATCACCGGCATTGATGATATTGGCGCTGATGTGCTTTGACAGATACATATGAGCACCTGGAGCCGGATGGCGCATGACGACCATATCCACTTTCATGGAGAGGATATTATTGACAGTATCGAGCAGTGTCTCTCCTTTACTGACTGACGAAGAACTTGCACTGAAATTAATTGTGTCAGCACTCAGCCGTCGCTCTGCGAGTTCAAATGAAATACGGGTCCGTGTGGAATTTTCAAAAAAGAGATTGGCGATCGTCACATCCCTGAGTGAAGGGACTTTCTTAATCGGACGATTGATGACTTCTTTAAACTGATCAGTCGTCTCGAAGATGAGATCAATATCATCAGGTGTGATATACTTGATCCCCAGGAGATGCCGTGTACTCAGTTGTTGGTTAGCCATAGTCTATTTTACATCTTCTTTACTGGCATA
>JANNSS010000223.1:0-10811 GCA_031402955.1 Saprospiraceae bacterium
AGGGCATTCCGTGGATGCCTTCGGGTTTAGGTAGTATGGTATCCAAAAACAGTCTTTATTACCTGTTACATCTCTTCAAATGAAACAAATCATTTTACTTTTAAGCTTCAAGGTATTTCTTGCCATCGGTAGCCATGCACAAACATTGTTGCCTGACCCCCTGTCAGCAGGTTGGCAAGGAGAGGCTGTGTGTGAAGTACTTATTGATAATGATAAGGTCCGGACCTTGAAGTGTAGTTTTCCACCGGGTGTCGGTCATGAAAGACATTACCATAAAGCCCATTTTGGGTATGCACTTTCGGGTAGTAGATTCAGGATTACGGATCAGAAGGGTGTGCGTGAAGTGGATGTCCCAACAGGCACCCATTTTTATAATGAAGGCATTGAATGGCATGAAGTCTTGAATATCGGGGATAGCCTGGCTGTATTTTTAATCATGGAGCCTAAATGAAGAAGTGGATTGATATCTGCTGACATTATTACTACTCAAAAGGCCATGGCATCGTATCGCTATCTTATTATCTTTAGAGCAAACATCACATTCTACCTACCAATTTATGCGCATTACATTTACATTCTTTCCAGGACTTGCTTTGGTGATAGGCCTTTTGTTCACTTCCTGCGGTAAGGACGACGATGCCACACCTCCAGCCAACCCGTCATTTAGGGGTGATTTCGTCTCCGCGGCCCACCAGACCAGGGGTATTGCCAGTATCGACCAGGAGAAAGCTACCTTGACACTTACCAATTTTAAAACAGATTCAGGCCCTGACCTCAATATCTATTTGACTTCAAGCCTGGGTGCGATAACCTCCGATTTCATAGACCTGGGGGATATTAAAGGAGTAAAGGGCAATTACACCTATGATCTGCCAGATAATCTGGACTACACACAATATAAGTTTGTCATTGTCTGGTGTGTTGGTTTTGATGTCAATTTTGGGTATGCGGAACTTGCAGTACAATAAGCTTTGTTACCTGAATATTTCAATTTACAATTTAATCTGAAACGATGTCAGGCATTCCTATAAATTCAATAGTAGCTTTTATCCTTTTATTGGCAGGAAACCAACAACTTTGTGGACAACAAAATTTAAATTATACGGCTATCAGGAATGCCAATATCCAGATAAGGTCATCCCTTAATAATGAGGCTATAGCATGGGCTACGGATACGCTGAATATAAAGATCAATAAGCAGACCGGTGAATTCGAAGCGAGCATCCTGGCTGATCATTTGCATCTGGCTACCACCAATGCAGATTTTAAAACTGATAGAGAAGGGAATTCAGGAAAGTACCTGACACTTTCGGGAATCTTACCGGTGGAGGATGTGCTAGTCAATACAAACAATGCTATTGACAGAAAAGTGGAAATAGTTACGACGTTTAATGATCTTGAAGTACTTTCCACCTTTACTTTTACGATCCTGAGGATGCCAGGTGGGTTCTCTGTCATGGCGAATGGATCCATTTCACACAGTGCACTTGAAATAGAGCATCTTGCCGAATTGGAGGATGAGTTGCTGATTATATTAAGTTTTACAGGTTTCTAATGCATATCCGCATTTTCCTGCGATGCCGGTTACCAATGTTCAATTGATGATTATCTTCGGATTCTAAATGCATGTACTTCAAATTTTATACTAAACCATAAATCACAAACAACATGAAAAGACTTTTTACACTTGCAGCTTTAGCCTTCCTCGCACTGAATGGATCCGCTCAAAAAGGCTTTACCATCGGAGCTAATGTCATGCCCCTCAACACCAATATCATCAACCAGAATACCTGGGGTAACGGACGGGAGTATGATTATAAGCCTACCTATAATTTTTCGTTTGGAGTAGATGTCGGATATAATATTACAGATCATATGGGCGTCTCATCCGGATATTGGTTTACAAATCTTGGTCAGCAGTATCTGGATTCCTATGACGGTTCAGACTGGGAGAGGACGCTGACGCTCAAGTATAACATGATTCCATTGATGCTCAGGTTTAATGGAACCGAAAGCAAGATAAATTTATTAGGAGGAGCAGGTATTGTTTTAGCTAATCTGCAGGAAGCAGAGCAGGAATGGCTTCGGGATGGTCAGCCTTATTCAGAGATCATCAGCAATGAGATAACCGGTGAGGACTTTGATTTGGGTGCTACGGATGTCACTGAGCGGTTTAATGACAGCGATATTTTTGTGGCCGCGGAGCTTGGAGCCAGGTTTTTGTTTGGAGAAAAACTCTTCCTGGACGCCACTTTAAATTTTGGATATGGATTGAAGGATATCAATCATGAGGACTGGCAAATCGAAAATGGAAGCGGCGTATATGATCCCTCGCACAATGCATACGCTGGGTTTAGAGTATGCCTCGCCTATGTGTTGTTTGGTGGGGAATAAATGCTCCAGTTGAGCGAGTTCATAATCGTCAAAGACGGCTCAGGATTTTACGATTAAATTAACATCTGCCTCATTTGTTCATGGAGATGGCATTTGTACTTTTATGCGCAGCTTGATCTCCCAAAGAAATGAGTCTTACAAAACTGATTATAAACTATGCCGCCTTCAACGAATGGGCAAACCATAAAATAGTTGGATGGCTCGATCAATTGGATCATGAGTTGCTATACCAGGAGACACCATCCAGTTATACGTCTATTGATTACACTGTCCAACATATCCTGAGGACCCAGCGCTTTTGGCTGCTTTTTATTGGAGAACAGGATGCCACTGGATTTAACTGGGCTGTCAGGGAAAGAGATGCAGACAATGTACTTAGGGAATTGACGGAAGTGTCATCGCAAATGAAAACGGAATTTTCAGTTTATACTGAAGAAGATTTACTTAAAATCCTACATTTCAATATGCCCTGGGCTAAGAATGATTTGAGCCGATACGAATACATTGTGCATATCATCAATCATGGCACATTCCATCGCGGACAAATCGTCACGATGGCCAGGGCTATCGGCATTACGGAAGGTATTGTCAATACGGATTATATTATGTTCAATACGTTATAATATTTTAAGTGGTATGCGATGGATGCCGTATATTGGAGATATGCAATTGACAGGTAGATGAGTGGCAGGAAAAAGATGCGTTGTTTATGGGTAGTGATCCTGTTCTCCGGTAAATTGTTCGGTCAATATGACGTTGCCGGACAGGTGATAGACGGTGAAACGAACAGTCCGCTAGCTTTTGTCAATATCATTTTCAATCACAATGTGCAGACGGGTACGGTGACCGATATCAATGGAAAATTCAGGTATTCGTCTCCTGTAGACTTTACAAGTTTAACCTTTAGCTATGTTGGCTATGAACAGAAAACTGTGTTCATAGAGTCACCAGAGGACAAGGACCAGTCTGCTGTAAAATTGTTTCCTTCGGCCTTTGTTTTTGAAGAGATCGTTGTCAAGGCCGGAGAGAACCCGGCGAACCGGATTATTCGAAATGTGATCGCCAATAAGAAGATCAATAATCCTGAAAACATTACTTCTTTTAAATACAAGTCATACAATAAGGTCATTTATGATTTTGCACTTATTGATGACAATGCGTCGGAAAGTATTGAAGAACTAAAGTCTGAGGTTTTTAAAAACGGACATGCCTTGATCATGGAGTCTGTCACCGAGCGGAAATTTATTCACCCTGACAATTCGGAAGAAGTCATTCTTGGTGTTAAGGTATCCGGGTTTAAAAACCCTTCCTTTGCGCCACTGGCCACTGATTTGCAACCCTTTTCCTTCTACAGAGAGATCATTCCGATATTTGACATCCAGTATATCAATCCTATCAGTGATGGTAGCCTGATGAAGTATGATTTCAGGATCGAGGATACACTCTATCAGCAGCAGGACACGACCTTTATTCTCTCTTTCAAGCCTCAGCCAGGTAAGAATTATGAGGCCCTCAAAGGATTGTTGTATATCAACACGAGCACGTATGCCATCCAGAACGTTATTGCCGAACCCTATAGCAAGGGCTTAATTGATGTAAAGATCCAGCAACAATATCAGTTGATTGATGGTAAGCAGTGGTTTCCGGAGCAGCTCAATTTTGAAATATTTGTACAGGTAGATTCCGATGAAGAGGTAGGCATGCATGCAAACGGTAAAAGTCATATCAAGGATGTTGAATTGTATGCCGACCTCAGGAAGAAAGACTTTTCTGTTGAGGTGCTTAGGTTGGATGAACAGGCTTCCAGACAGGACTCACTTTTCTGGAACGAACATAGAGTTGATCCTTTGAGTGTAAAGGAACTTACGACGTATGAGGTCATCGACAGCCTTGGCGAAAAGTATAAGTTTGACAAGATTTTATCCTTCACTGAAAAGCTCTCCAATAATCGTATACCGATCGGTTGGATCGATCTCGATATCTCAAAATCGCTCATATTCAATATGTATGAAGGTTTTCGGCTAGGCCTTGGTGCGTATACGAATGATCAACTCATAAAGAACTTCTCAGTTGGCGGTTACTTTGGATTTGGATTGAAAGATGATGAGTGGAAATACGGAGGTGAGGTGCTCTGGACAGTAGACAAAGATCGTGAACTTCAGGTTCGAGGGAAATATGAAAATACGCTGCTGGAATCCGGCAAGACCAGACTCGGCTTTTTTAATGAACGGCAATACGATTGGCGTAGTTACCTCGCCACTCAGATGGACAATATTAAACAAAGTAGCATAGCGATCGGTATGAGGGCGTTTAAATATGCGAAGGTGAATGTTTCATTTAATCATACGCAGGTCAACCCTTTGTATGATTATGTTTATTCCGTTGATGAGACGGCACAGGTCATAGACTTTACAAACACGGATTTTACCATTAATATCCGTTATGCCCACAAGGAAAAGCTGATAGCGTCTATGGGACGCAGACTCAGCATGGGCACGAAATATCCGGTGTTGTCCTTGTCCTATACCAGAGGCTTGGATGCTGTAATGGAAGGCCAGTTTTCATTTAACAAATTGGAAGCAAGAATAGAAGAGTCCATCTACTTTAAAAACCTTGGCGAGTCAAGAATCAGGATCGATGCAGGACTGATCGATCAGCCATTGCCATACGGATTGTTATTTACCGGCGAAGGAAGTAATATCCGGGACATATCTGTCCTGGTCAGGAATTACTTCCAGACGATAGGACCTTATGAATTTCTGTCCGATCGTTATGTCAACGTATTTTTCGCACATAACTTCGGTTCGTTGTTGTTTCATGCAGGCAAGTTCAGGCCGATGTTTACAGTTGTACAAAACATAGGGTGGGGTACCTTGTCAAATCCGGAATATCATCAACAGATTGAATTCAAAACCAAGGAGAAAGGATTTTATGAATCAGGTCTCCAGATTGACAACCTGGTCAAGATGAACTATCTCAATGTCGGTTACCTTGGATTTGGTATCGGGGGCTATTACCGTTATGGACCGTATGCATTGGACAAAGCGACTGATAATATGGCGTTTAAGATATCCATGACATTTTCGACGAAGTAATTGAAGACCTCTCATAGGGCCAGCCTTTCTATTCCCTCTGCTTAGTTGATTGTAATTGTGGAAAAAGGATGATCTTAGACAGATGATGAACCGGCGCCACTTTTTAAAGGAGTCAACATTGCTCACCGCTGGGGGCCTGATACTACCCTCCATGATATTGACAAGTTGCGGGGAGGATATTCCTTTTGAAGGCATCCAATATGATGGCAAGGTGCTCATCGTTGGGGCCGGTGCGGCAGGCCTGTATGCAGCGTATACCCTCAATTCGTACGGAATTGATTTTGAAGTCCTCGAAGCTTCTTCGGTGTATGGAGGCCGCCTGGGGAAACTAACCGGTTTTGCTGATTTCCCCCTTGATCTGGGCGCCCAATGGCTGCATGGCAGGAAAAATATATGTGGTGACCTCGTCAGGGAAACCGGTACTAAAATCACACTTGATGACAGTGAAGAAAAGTACTGGTTCAATAATCAGATCGTCGACTCACTACCTGATAATATAGAAGAGATTTTTCAACGGGAAGATGGCTTGCCGGATATATCTTTTAAGGATTATGCGATTCAGGAAGGTTTTGGGAATGAATACACGTGGATTGTAGAAGGTATCGCCGGAGACTCAGGGGCATCTGCTTCCAGGATTTCAACGCATTGGAAGATTGTGGAGGAAGAGAATTGGTCCTCAGGTGATGAAGATTTCAAATTTGAGGAAACTTACTTTGATCTGATCGACAAGGAAATCGCTTCCAAGGTCATTGACCGGATACGCCTGAATACGGTCGTTACTCAAATTGATTATTCGGGCGATTTGATTGTAGTCACGGATCGTAACCAACAAACGTATACTGCCAATAAGATCATCATAGCTGTTCCGATCACGATCCTCAAATCAAGCGAGATTCAATTTACGCCTGCTTTGCCCGCTGAGAAGACGAATGCTTTTTCCAAAATCGGGATGGAGGCCGGGATGAAAGTCTTTTTGAAATTTTCCAAAACGTTTTATGAGGAAAATGTCACAGGCGGCAGCATATGTGCTTTTTATGCTGATGAGCGTGTAGGCAAGAAAGGCAATGATCATGTACTGCTCGCTTTTGTCATGGGGCAACAGGCCGAGTATCTGACTTCACTCGGCAATGATGCTGCCATAGTCTCCGCGTTGCTGCAGGAGCTGGATACAATGTATGACGGAGATGCATCCGCATCTTTTATATCGGCACATGTCCATAACCTTACTACAGATCCCTTTATCAGGGGGGCATATTCTTACAGCACCATTGGCATGGGCAATGCCAGGCATATCGCCGCTCAGCAGGTGGAGGATAAAGTGTTTTTTGCCGGTGAAGCCATGAATACCAACGGGCATCACCAGACGGTTTTTGGGGCGGCCGAGACTGGCTATCAGGAAGTGATTCATATATTTGAGACGCTTTGATACAGGTTCATTTCTAACCAAAAGGAATTTCTGCGTTTTTCAGCAAGGAATATTTATGTTTTCTGGCCTGTATTTAATATGCCCTTAGCTTCATTTGATTAATACCACTCACCATGTATAAGATATCCGCTTTAATACTTTTCTGCAGCCTTTCCATCGTTGCCTGCAAGCAGGATAATGCCGGTGCACCATCTCCCACCTTTGACCAGGTGAGTGAAACGGAAGCCATCATGAGCGTCATCGAAAATGAAACTTCCTGTTTTTATGCCCGCGATTATGACTGCTGGAAAGCACACTATGCCCATGTGGATTATGCTTTCCAGGCATGGAACAATGCCGATGGAACTTTTAATGCTAAAGTTGGCTGGGGTGAAATTGATGCCAGATCCAAGAAATATATTGAGGATAACCCGGTGCCTCCTAATGGTAGTAGCCATCCTAAAGTGGAGCGAAGGAATATGAAAGTCAAATTTTTCAACGCCGGCCTTGCCTACCTGACATGGAACCAATACAACATCAATCCTGAAATGAACATGTACACCCCATCCCTCGATACCAGATTGATGGAAAAAATAGGCGGTGTCTGGAAGATCGTCAATGTGACTTCCTACTGGGATTATGTAAATCTTGTCCCGGTGAAAGAGTTAAAGTGAGCAGTGAGCAGTGAGCAGTTAGCAGTTAGAAGTGGCTCGTGAGTCGTGAGTCGTGAATCGTGAGATGTGAGTGAAATGCTCTGGCAGCTGGAAGCTGGTAGCTCAAACTGATAGCTGAAAGCTGACAGCTGATAGCTTGCTCAATTGTCAAACCTGTAAATCAACTGTGCCCTGATCTCTGATCGGATATTCCCTTGGATCTCATCATTGCCACTACCGATCGAAGTCGCATCCAGTTGACGGGTTTGTGCAAATTTGACTTCTGCTGTAAGATTCCTGACACCTTTATAACGCACATTGATATAAAATCTTGACCCCTGGTCGCTAAAAGCGGGAATGGCATAATAGTAAATAAGATCATTTTCATACGTGTAGATGCGGGAATCATAATCATCTGTATCAAACAAAGTGACTCTGGCACTAAAGGTCCATGGAGATGCCAGCGGGCTATACACCGCATCCTGATAGATCATAAATCCTTGTTGCTTTTCTCCGGGAACATCGTAAGAAGACCACTCTAATCTCGTTCGGAGCTGTATTCCTTTCGTAAGTATATTGTTCATATGCAACCTGACCTGCGAACGCGTCTGGTCCACTACCTGTGCGATGGCATCACCGGTGGGTCTCGAATTTACTGCATTGCGCTTACTCCGGTACTGTCCGTATACTTCAAGTCTGCGTTTAACCGTGTAGGTTACTCTTCCAAAATATTCTGTCCCTTCAGTTGGGCTGTCTATGTTAAATCGGAGCCAGGGATGTGACCAGATATCCTGATACAGTTGAATTTTCCAACGACCAGAAGGAGTTATCTCAAGTCCGGTATATAATCCCGTTTCATTATTAACTTGTGAACTCTCTCCAAATGCATTTGGCGTCAAAGCCTGGTAATCGCGGGCGTACGACCTAAACAAGATGGCAGCAGTAATATGACGATCAAGGCCTGCAAGCAAACCATTGAGCGTCGCAATGCCTCCATTGTCACTCATAGCAGTTTCTCCGAAGAGATGGAGCCCGCCAAACCAAAGCCCATAGTCAAGGCTTGCATTGGTCAGATTGTCCCCATTGAAATAGTATTGATTGTATAATTCAGGATTGCGGTTGAGCGGCACACTCAGTCTTGAATGAAGGCCGTTGAGCGCTAGATGTGCACGTCGGTTTGTGTATGAAATGCTGACACCTCCCTGTGTCAGGTCGATAGCATCTTCATCAGCGATTTCTGCTTCTGTGCGGTGCAGATTAGAAGTTTGCAGACTCGTGATGTCTTCGTCAATATTTTCTATCTGACCATCTTCGTACACCGTATCTATTGTCAGATTGCCATCACGATTATGGTGACTACCTAAGACGGTGATGGTGAAGTTATCAGCAGGTTTCAATGTCACACCAACTCCACGGAGGAAGTTATTTTCTTCTACCGAGGTGTAGGGTCTGAGTGGATTGCCTGAACGTTTGACATCGGTGACAAAACTACTTTTACCGGCTCCAAAACCTGAATGCATGATCAGGCCTTGTCCGAAATTGGCATTGAAATCACCAACCATCAAAGCAGGCAACCATGGCTTATATTGCTGCAATGCAAAGTGGTAGGAATAAAAGTCAAATCCCTGTGGATTAGAACCACTGAAAAAAACTTCACCTGCATCTTTCTCTGCTGTGATTCCATAACTCAGGGTATTACCATTGCGGTGCCTGTAACGCATATAGAGTTTGTCGGGATTCCCTTCATAGGCAGGATCTTCGCCCAGGTATCCATCAGCCTCCTGGATTGTTCGTCCGGCTCTAAGATAGATTTCATTCTGGCCATGGATCAGCATCTGACCAAATGGTATTGACTGTGTCTGCGTTTCTCTGCCTTTGACATTTGCGATAACTTTCAGGATTCTTATCATCTCGGGATCGAATCCAGATATCGCCTGCAATTCCAGGAGATCCAGCAGAGGACCATTCTGGAAAATGTGGTTCTGCAGATTCCGGTATGCATTGTCAGACATAATTTTCCACTGCACCAAAACGGCAGCGTCCTGACTGTTGATGTCGATAGGGGCACGGCTCCAGTCATCCAGTTGCTCACCGATTTCAGAGTAATCAAACTCCTCACCTCCATCCTGGTTCTCGGTGATGAATTCAATAAACTGCTGGAGATAGTTTTGGGTGATCTGAGCGTTAGTCTGAATAGCAGTCCCCAGGAATAGTGTTATTCCGATGCAAAGGTTTCGTGCCTGGAGCAGGATTTTCATTGAATACGAAGATAGGAGAAAAGGGTAAGCGGTTAATGGTAAAAGGTAAGCAGTAAGCAGTAAGCTGTTTTCGGTAATGATCCATCTGACCGCCCACCTCCTGGAAGGGTAATGATTCATCTGACCCCCTGCCGCCTGAAAGGGGGACCAGATTATTATAATAGTTAATTTTTTTACTAATCAACTCCCCCTTTCAGGGGGCAGGGGGTCAGCAGGAACAATAGCCTTTCTCACGTTCTCACGCTCTCACGCCTGGATCTCTTTTTTCTTTTTCGCCATGGCGAAAAAGAAAAAAGGCTAAGCTGATTTCCAGCTTAGCCTGAGGCAATAAAAATTATGAGTATAAATGTTGTGAATTCCCTTTTAGGAAGCCATCACTTCGGCACCCCGTATGGTCTTGATAATCCTGGCAGCAACTTTATAAGGATCTGCATTGGAAGCAGGCCTTCTGTCTTCGAGGTAACCCTTCCAGTCATTCGTTGGAATTTGAACCGGAATACGAATTGATGCTCCACGATCGCTCACGCCGTAGCTGAAGGTATGCATGGATTGTGTTTCATGTTTTCCAGTCAAACGAAGATGGTTGTCAGAACCATAGACATCGATATGCTCTTTGTGAACTGATCTGAAGCTTTCGCAAATAGCATCGAAAAGGTCTTTGCCACCTACTTCACGCATTTCTCCATTTGAGAAGTTGACGTGCATACCTGATCCGTTCCAGTCACCTAATACCGGCTTCGGATGGATATTGATCTTAACGCCATATTTTTCAGAAATCCTGTATAACAAGTAACGGCTCAAGATCACCTCATCAGCAGCTTTTTTGCCGCCTTTAGCAAATACCTGATATTCCCACTGACCAAGTAGCACTTCAGCATTGATACCGGTGATACCAAGTCCTGCTTCGAGGCAAGCATCCATGTGCTCTTCAACGATATCACGACCAGCTACTTTGGTGTAACCAACAGCGCAATAGTACGGACCTTGTGGGCCAGGAAAACCTCCT
>JANNSS010000224.1:0-5837 GCA_031402955.1 Saprospiraceae bacterium
GAATGTCCAAGGAGTGAAACTTTGTCCAGACGGAGATCAGTTGTCAATTCAAGAATATCATCTGCCATGACCTGGAAGTTCATCTCCGGATCGTGGGGAGACCGGCCGTGGTTGCGCATATCCACGACGATCGATTGGTAATGAGGTTCCATCATTCGGGCGATGGAACGCCAATTGTCTCCGCTGCCAAAGAGGCCATGCATGATGATAACCGGATGCCCGGTACCGTATATTTTGTGTGTTAGTTTCACTTTTTATTTTCTGTTTTGAAGCCTATTCTCTTCCGCTCCTGCTGATCTGTGGTTAATTGATCTTTTTGAAGTAGAAATTGAATGGCTGCTGAAATATCCTTGAATTTGCGCTTGTACCTGGCCTCAAGTTTACGAAGTTTATCGGTCAGGTCTTGATGGGACAGTGCATATTGTCGGATAAAGACGAAGGCGCGGACAATAGCGATATTCACCTCAATCGCTTTGGGGCTGTTGAGAATACTCGCAAGCATGGCGACACCTTGCTCAGTGAAAGCAAAAGGAGTATACTTACTATACTTTCCTCTTCCAGGTTCTAAGGTCACAAATTGTGACCTTAGAACCTGGTATTCTTCTTTTGTTAGTTCAAAATGGAAGTCTGGTGGGAATCGCTGCATATTTCTGCGAACAGCTTGCTTCAGCACCTTTGTTTCTGTTGCATAAAGGTGGGCAAGGTCAAAATCAAGCATAACTTTTTGACCCCGGATCTCGTAGATCTTACTTTGAATCGTTTGAATTTCCATGTGGGGAATTCGTTTACTTTTTGCATTGATCAAAAAGTAACAAAAAATCTAGTCGCGCTAAAAACTCGCTTGATCTTCAGTGCATTGACTCGGCTTTCTTGTCCGCTTGCTCGCCTATTCGTTTTCAAGTTCTGTTTCTTTCGCTTGTTGCACCCCCCTGAGTCTTGATAGTGCATGAAACAGGTCGTTTGGGCAGCTCGAACAATTTAGCGCGACGGAATGGTGCATATTCGAGATGATTAGTTACCAATATACTTAATCAGGCTGCAGGCCTGATTAAGAAAGTATGGTGGGGAGAAAGCTTTGCTTTCGTCCGCGTATGACAGGCCAAAAGGATTGTGCTCAAGGCAAAAATCACGTAGGCCGTTTTTAACGGCAGGTAAAAGCCATAGTTCTCACGTTCTCACGTTCTCACGCTCTTACTCTCTCACCATTTACTGATCAAACGACAACCCCTTTCCTTCCATCCACTGCCAGATCAATTCCTCCTCAAATCCCCTGCTGGCTCCAAAACTGAGCAACTTTTTCATCTGGCTATTCATCGCTTCCCTTTGGATGGATATTCTTTTTTTCTCCAACAGATGATGCAGTACCGCAACATATCCTTCCTGGTCAATCGTATCGATAGCATTTTGTATCAGCGTCTCTCCTATGCCTTTTTGAAAAAGCCCATTTCTTATTTTTACTTTTCCCCATTGATCAAGCCTCCATTTATCGGCTACAAAACTATGGGCATAGCGCGTATCGTCCAGGAATTTTTCCTTGCGTAAGGTTTCGAGAATTGTTTCATATTCATCTTCCGAAGCTTCCCAGGACACAAGTTTTTTCAACACATCCTGGGTGCAACGCTCCGCACCAGAGCAGTATCGCATACATCGGCTGAGAAAATCAGACTTACCAGGTGTCGACATGGGGAACGAGAACTAAAATTTATTCAATTAGAAGATTCGGGTCAGTGAATTCATGCCTGGCGGTTGTTGAGATGCAGTTGTGATCACCTGAAAGAATCCACCTCCGCCAGCACCACAGAACTTGACATACATCCCAGGCGTTTCAACGAGTTCATCCCACAGGTCTTTGACCGGATCGGGTATCAGCATGGAAAAATATTCGCGTTGAAACTGACTGATGATACTGATGCATTCTTCAAGCATGCCACCTGTACCTGACAAATAGAAATGAATCGCATGTTCTACAACAGGGATGAGTTCATGCTCTACTTTAAGCTTGAATTCGCGGTCCTTGAGGAGTTCTTTGTAAATCTGCACCAGTGGTCCGGTCGATCTTTCAACTCCGCTATCAAGTAAGTACACCTGAAAGCCTTCCGGCCATCCCGGATCATGGACAGATTGAAAGGTACCGGCTTCGTCCTTGTATACTGCCTGACCTGAAAAGGAAACCATCGGATCCATGCCGGAACTTGCTCCATGGAAGTAACCTTCCATTTTAGAAAGCATCAAAAGGTCTGACGATGGATTGGATGAATTTTCCTTGGTGATATACCGGTCATATAGTGCAGCTACAAATGCTCCTGAACTGCCGAGACCATAGCCGATGGGAATATCGGCCACATACCTCCATCCTTCCTCAGCGTCATTGATCATATGCGCAGCCGAAGCAGCCGAAATATGATCATGCGATTTTAACCAATCAATATAAGTCAACAGCGGCGAGTCCGCCGATATGCTACTGCTTTCCTCCTGGATCCACTCCCCTTTCCAATGGGGCAAGGGCACCGCAAGGGCCTGTGATCCGCTGAGCACTGAATATTCTCCAAAAAGCAGGAGTTTAGAAGGGTAGATGCGAGCCAATTTGGTTGTATTAATTGTTTTGCCTGGTATCGATAAATGGTTTCCAGTCTACATCCTGCACAGGTGTGAGATGAAGTACATCTTCGCAATAACTGACTAAAGGAGTCCAGACGGATGCGAGATTTTGATTAAAGAGATCTGATCCGATGATATGCGTGCCGGCATCTGCATGCGCAACTTCTTTCTTCAGGGCAGATGGAGTGCCCACTTGTTCAAACATCTCCTTCATTCGTTTCACAGAGACCACATTGTCCTGATGGTTTTCATCTTTATAGTAGTATGAAAGATAGATCGGATCGTTGATCATCTGGAAATTTTCCTTTGTCATTGTTTCGTCAATGATAGCCTTTAGGGTGATGATCCCTTCGATACGATAGCGGGTGTACCAGTATTGTTCTGCATAACCGGGAGCCTTCCAGCTATAAAAATCAGAACCAAGGATCAATCTCGTCATTTGCAGGCCCCATGGCCCTGACATCATAAATGATCTGGGATCAAAATAGTCAACATTAGGAGACAGCATGATCTGTGCTTCCACCAGGTCCGGATATTTGGCCGCAAGATAGAGCGCGAATGTACTACCTGTAGAACATGAAACAAGGATGACTTTTTCACCAATCGCTTTGCCCACTGCGATAGCATCCAGTGCTGATTGCATCCATTGCAGTGGATCGATATTAAGCAACGGATTATCACCTGTCAAGCCATGATCTTCAAGACGGGCCAGATAAAGATTACATCCATAGCGTTGTGCAAGCGCTTCGTGTATCGGATCACCTTCTTCCTGGCTCGCTCCATTGCCATGCAGGTATACCATGCTATAAGGTGTCTTCTGATAAGGTGTTGCCCAGACTATCCTGGCCTCATTATCAACTTTGAGCGGAAGGGATGATTCTTTTTTGGTTATGCTGTCTTCAAGCATTTTAAGGTCACCCGTCAACTTCGGAATCACCAGGCTTGAAAAATCAGTCTTTTCTGGTTTGGGCCCCAACACAAAGATTAAAACCAAAACCCCCAACAGTGCCAATACTACCCATGGCCACCTTCGCTTTTTCGTCATTGTCATATGGTGTAAGGTATAAAATGGTTGCTTAATAGAAATAGGTCCTGATGTATTCATAGATGCTATACCTGCTGCGGAAGATCAGTACCAGTGAGATCAAGAAAGAAAACAGGACAATCAACCTGAAGTTCCGTCCATGTCGCTGGAGCTTTTCACGGCGGTTGTTGTATCGGACTTTTGAAGTATATGACATTTTTAAAGTGAAAAGTGAAAAATGAAGAGTGAAAAGTGATATGCTGAGCCGAAGTATGAAATGGGAGTTATAAAGTCCCCTTTAGGGGATTTAGGGGTAAAGGAATTATAGGTTTTTATGTCGTTCCCAATAATTCAGATCCTCAATCTCTGCCATAATCTGAAGATAATGTTCATAACGTAAAGTTGAAATGGAGCCTTCTTCCACCGCAGCCTTCACTGCACATCCCGGCTCATTGCGATGCAAACAGTTTGGAAAACGACAGGATGAAGAGACGACAAAAAACTCCCTGAAATTATGTGCAACATCCATCGGCTCCAGATTGTTGAAAGACAACATCTTGATGCCGGGGGTATCAATGATATACCCGCCCTGATCCAGCGAAAACATTTCAGCAAACGTAGTCGTATGCTGACCCTTACCGGAGTATTCAGAGATTTCATCTGTCTTCAATCCAAGACCCGGCTGAATGGCATTGACCAGCGTTGATTTACCGACACCCGATTGTCCGGCCACCAGGGAAATTTTATCTTTCAAAAGGCCTCTCAATTCATCAACACCTTCACCCGTCTGTGCCGAACAACTGATCACTCTATACCCGATGTCTTCATACATGATTTGCAGACCCCCGAAGATTTCTTTTTCTTCTTCTCCAAAGAGGTCGTTTTTATTGATGACGATGATGACCGGGATATTGTGTGGTTCGGTCATCAGGAGGAATCGGTCGATAAATCCCATCTTCAGCATCGGGCTTACAATCGTCGTCACCAATACTGCCTGGTCAACATTGGAGGCCAGCAAGTGCAGGTCGTGTTTTCTGCGAGGAGATTGACGGACGATATAGTTACGCCGAGGCAGAACTTCTGTGATCACTCCTTTAACTTCATCACCCGCTTCATATTGCACTTCGACCGCATCACCTACTCCTACAGGATTCGTAGTCTTGATGTCATCCATGCGGAGCTTGCCGATGATACGGGATGGCAGGATACTCCCGTCTTCGAGACGGATATCATGCCAACTCCCTGTAACCCGTGCCACGATACCTTTCATTTAAAATCTGACTGATGGAATAAAAAATTCAAATCTACCCGGATCGCCTTCATACCCCGAAAGTAATCTTGCAAACCTGAATCCAAGTGTTATATCTCCAAATTTAAAATCAATCAACAATTCAACACCTGCGCTTTTTAAGGTGCTGCTCAATGTTTCTGGATTACTGGTATAAGCGATATCAAAGAAAGGTTGCAACCTGATCCGTCGTATATAGGCCACATTTCCAAATCCGACATCCGGATACAAGAGCGGAAATCCATAGGTAAATCCAAGCCTGAAATTACGTTCATCATCTGGCACGCTGAAGCCTCTGGCGCCGGCATATCGGCTATTGAGCTGAATGGAGCCGGGATCAAGATTTTGTGTCAGCGACTCACCAATGATCCTGAGATAGTGGGATGGCCTGAATGATGGCAAGGCCAACTCAAGATTCGCATACAATTGCGAAATCTTATGGCCTGTAACATTTTGAGCATACCCAATATCAAGCCGCTGCCCCCATGAAGGTAAAGGTTGACGATGTGCTCTGAGACGACTGTTGATGAGTATTATTCTGTGGTTGATATAATTGTAATATGCATTCTCTGTCCCTTCCTGCAAAGGCTTTTCTTTATTGACACCCGCATTGTAAGTAGAGGATAAATTGAGTACTTGCGAATAGACACCCGGTGTGAAGTTTAAGGGCAGCGCCAATCCGGCATAGACTTCTTCATAGATATTGGCATATTGACGACCATCGATGGTTGTCACTTTTTTTCGAATGTTACTGTACCCGGCCAATATTTCAGGAAACCACATGCCAAATCTCGCATCAACATATGGGCCATGATAATTGTTGTTTCGGTTGTATTCATAGCCCGCAGCAATGGAGACATTATTCATGATATTATCTGATCGCAATTCAATGCCCCACACCGGGTCATCCGCGGTGACCAGCCAGCT
>JANNSS010000225.1:0-22373 GCA_031402955.1 Saprospiraceae bacterium
CGACAGGGATCGAACCTGTATCTTAGGTTCCGGAAACCTACATACTATCCATTGTACTACGGGACCAGGGAGTGCAAAAGTAAGATACTTCTGTAAACCGCCGCAGGA
Source organism: Saprospiraceae bacterium (assembly GCA_031402955.1). Classification (GTDB taxonomy): domain Bacteria; phylum Bacteroidota; class Bacteroidia; order Chitinophagales; family Saprospiraceae; genus Opimibacter. The sequence continues at coordinate 109 of JANNSS010000225.1, forward strand.
CAGTCAGGGGAGCCATCCCTGGGGATATTCTGAAGGGTGGATTTGTTGAGGAAAAGCACAATTGGCCTGAAATAATGTCAGGTAGCTTACCTTTTCTACATTGAACCCTGTCTATTGCAGAAAGTCCGTAGGCTAATCAATACCATTTTATAACTTTAATGAAGCGCGGGCATTACTTTCCGTGTCTACAATGCAAAACTGACCACTATGGCCAACCCCAAAATTACTATTTACAGATGGTTGATGTTGCTTGTTTGCACCATCTGTCACCTGTCTCTATATAGCACAAGCTTAACTCCGCCACCACCGGCCAATGACAATTGTGCCAATGCCATACCAATTCCTATCAGCGGTGCCGGGTATGACTATGGAACCGTTACCTCTGAGACTTCAGACCTATCCATGGCCACCGCACAGGCAGGTGAGTACTTTGCCGAATCCGGCCATACCCGATCTGTCTGGTATGAATTTGCTGTCCCTACACATCGGAGCCTGAGTGTAGATATGGGAGGTAATAACTTAGAAAATGTAGCGGTCACCGTATATGAACCTACAACATGTCTACCCAATTCCAATTTCCTTACCGGTACACTATTGGCAAACGGAGGCGGAGACATCACCAATTCATGCTCCCGGGTTGGCTTATATCGTGTCCAGGTTACCGGACCTGCCAATAGTCTGGCTTCTGTCTTTATTATCCTGACCCTTGCATGCCCCAGCGCAAGTAGCTCCCTTTATGATTGTCCGGCGGATGCTTATGTATTCAACGCCGGAAACCCTCTCACCCAGTTTCAGGTGTCATCCGGTAACCATGATATAGAATGTCAAAGCCTGGATGAGCAGATTGAAAACAGTTGCCTTCCGATTGCAAACAGAGCCGACTACCTGCAAAGCTCGTGGTACGTATTTACAACAGGCAGTTCAGTCGATCTGCTGATTTTTTATTTTGGTATAGGTTCCAATACCGACCGGGCAGGCTATCGGCTTTTGGAGGGAAACGTTCGCCTCACAGCTCCGGGAACGCTACCACTCATCGATTGCGGAATGGCGACACCGGACAATCATACCCGTCATATCGAATTTCCGTGTTTACTCAAACCGAATACCACGTATAGCCTCTCTCTTCTTTTTCATAAGGATTTTAACCGCGTGATTAATTTGAGTGCTCAGCAACGAGGTGTGTCTGCTACGGGGTGGCCTATGCCCATATTACCTCCGGTATTAGCATCAAATCAACTCGGAACATTGCCGGAAAGTGTTGCAGGTACTACTACCGTCTGGACAGATCGGTACGATTGTTCTTCATATATCATTGATAATGTCTGTCCGCCGGCTAATCCAAATTCCGGAATCGTGACTATTGGTACGGGCATTGATGCAAGGAGATTTGATCTGGCCACATGGGCTACTTTTACAATCGCCGAAGATGTCCATGTAGAATTTGAAATCAATTCCGGTATTTTCTGGGGTGATTTTCAAACGAGGATATTTAGTTCCACCCTTGGCAACTCATGTCCCTCTCCTAGTCCGACAACGGATTTACTATTTGAATTTCCCGGACGCAATTTTGAATTTAAATGTATGCCGGCAGGCGAATACTCCATCCAGGTATTATCCAGCTCCGTTGATCCGAATACACAGATGGGAGGATTTGATGAAGCATGGACATATGGCTGTCTCGGCACACAGTTTACCATGGATTTTACGGTTTTTGCCCTCCCATCCATTGGTTTGTTCAGGTTGGATGCTCCCGATGTTTTCAATGCCATCAATAACATGAGCGCGCTGCAGGAAAACATCCTGTACCCTTCTCTACCTGCGGTCTTCATTTGTGACAACACAGTCATTCCTGATAATGTAACATGTCCCAATGTGGAGAAGGCTATCTATCGGGAGGCAGTCATAGGCGATGCCAATGCTGATGGTACGGATGACTCAGGCCTGTTATCCATAACCCGTTTGCGCACAGACACCACAAACCAGGGCCAGATCGTCTATTCCTTTACCGAGGGTGATGCTAACCAACTGGCTACTGCGGCAGGCACACATGCAGCCGGTCAGGAAATACCAGGATTGGTTGATTATCCTGGATTTTGCATTGATCAGGATGACAATACACTATTCCCTGCTGGGATAGATAGATTCTGTGTTTGTGTCACACCGGGCACCTATACACTGGCCAGTCTTGGTAATGAAGATCATGTAGGCATGGGCGATAATCCGGGATTTGTATTTAACGTTCATAAAACAATTCACGACAGCAGGCCCAATGCAGAATTGATCAATGTGGGTGTCAATCTTCCGGCTTCCTACACAAGCGGTGATGACGTCTTTTCTTGTGATGATAATCTCGGGAATATGCCTCCATGTGGAAGGCGCAAGAAATTAGTCTTCCGTGAATTCTACTTGCCCGTACCGGCCTTAGTTACTGTTTCAGAAACAGGAAATCAAACCAGCATCATCAGCTTGTTTATGGGACAAGCCTCACATCCTGATTCCATCCTCACATTATTAGCAGGCTGTGGACAGGGCTTTGTGCAATTGTATGATCCATGTAATCCACTACCAGTTGGATGGTATACAGTCGTGTCATATGGGGAGGGGCCTAACTACACAGACAACAGAGTATGGAATACTAATCCAATCAGTTTAACCGAATATCAGGGTGATCCGAGAGATGTGGGTAAAACAACCAGAATCGTCCTTACCCTCGAGCCTCCTGTCATACCAAACTATAACCGTCCGGATATAGCCTATCAGGCCGGAACGACTGACTGGACTACACCACCGGTGGGAACCCCAAACCTTACTACATGGAATATTTATCAATTCCCCCGGGATACCTTTTGCCTGCCAGATACACCATTCATTGCTGACAGTCTTCTACCATGTGCACTTGGATATAACCGGGTCTCCTTTTATGTTTTTGAAATCACTAAGCCATCGTTTGTCCAGATCAGGAACCTGGACCCATCGTTTTATACAGAAGTATTTCCATTTGATGTCAATGCGCAACCGGAACTCCTGTTAACGGTCCCTCCTGTATATCAGTGCCTGAGTGCCGGAGTTTATTACAGACAGATTTGTGACCTGCCACCGGGGAAATATACGATCGCCATTATGGCAAACGATAGTCACGAAGGAGCTTCCATTGGTCCTGCCATTTATGTGGATGAAGCTGAACAATCCAGATTTGATCATGTATGGAACGCATATGATTTTGATCAGATACCACGCACCAATGTGTTTGTGAATGGAAAATTGGGTGATATAAACCCGATTCCTAACCAGGCTCCCAGCCGGGACAAATTCTATTGCACCACCGGTGCAACAGCAAGAGATCCTATAGAAACGCGTTGCGCTGTACAATTAAATCCACTGATCTATGCGCAGCCACCAGGCGTGCCCAAACCACAATTCTTAACCGGACAACCACCTGCCCCTGCCCAACCATGGCGAAACCTATGGTATACATTTGAGCTTTCAGGCTCCGGCATTTGCACTATTCAAACGCAGGTATTAAGTGGCGTCAACAGACAACCGCTGATAGCCGTGTACGAGAGCGAAGCAGATGCGAGCATTTCCTGGACAAGCCTGCAAGCGCATCTCATCACTCCTCAGGATTCAATATTGCCCGGATTGAAACTGATCAGAGAGAATGTAGATATTTTTTGTGATGCGGATCTTCCCCAAATGATTTTTACCAAGAGCGGATGCCTTCGTGATAGTGTTCGTTATTATATCGTGGCCAGTTTTGATGCAGACGATTCGCCTAATCCTCCGGCCTATCCTAACCAGGCGATTTCTGTTGCGATCAAGTACGATCCAAAACCAACCTACATTGCATTATATGATGAACGCACTACTGCCAATGTCATCAATGGATTTGTAGAGACCGTACCACCCTATACGGACCAATCAATTGCAACGGGCAATACTTTTTTTAGCACTGATTTTTCGCTTCTCTGCTACACTCGAAACTTCACAGATCCTTCGCCTTCATTACCTTGTCTTGAAACAGGCAAATCTGCATGGTTTAAATTTGAGGTAGAAGATGAAGGACAATTTTACACCGCGTTGGAAAAAACAGGTGGATCCAATGGTTGGCATACAGACGCCAGAGATATTTCAGTTTGGCGGGAAAATGCTCCCGGGTTTCCGCTATTAGTTGATTTGGATCTCACAGCACAGTTTGTTGCAGCAGACAACCATTCATGGTTGAGAAGCTGTATTGAGCCAGGCACCTATTTTATGGTGGTGCGGCATTGCGGGCTTTCGATAGATACCATTCAATCTTACAGAGTGGTCATGAAGCTTACAGAAACACCAGGTGATTTTTGCAAAAATGCAATCCCATTGATTGTACCGAATTTTACGCCGGTATCATCTACGGTTATTCCTGATTGCCATACGATCGGTACTGATTATGGAGAGACAACGGTGCTGGGGATGGGATGTTTGCATGAACCCATACCACAGAAGACCTCCTGGTTTCGCGTAGCAGTGAATGCTGCACCCGAGATGGACATCACCTTTGAGCTAACCGAAAATCTTGCGCTCGTTGACATGGACCAGTTGTCGTATCGTGTATTCTCCGGGTCATGTGGTGCACTCACACCGATTTCCTGTAGCTCTATAGGCAGTAACATCATCACCCAACGATGCCTCTCTCCCGGAGATTATTATGTTCAGGTTGCATTGCCTGACAAAGTCGGTAATGAATCTGTAACCGGCACGATTATATTAACAATTACGGCCGCAAACAATACAGACCCGGATTGCATTCCGGTTGATGTCAACCTGCCACTAGCTGATTTTACCTATATAACCGATTGTGAAACCGTCTCCTTCAACAATATTTCCACAGCAGGTGACGACATCACTTATCTCTGGGAGTTTCCGGATAGTACAAGTACAGACCCTAATCCGATATGGACACCATCGACGGGTATGGGTACTTTTCCGGTAACACTGACGGTGACCAACACAGCTCTCAATACATCCACATCGGTGACCATCAATGTGACGATCAATGAAGCCTTTGGCAATTATATTCCGTTACAAGATGCTTCCATTTGTAATGATGAAGGTCCGGTCACCATTGATGCTACAGTTCCAGGCCCTGGAATCGCTACCTATCGATGGGATAACAATTCCACTAATCCTGTCCGAACGATCAGTTCAGCTGGTTCATATTGGGTGAGCATCACAAAAGACGGATGCGAACTTTTAGATACAATTGTGGTAACAGTCATCAGCGCCAAAAGAGATATTGCCACCACCATTTGCGCTGACGAAAGTATAATTGTCTCCGGACAGTTGTTTGATAAAGACAATCCTTCGGGAAGCGTGATCATACCCAATGCACATCCGAGCGGTTGTGATAGTATACTAACGGTCAACCTCAGTTTTTACCCACGTTCAGGCTTCCAATTTGCAGAAACCATTTGTGATGGTGACACCTATCTGTTCGACGCGCAGCAATTGACTGCTTCAGGCAATTACAGGGATACATTGATCAATGTAACAGGTTGTGATAGCATTGTGACCCTTACGCTTACAGTCACGCCACAAGAAATACATGATCATGATGTCAGGGGCTGTATTGGAGAAACATTAACGATACAACCTGCAGTTACAGGTTTCGCATACATTTGGAATACAGGATCGCCAGCGGATTCTCTGTTGGTGAGCAATGCGGGAAGCTATGTGGTTACCGTAAGTGATGCCTCCGGATGCATTATCAGCATAGAAACATTTGTTGTTTCATTTGGATTGCTGGCAACGCCCATTGTAGTAGCACCAGATCCTGTTTGCGTTGGTGAAGATGTGATACTCATAGCAAGCGGCTCAACATATGAATACAGATGGTTTGACGCCGCAACCGGAGGTAATCAACTCGGCGTTGGAGCGACCTTACTCGTCAGTAATATTCTCAACGATTCCCTGGTCTTCGTAGAGGCATTCCATGTCAGTATTGATGGATGTGTCAGCGAGCGCGAACCAGTACTGATCGAAGTCATTGAAGAGATGATACAGACAGCTACTTTGGATACGCTTATTTGTTTTGGGAATGCTGTTGAATTGCCGTGGGGTGAAATCGTGACGCCAGAAGTTAATTCCAGCTATTCTTACGCATGGCAGTCTGCACAGACCGGTTGTGATAGTCTCATCCTGACCGTTAATGTTGCTCTTGAAGACAAACCATCGTTGTCCCTACCTGCTGAACATACATTATATCTCGGTGATAGTATATTGTTGATACCACAGCTTGACTTTCAACCCGACTCCATTGAATGGTCTCCGACAGAAGGATTGAATTGCACAGATTGTCTGCAACCATGGGCGCAACCTGTACGAAATACGGATTATGTGCTCACGCTATGGACACCGGAAGGGTGTATAGTAGCAGCTACTGTTCACATTGAAGTGAATAAAGATATAAGGGTATACTTCCCGAATGTATTCTCTCCAAATGGTGATGCTGTCAACGACAAATTTACCGTCAGCGGTAGACGCGACCTGATTACGGTGAGGAGTCTGGTGATCTATGATCGCTGGGGTGGATCGCTGTGGGAAGGAAAAGATTTCATTGCAGATGGAACTATTGGTTGGGATGGGTATTCCCGTGGCAAGGAAGCACCATCAGGCGTGTATGTATGGACATGTGAGATCGAGTTGATTGATGGAAGTCGTGCAGTGTTTTCGGGGGATGTGACGTTGGTTCGGTAGCATTGACGGTTTTGTCCAGATCAACCTGCTATAAACCGTACTCACGCATTTTGACGAATAGTTGCTCCGCCAGGATCTTTCCGGATTTATCCTCATACGTCTTTGATGCAGATGGCAATTGTACAAACCCTGACTCCAGGTCACTCTACGTCGGAACAGCAGGCACAGAGCCTATTGAAACCCAATTGAAGAAACTTACCATCGAGCCTAACCCGATAAGTACAACCGACGGATATACACAGCTTCGTAGCTTCGATGTCCGTGATATCGCAAACAGTGCGAACATCCATATCATTGATGTCAACGGAGTGCTCGTATGGGATCAAAAGGTAACGATTGAAGAATCCCTGAAAATTTCAACACCTGAATATGCCGGCTTGTACTACTTATAGGTTGTTTCAGAGATAAACAGGTATGGGGCTATGATCGTGGTTCAATAACTTTATGATTATTATCGTTTTAACCACACTATATGCAAAAACAGAGCAGCCATACGACCACCTATCACCACCACAAAGCAAGTCTCTACATGCTTTGGGTATTGCTGATAATTGGAATGATCATGTTGCTGTTGCCGGCATGTGAACACGAGCCTCTTGCACCCGTCGACCCTGACCCGATAGATACAATGGGAATGGATACAATGGATATAGACACGATGGATGAGGACACCCTGGGGATTCCGTGTGACCCTGATGTAGTATACTTTGACCGTGATCTCTTACCGATGCTTAAATCAAACTGTGCAAAGAGCGGATGCCACGATGCCATCTCCCATCAAGAGGATATCATCCTTGACAATTTTGAGAATGTCATGGCCAGTGGAATTGTGAAACCTTATGATCTGAATAGTTCAGATATGAATGAGGTCATCACCGAAACGGATCCGGATAAACGTATGCCGGAGCCGCCTAACCAGAAATTGACGATAGAACAGATATCACTGATCTCTAAGTGGATTCTGCAGGGAGCCAAAGATCTCACCTGTGACGATATGGCGGGTCAGTGTGACACTACCAATATTACGTATTCAGGCTTTATAGTTCCGCTTTTAACGACCTATTGTGTCGGTTGTCATTCAGGAGGAGCTCCTTCAGGAAATATCGTTTTAAATTCGCACGCCGGTGTTCAAACAGTAGCCCTCAACGGAAGGCTCATAGGTGCGATCACCTGGGCAAGCGGATTTCAGCAAATGCCAAGAGGATCTGGCAAATTGTCGGACTGTAACATTCAAAAAATTAAAGCCTGGATTACTAATGGAGCGCTTAACAATTAAAGCATTGCTGATGGGAATGGTGGTGATGACCTCTTGCTATTATGATGTAGCGGAAGAGTTGTATCCCTCCACAACCTGTGTGACCGATAACATGAGCCTGCAGACTAACATTGTACCAATTTTAGACCGGAACTGCTATGTATGTCACAGCGTGACCGATGGACCAAACAATGGAAATGTCATCCTCGAAGGATATTCGGAACTCAGCAAATATGCCAACAACGGGCAACTGATCGGGGCCATCAACCACGAATCCGGATTTTCCTTTATGCCCAAGAATGCTGCAAAGCTGGGCAATTGTGATATCTCTAAAATTGAACAATGGGTTTTAGACGGCGCCCCAAATAATTAAAGCGTCAAATCATGCTAACCTCGCGTGTATAACGTGGGAGGTATAACTTCAAAAGAACAGACATGAAAAAAGTCATTTTAATACTACTTGCACTCGGCGTCATTGGCGCAGGGATCGGATACTATATGTATAACAAGCCCGTAGCGAGTCTCGAAAAAAAGAAAGCAGATGTAGAGGTCAGCGCTGATGAAATCATCGCTGCATACGAAGCGGATGAAAATGCGGCCAATGGAGTTTACAATGGCAAAGTAGTCCAGGTGACTGGAAAGGTTTCGACCATGACGGAAGAAGCAGGAACAAAGAAAATACAACTCGAGACATCCAATCCGATGGCATTGATCATCTGTGAAATGGAGACAGGAACTGAAACAGGTGATGTGAAGGCCGGAGATATGGTAAGCATAAAAGGAATGTGCACTGGTTATCTCAGCGATGTCATCCTGGTACAATGCACCCTTGCGAAAAAATAGAAGTAGACACCATCCAGAACATTCAAATAAATCTAAAGAACATGAGAAATTTAATTGTATTCGCGCTCCTTTTCAGCGCACAAATAGCCATCGGGCAGAAATATTTTTCTAAGACAGGTAAGATATCTTTCTACTCTGAAGCAGCCATGGAAAAAATAGAAGGACATAATACTTCTGCCAGTACCGTGATCGATGCGGCCACCGGAGCAGTGGAATGGGGCGTACTCATACAGGGATTTAAATTTGAAAAGGCCCTTATGCAGGACCATTTCAACGAAAACTATATGGAAAGCTCCGTCTATCCAAAGGCAAAGTTTAAGGGAAAAATAGACAACCTGGCCATTGTCAATTTTTCAAAGGACGGACAATACAATGTCAATGTCACAGGGACACTCGAGATCCACGGGGTCACCAAAACAGTAACCACTCCTGCTGTCATCACGATCAAGGGTGGTGCGGTCTCTGCTAAAAGCAAATTTGCTGTTGCCATTGCAGACTTTAAAATAGAAGTTCCAAAGCTCGTGGCAGATAACATTGCTGAAAAAGTAAATATCGAGCTCATCGCAGAATATCAGCTGATGAATCCAATACCATAGAAAAGGGTGAGTTTTTTATTGCAGAACCCCTATTTGTACATAGCTTTGTCCATAGGGGTTCTTTTTATTTGAGCTCAAATCTGTTTACTTATACCAATACTCCTTATTGAATGAACACGTACAAATATATCGCACTGAGCTTTCTGATCATGGTTCGTCTCAATGCATCAGGCCAGGAAGAAGATTTGTTGTCACTGCTAGGCGAAGAAGAAACCGTTACTTACACGACGGCCAGTTTTAAGGCGACGAGGGTCATTAACCTTCATTCCCTTGAAAATATGTCTGAGGGTGAGCTTGATATCCGTATTTCACATAGGTTTGGTTTCATTAATGGCGGTATTTATGAGTTATACGGTCTCGATGAATCCACCATTCGCATTGGCGCGGATTATGGCATCACCGATCGCCTGATGATTGGGGCGGGCAGAAGCAGCTATGAAAAGACCTACGATGGTTTTGTCAAATTCAAACTTCTTCGCCAAAGTACAGGCGCGAAAAAAACTCCGCTCACGGTAGCGTTTATGACATCAGCCGCTGTCAAGACGATCAAGCCATCTGATCCGGACAGGGAAAATTATTTCAGCAATAATTTATTCTACACCTTTCAACTGATCATGGGCAGAAAGTTTTCCGAGGCCTTCAGCCTCGAACTGGCGCCTACACTGATACACCGTAACCTGGTCGAAACAAGTGCTGAAGAAAACGATGTCCTCGCCCTGGGTGCCGGCGGGCGTATCAAACTGAGCAAACGCGTATCGCTGAATGCAGAATATATCTATGTATTTCCCAACCAACTGGCTGAAGGATTTCATAACTCCCTCAGTTTAGGGTTTGATATCGAAACGGGTGGACACGTATTCCAGCTTCATTTCAGCAACAGCACGTCCATGATAGAGAAAGGATTTATCACGGAGACAGTAGGTGAATGGGGGAAAGGAGAAATTCGCCTGGGATTCAATATCTCCCGGGTATTCAACGTGAAATAACCTGTTTGTCTTTCCCTTCTCCAGGGGGGATCAATGAGCTGATCACAAATGCCAGCCGAATGACTATTTTTGCAAAAAAAATCATGACACTAAAACAACTGATCAAGCTTGAAAACAAGGCCACTGAGGTGTGGGTCATCAGCCCAACGCTTCACTACGACATTGAAAACAAAGATTTTTCGGAACTCGTAAGTGTCAACCTGGGGGAAAGCACGAAGTATAAATATATCGTACCCGCAACTCCGCAGGTTGAAAAAAACCTTCAGCTTTATAAAAAACGATACAACGTCACCGAACGGGAGATCGCTAATAATTTCCTGATCCTTCCTCCTTCAGAGTTTAATCCATTCCTGGCAGAAATCGCCATTTATAATGCTTCTACAGACTGTGTTGCCTTTGGTGCTCCTGCTACGGATGACAGTAATGAGGTGATCGTCTTCTCAGCATCTTCAGCCAAAGCAATGGCGAAGAGTTTTATTGACCTCTGGAAGAAATATATGCGGGTTCATCCATAATAGTGGGCATGTAAACAGGATCGAATATGCTGAAAAGAACAATCCAACCCCGGAAATTAAAAGCAAAAAACTGAAATCAGTCCGGACAAGTAATGACGGTGGTTTTTATACTTCCGTCATTGTTTACGGTGAGACGCCAGCAGTCTCCATCAGGTGATTTCATAATCACACCATTGTCAATATCCTGAATGTAGACATCTCCACCTGCGATTTGCACACGGGCGGAAGGATTTTGAGTTCCAATACCAACATTTCCAAGTTCATTAATCCGCATTCTTTCCGGAGAAGATTGAATGGATCCTCCTGCAAGAAATTTGATAACACCATTCGGATCGTCAGCCCTCAGGATGATACCACGACCAGAAGATGCGAGGATACCAAAATCAGTGTATTTATCACCATCAAAGTCATAGGTTTCTGAAAAATGCTGTAAGGAGGTTGCAGAATTTTCTTCACCTGCGGTCAGGTTTACCCAAACTAACGAGCGGTTAGAAGTAGATTGGTTATTAAGATTAAGGTAATTCCGGTTGTTTCCGGTAGGGTCTGTGCCTTCAATGGATAACTTATGGGATGGATCACTAGTACCAATTCCAAGATTTCCAACCTCATTGATACGCATTCTTTCAGGTGATGATTGAATCGATCCTCCTGCAAAGAATTTAATAACGCCCCCTGGATCATCTGCTCTCAGGATGATGCCGCGACCAGAAGAAGCGAGAATTCCAAAATCGCTGTATTTATCGCCATCAAAGTCATAGGTTTCAGAAAAATGCTGCAAAGCAGTGGCGGAATTTTGTTCACCGGCAGACAGGTTAACCCAAACCAATGAACGATTAGAGGTGGATTCATTATTGAGATCCAGATACATTCTATCATTTTCAATAGGATCATTCCCCCGTATTGTCAATCTTGCGTTTGGACGATCAGTTCCGATACCGACATTACCATCATTGTAATGAATACCTCGGTCATTTGATTGCCAAAAATCCTCTCCGCTGGCCGCATTTCCTGCAAAGAGTGCATACGGGACAGAAAGTAATTGTGATTCACCTAATAACGAATAGTTGGTACCACCATCCGGATCTAATTCAATCTGGACATAATGATCATCTATTCCCCATTGAATGTCTTCCAGCAGACCAAGCGGAGATGTTCCATGACCGACCTCCGTTGTGAAAATCCCGAGTTTGCTTGTGGTCACATTGTGGGTTTCCTGGTACACAAGCGATCTTAAAGCACCCTGAAGAATAGAAAGGCGTAGAGAAATATCCTTGTTTGCAAGAGGAGAACCGGAAACATCACGCGCAATGCCTTGATAATTGAAAGCCTGTGGTGACTGGGCAGCGGCAGATAGTGTGCAGATCAATGCCAATGCAGAGAAGAGCAAATTTTTCATTTTACTGGATTTTCAAAAGCTGATAAGATTGAACTAATGTATCATGGACAAGGGAAACCATTAACCGATATGAGCCCGAAGGCAAAGCAGAAGCTGAATAGTGTTCGATGACATCATTGCCTTCAAATTGTTTTTTCCAAACAGACGCTCCTTTACTATCGACCAATTCCATTTCACCCTTTTCAAAGGCAGCAAAATTCATTTTAACCATAAGCTCGTCTGAAAATGGGTTGGGGAAAACAGCGATTTGGCCAAATTCCACCGGAATAGATTTGATAGCGACAAGTTGATAAACGGGTTGATGGAAACCCTGGGACAAACCCAAACCAGGTTCATCATAAAAATCCACGATCACCTCACCCAATGTCCAGTCAAGGGAAAGGTTGCCAGACGCAAAGGAAGTACCGGCTGTGGCGACGACGCTGAGATCGTTTGCCTGACCATAGGTCATTGATGATATGCTGATACAAAACAGGAAGAGTAGTATTGTTTTCATGTTTGGAAAATGCTAAATGAAGAAAAGATAATGAATCATGGAGTTTGCTGTGATTGAGCCTAAGAAAACATTTTCAAATAGGCGGTAACGATATATCTCAATTAGGGCAAGTGATAGCTGTGGTATTGACCGACCCGTCATTATTGATGGTCATCCGCCAGCAATTTCCATTTGGGGATTTCATAATGACCCCTTTGTTGATATTCTCGATAAATACATCACCATCCGTCACCTGGATTCTTGAAACCGGAGACTCGGTACCTACACCTAGATTCCCATCACGGGTCAGGCGCATTCGTTCCACCGGAATCGTTTCGTTTCCCCGGGTCAGAAATTTTAAGACACCATCCGGATCATCAGCGCGCATGATCACACCACGGCCGGTGGAAGAGAGGACACCAAAATCGGTATACGTGTCCCCATCAAAATCATATGAATTTGAAAGATGCTGAAGCGAGGTTGAGCCGTTACCATTTCCGGATCGCAAATTTAGTATGACTACAGATCGGTTAGAGGTAGATTTATTATTGAGTTCAACATAGATACGGTCGTCTCCTAACGGATCATCTCCTTCAATACTAAGTTTACTATCCGGACTGCTGGTTCCAATTCCAACATTGCCATCATTGAAATCAATACCTGTTCCATTGGATTGCCACAAGTTATTTGCGCTGGCTGCTTCTCCGGCATACAATGCATATGGAACAGACAATAATTGGGCCTGACCAAGCAGCGTATAATTTGTTCCACCATCAGGATCCATTTCTGTTTGGATATAATATTCATCTAACCCCCAGTTAACGCCTTGAAGCTGACCAAGCTGGGATGTGCCGTTTCCTACTTCAACACTGAAAACGCCTAATTTACTTGTTGTCATATTCTGGGTTTCCTGATACACTATTGACCCCAATGAACCTTGTAAAACCGAAAGACGAAGCGAAATGGCTCTATTGGTTAGGGGTGCCCCTGAGCCGTCACGGGCGAGGCCCTGGTAGTTAAAAGCCTGGGGAGGCTGAGCCTGGACAACAACTGAAATGGAAAAAATAAGTACCACCAATAAAAAGTATACATTTTTCATATTAAAATGATTTCAAGAGGTTTAAAAAATATGCGATGGAGAAAAGGGAGAATTACGACTATGTTGGAAATTTTATTTTTGGATCGGAATATGACCTAGGCTGTAGGTATTAAATAGTCCCAAGACTAAGAAGATTTTTTTACATGGCCAAATATTCTATCAGCGAAAGCAAGAATGGAAATACAAATGACAACTCGTGGATTTCGCTAATTCCTTATCTTTCACGCTATGAAACTCTTCGATCCAGCTATTTATACAGCACGCCGCAATACACTTGCCAAGGCCATGGGAGGCGGAACCCTTTTTTTTCCAGGAGCCACAGATCAACCCTATAATTATAAAGGGAATACCTATCCGTTCCGTCAGGACAGTACCTTCCTGTATTATTTCGGATTTTCCCAGCCTGGACTTTCAGGGATCATTGATGCAGATAGCGGAAAATCTATCCTGGCAGGTAATGATGCCGATATTGAAGATGTAGTCTGGATGGGCCCACAGCCAACGATGGGAGAAAGGATACAACAGATTGGAGCAGATGAATATATAAGCGCAGAATCATTGCAAGGGTGGTTGGCAGGAAAACCAATCCACTACCTGCCGCCATATCATGCGGACAGGATATTTTACCTGGCAGGCCTGCTTAATAAAACGACGGATGAAATAAAAAGCGGGCACTCTATGGAGCTCGTGCGCGCGGTCATCAAACAGAGATCACACAAAGCCCCTGAAGAAATTGACCAGATGGAAGAGGCGCTATATATCACTGCGGCCATCCACACCCAAATCAGAAAGTCTGTCGCCCCCGGAAAATATGAAGCGCAGATCAGAGGAATTGCTGAAGGTGTCGCTTTTGCAAACCAGGCACGACTGGCGTACCAGGCTATCTGCACGATTCAAGGCCAGACATTGCACAACAATGATTATCACCGGCTGCTCAGGGAAGGAGATATGCTACTGTGCGATATCGGAGCAGAAAACATCATGGGATACGCGGGGGACATTACCCGAAGCTATCCGGTGAGTCCGACCTTTTCATCCATGCAGGCAGAAATATATGATCTGGTGCTCAAGGCGGAGACATCATCTATTGAGGCCGTAAAAGCAGGAGTCAGGTATCTTGATATTCACCTCGGTGCTGCACGAATTATCACTGAAGGTTTGAAACAAATAGGGTTGATGAAAGGCGATGCAGATGAAGCAGTAGCTGCAGGCGCACACGCTTTGTTTTTTCCACATGGACTGGGACATATGATCGGTCTGGATGTTCATGATCTTGAAAATCTCGGTGAAAACTATGTTGGGTATGATGATAGCGTGCAGCGAAGCCAGCAATTCGGAACCGCCTATTTGCGCATGGCCCGCACACTGGAACCAGGATTTGTGATCACGGTGGAGCCAGGTATTTATTTCATTCCCGAACTGATCGATATATGGCAGCAGGAAGGCAAGTTCAAGGATTTTATCTGTTACGACAAACTGGAACCGTATAGAAATTTTACAGGTATCCGTATCGAAGATAATGTACTCGTGACAACGGACGGTCCTGTTATACTCGGCCCTCCTATCCCTAAAATGAGGAAAGATATAGAACGCTAAATTTCCAATCTAAACAGTTGTGAAAAAGTATATGCTTTAAGGTAGGATAAGCATATCATTTTTCTATCGCCCTGATGGCAAAGCTTGGAGGTATATCCAGTTCGTGGGTCAGAAAAATCATTTCCCAGTTGTATCGGATACAGAATTCACGAACCGCTTCAACGACTCCATATCGATGGCCTGCGTTCCAGTTACCAATGATATAATCATGGCCGGCGATGATGCCACCTGGTTTCATTTTCGGACGCAATAATTCAAGTTCACGGCGGGTAGTGTTGTAGGTATGGTCAGTATCCAGGTAAACCCAATGAAAGGTTTGATCCTGGCAGGAAGCAATGGCCCCGAATGATAAGTCACGAATGATCTCTATCTGACCTTTCAGTAGTTGGCTGCTAAACTTGTTTTTCACTTTTTCAAACAAGCCTCCATGATAGCGCCGGGAAGCCCATACATCAATTAAAAACAGTTTTTGTGGAGCGCAGATCTTTAATATGTGTTCAGAGAAACCACCTTCGTTAACACCTATTTCTGCTACAATTGCATTGGAGGGAAGCAGATTCAGTAGTTCAATACGATCCTTCAGCGAAACAAGATTTTGAACATGGATTGTCTCAAAATTTGTTGCAGAGTAATCATGATATGCCTTTTCCCTGAATGAACGGGTTAACCGGTTAGACAGGGTAATCAATTTGGTACTTATGGACATCGCTATAATTAGTTATGGTGCAAGGATAGCAGGGTAAAAATCGTTTGTATTGCATCCAATTAAAAAAAGGAATGACACAAACCACATGGAATCAAACCAGGAAGAACTAAAGTGAGTGATCAGAAACGATTGAAACCGACCAAAGGTATGGTATAATAAAAATATAGCCAACAGACATTTAAGATAAGCTTGCGTTCACTTCGAAGTGAACCGCTAAAAAGCGATATATTTGTTGATGATGACAAATGATACGGTAACCTGTCTTCCGGTTTTTCATACGATGACCAGATCTCAGCATGATCAGGTGATTGCATCACGGACTAATGCCAGACATCATGCCTGAGCAGTATCCAGTCAGGGCTATCCATTTGTTTTCAGATAAGAAGTTTTTAGGCTGGGTCAGGCAGACCTTCAGCACCACAGGCTGGGATTCATATTTTGTCATCCTTGATCCTCAGATCAAAAACACATGCATTACCATAGACGAAAACACACTCGAAGTCTCCACCGACGCATTCGGTCAGAAAATCGTACTTGAAAAGCTCATGAACAGGGATATCGCTTTTCATTATTTTATGGACAATGTGAAAGCAGACATTATCTATCGTTCTCATCCTGGCATCCTTCATTGCTGGTGCTTTTATGGTGCTGAAATATATCAGCAGACCAACTTGTTTAGAAAGGATCTATATGGACCTGCTACCCGGAAACTCTTGTGGTCGCTGCCGGAAATCAAATTCCGGTACGATCTGCGTAAGTTTTATTATCAGTTTCTTCAGTTTAAACACCCACCAATAGTCTCTTTAAGAAGAGCAATTCCGAAGATCCACCGGATACTTTGGTATGTGGAAGAGGAGATGGACAAAATAAACACACGCATCAAGCTTCCGCCCTGGCAGTTTTTTCAATTTTTCAATTTTTCGGATATCATACCACCTGGAACAGCAGACACAGATAGAGACTCCAGAAGAATCCTGATTGGAAATTCTGCGACTGTAGAAAATAATCATGTTGATGTATTGGAGGTGCTTTCAAAAACCAGGGATACCAATTTCAATTATTCTCTTCCCCTGACATATGGACAATTCCCCCGGTATAAGAAAAAAATAAAGGTGTTGTATAAAAACCAACTTGGTGACCGCGTTACTTTTCTTGAACAACACATGAAACTTGAATCGTATTACCAATTTCTGCAACAACATCCAACAGCTATTTTTCTGCATCACCGACAGCAGGGTCTGGGCAATATTCTGTATTTGCTCTATATGGGCACCAAGGTATATTTTTCACGCTCCAATATCGTCTTCCACTGGCTTCAAAAGAACCAGATTAAGGTTTATATTTTTGAAGAACAGTTTTTACAGGATTATGAAGCCAACGATGTTGTCCTTGATGATTCAACAATCGCGTTTAACCGAAAGGGAATTGTGGCATTGCTGCAACATAACAGAAACACAGACACATTACAGTCCCTCGAAGCGGAAATACTTTTAAAAAGACAAATGCATTCAAAATGATACAATCCATCTATCCAGACAGCAGAATAGGAATCATTGGCGCCGGTGGACTTGGAAAAGAAGTGTTGTGTGTCATTGGTGAACTCCTGGGGTGGGAAGGCTTAAACAAGAGAGTTGGTTTTCTTGTAGAACCAAAGTTTCTCACAAAGGAATCTGTGCTTGGCATAGATGTGTTGCCGCTTTCAAATTCAAACTTATCCTTTGATTTCATCGTGATCGCGATTGGTGATTTGGCATCCAGATGGCGTATCAAAAATGCACTACCCGCTACTAGCCGATATGTGACTATTATTCATCCGGGAGCACAACTGACACCGTATACAAAAATCGGCGAAGGTTCTATTGTGCTTGGTCAGGTTTTACTCAGTTGTGATGTTCAAATCGGTATGTTTTCCATTATCAATCCGGGTACTACCATTAGCCATGATACCACCGTGGGTGATTTTTTCACAACTTCGCCCGGTGTCAACATTAGTGGAAACTGTAAAATCGGGAACCGGGTTTTTATGGGTACAAATGCCTGTACAAGAAATGCAATAACCATTGCTGATGATGTCATTATCGGAATGGGGGCTGTCGTCGTAAAGGATCTTTTAACAGCAGGCACCTATATCGGTAATCCTGCCGCTTTAATCCAAAACAAAGGCTGAACGGTTGGTAGCGAAAGAAGGTGATGTATATTTGATCATAGGTTTGCAGCTATGCAGCCATGATCAAATGGAAAACACCTCAATTTTAGATGCATGAAAAAATACCTGTTTTGGATCTTCATCCTTTCGGCTTTATTTGTCAGCCGGCAGATATCTGCCCAGCCCTTCACCCACCAGGACACTCTTCGTGGCAGTATCACTCCGGAACGCGCATGGTGGGATCTCAGCTACTATGACCTGGCTATTGACGTAGATGTGGAGGGCAAATCCCTGAAGGGCACCAATACGATTTACTTTTTTGTGATCATTCCACAGCAGTTGATGCAGATAGATCTGCAGGAACCACTGTCGATTACCCATGTAGATTATAAAGGGCAGAAACTCTCCTATACCAGAGAAGGGAATGTATACCATATCAGGTTTCCTTATCCGCTTGTTGCCGGGGATCGCGACAAAATCACGATTCAGTATGAAGGCATCCCCGTGGTAGCTGTACGCCCTCCCTGGGATGGTGGACTCACCTGGTCAGAAGACAACAACGGCAATCCTTTTGTGGCGACTTCGTGCCAGGGACTTGGCGCCAGTGTATGGTGGCCATGCAAGGACCACATGTACGATGAGCCGGACAGTATGCTGATCCGCATCACGGCACCACCATCATTGACGGATGTTTCCAATGGAAGGTTGAGACATGTCGATTATCTGCCGGATGGACGTAAGACTTTTCATTGGTTTGTATCCAATCCGATCAACAATTATGGTGTCAACATCAACATAGGCCGTTATGCGCACTGGACAGATACGATTCATGGAGAGAAGGGGGTGCTGGATATGGACTTCTATGTATTGCAGGATAACTATGATAAAGCCAGGGAGCATTTCAAAGATGCACATCGGACGATAAAGGCTTTCGAATATTGGTTTGGTCCATATCCTTTTTATGAAGACGGTTACAAGCTGGTCGAAGTACCCTATCTGGGTATGGAGCACCAGAGTTGTGTCACCTATGGAAACAATTATCAAATGGGCTATTTAGGACGCGACTTGTCTTCTACCGGATGGGGGTTGAAATGGGACTTTATCATCGTGCATGAATCTGCGCATGAATGGTGGGCCAACAGCATCACCTACAAAGACATCGCGGACATGTGGATTCATGAATCCTTCGCTAACTACGCGGAAAGTCTCTATCTCGATTATCATTTTGGTCCACAGGCTGCCAGTGATTATGTCATTGGTACCCGACGCTCTATTCAGAACAACGAGCCAATCATCGGAACCTACAATGTCAATAAAGAAGGATCTGGCGACATGTATCCCAAAGGAGGTAATATGTTACACACCCTGCGCACTTGGCTGAGTGATGATGAAAAATGGAGAAGTGTATTACGTGGCCTCCAGCGTGATTTTTATCATCAGACCGTGACCACCGAACAGATCGAAAATTACATCGCCAGCCAAACGGGCAAAGACCTGAAAGCTTTCTTTAACCAGTATCTGCGCGATACCCGCATTCCTGTAGTAGAGTATGAGATGAAAGGAAAAAAACTAAACTATCGGTACGCGATGATTGTGGATGGATTTAATATGCCAGTCGAAGTGAGGATCAACAGCGGAGATAAAATCATCCTCAAGCCCACCGCCCAATGGCAGGAACTAAAGATGGAAAATCCAGTCAAGTCTTTTTCTGTTGACCCGGACTACTACGTCCTATACAAGAAAGCAGACTAACCATTTACTGCCCACTGCCAACTGCTTACCGCCAACTGCTTACTGCCCACTGCCAACTGCTTTCCCGCTACAAATGCCGTGCATTTGGCGGGATCTTCACTGCGCTCGAACTGCCTACTGCTTACTGAATACCAATCAAACAATCCGGGCCCTGATCCTTCGACCCCGGGCCCGGAGGACGCGACAAAACGCCCAAAGCCTAAAGACTTATTTTATACATAAGTGTTGCATTTCTTCAGCCAGTACCCGCACGCATAATGAAAAAAACGTTTACGCCTGAAATTCCACCTGAACAGTATCTCCAGCTGATCACAGAGCGCTTTGTCAAAGCCGGCGATCCGCTGCGGGCGGAGCAGCAAAGTGCATATATGGAGCATCAATTTGATTACTGCGGATTAGGCGCACCACAATGGATGGCGATGGCGAAAGACATTTTTGCAAGCCATGGCATGTATGCAGGAAAGCAGCTCGAGCAGTTTGTGCGGTTGTGTTATGACCAGGAGTATCGGGAGATCCAATACGTCAGCCTCGAAATGATGCAACGGATGTTGCCCCTTCAGAACCAGTCGTGGATTCGCGTCCTCGAAAAATGTATTACCACTAATTCCTGGTGGGATTCGGTTGACTGGCTCGCTAAGCTAGTGGGCATGCACTTTAAGCGATTCCCTGAGCTTCAGCACGAGTATGCTTACAAATGGATTGAGTCAGATCATATGTGGCTTCAACGCGTCGCTATCATCCATCAGCTCATGTACAAAGAAGCCACAGATGAAAAACTATTGTTTGAAATGATCCGAAGGGTGTCGGATAGCAAAGAATTTTTCCTTCGGAAAGCCTGTGGCTGGGCGCTACGGCAACATGCAAAAGTCTATCCCGCGCATGTCAGGTCGTTTCTCAAAAAGGAATCACTTTCAGGACTGACGGTTCGTGAGGCCATGAAGCAACTAAACAGGATTACATGAGATTGCCTATTTTGCCATATGGATCTTACTAAAGGAGTGAATGCCGTATTGACCTGTATAAGGATATTCTTTACCATCGGGTTAGTAAGTATTTCACTGACGGCTCAGCAACTTGTCATACATCCTTTTACACACGCTGCAGGCGTTGAGGTCACTTTACTTCCTGGGTATGATCCGGATCAAAGCAGCCATTGTTATTTTGAATACAGAGAGCTTGCTGATCCAAGCCTGAAGACGGGGATAGAGGCAGACAGAGTCACCATAGAAGGAGTTGAGGTGTTTAAAGCAAGTATGTTCAATCTCGAGCCATCCACCTCTTATGAAATACGAGTACGAGTGGTCGATTCAATTCCGGATTTGAATATTATCGATCTACCGGTCCAGATTTTCACAACAAAGAATGTTTTTGAGATTCAGCCAACAAATAATATCAAATGGGTTTCTCCTAATGGGTCCGGTGTGGAGTATACTCAGACATCACCAGGAAAGCTAACGATCTTGTTGGGATCACCTCTTGCGTGCGGCACGACCGTCATGCTCATGGATGGGGTGTACACAGACAATGGCTTGTCCCTCGTATTGAATGAAGACTGCACATCTGAAGAACCAATCGTATTCATGGCAGCACCAGGTGCAGAACCTGTGATCGATGGAGGATATCACCAACCACTGCAATGGATTCAAAATCCCGACAATCCAAAGTTATTCAGCGCGACACTACCCGAAGCGGCTGCATATACAAACCTGTGCCTGCTGAATGGAAAGATGTTGTATCCATATCCTTCCTTTTATTCCAACCTACTGGTTGATACCTTTAGCCTCGCAGGATTAGGTTTTCAATATGATGGCTTTGTAAGAGATGATCAATTTATTTATATGCACACCGCCGAAGGAACAGATCCAAATATGAGTGAGGTCGTATTGTCACAGGCGTTTCGTTTCCTGACCGTGTATGGTGGCAATCATAAAGCATATCTCCGCTTTGAAGGGATCAAGGTTAAAAATTTCGCCAAATCCAATGTTCCCTTGTTTTCACTCGGATATGCAGCAACAGCTTTTGATTTTCGAAATGTCCATCAGGTTGTTTTTTCTGATTGCCGTTTCGAATACAATAATTTTCATCTGAGTTTTGGTGGCACGTGTGATGATATTCTGATTCAATCATGTTCCTTCAAAGATGAAACGGGTCTCTGGTCGCATGGCATG
>JANNSS010000226.1:0-8243 GCA_031402955.1 Saprospiraceae bacterium
TTCCCATCCTGATAGATAATCACACTGCCTTCCGGAAACTGTTTGAACGTAAGCTGATACGGATAGTCAAGTGCTTCTGCTTTGAAGTATTCGTTTTCATAACTGCTCGCACCTATGCCGCTGAGATGCCACCAATTGCCCCATTGATTGAACGTGACTTTGACTTGCATTGGACCTGTTTGCTCCACTTTCACACCATCGTTCGGTGTAGTCATATTGTATTGGAAGACATCAAACATCACACCGGTGTATGGCCTCGCCGTTTGGAAATCAAGCAATTCATCGATACCTGATGGTGCCTGGATAATGGAGGTCATCACGATGCCATTCAGATTGTCAGGACTATTGAGCACAAAGACATGGCTACGGTCATGCCACCTGAAGGTATCTCTCAGTTGATGCACGATCTCCGTGGATTGCTTCCAGTAGTTAATTGTTTTTTCCTGCAGATACACCTGGACCAGCAGGATCATGCCCATCAATGAAACCCATACCCATTTAGGCGCCTTTGCTAACAAAGGCAAAAAGGCAACAATGATGAATACTAAAGGAAGGTAGCTAAAGCGATCATTGCTACCAATCTGCAGATGATAAAAGAACAGGTTCGAAACCGGCAATACATACAACATCGAGGCGGCAATGCCAAAGAAAACCAGATGAACGTATCCGGAAACTTTTTTAATCCGAATGAAATAGAGCAGCGCTATTCCTATGCACATCATCAGCAAAAAGAAGACAAGCTCAGGTTTAGAGAGTAAGTTGTCAAAAATCAGGCCTTTCGTTTTGAAGGAGAAAAACCGGGCATCAGCTATGTGCTTGACCAGGTATTTTAATTCGGTAGACATCATGGCTATGATGTCAATGTTGAGGTGGGCCGCGGCTCCGTAGTGCCCAACCCAGGCTCCTAGTATCCATTTGTTGACAAGGATGCCAATGGCCAGTATTCCCCAAAGACTACCGCTGAGTACCACTGCTCTGCGAAGGTTGTAGCTGGATGTAGTTCCGGCAAAGTATTCAACAACAAAGTAAAGGCTGATGACGAGGGGAGTGATGTATGCGATCTCGAGCAGAAAGATGGATAAGAAAAAAATCACCAGGCACATCCAAAGGAACTTTGACTCCCCCTGATACACATATTTTGGAGCCCACAACATCAGGCCCATGACACCTGCCAACGAGAGCAGGTAATGGACACAAACTTTCCACACCACCGGCTCCACATTATAGGGATGTACAAGAAAAAGAAAACACATCAGGATGATGAGCAATCCAGGAGCATTCATCTTCCACCGCACATTTATTTGTGTCAGCCAGGTATAGAGTAACCAGGCGTTGAAAGCATGTAGCGAACAGAAAATTATATACCAGGGTAAGCCCCGGATATGGAAAATCGAATAAATGCCATAAAAGAAAAAATGAAGAACCTGGTGGTTTCCTTTGTATCCAAAACTGTTGAAGATGTCGGTAAACGTGCCTGCATCATAGACACGCTGCCATCCAAGGAAATCAAAAACGAACCCGGCTCCGATCGTCGGATAAAATGCGATCAGGGTGATCAGCAGAAAGATGGGAAAGATCAACCTGGATGATTTCATAACTGTGTACCCAGGGGATGAAGGGTGCTTTCGATCTTGCCACCTTCCAGGATGTACAAGCCTCCTTTCATTTTTCTTTCCTCCACAAATTCTATTCCGGCCCATTGTCCGTTACAGGAATTATGGATTTTTCCAGTCGACAAGACAACCAGTTTAGCACCCGGAAATATTTTAATGGTAGAACCTTCCGGCATAGAGACTCTGCAACCTATTTCAAGTATACCACCATCGGTGATCACGATATTGCCTTCAAGATCAGCACTGCCTTCCCAACGGATGCTATCGCTGATGGTGATAGTAGCACTTGTATCTAGCACACACCATCTAGGTTCAAGTATATTGCGCTGGATAGCACCGAGCCTTGTCATGTTCATCACTATTTTACCAATCTGGCAAGGCGTGAGTGCCGCCATGTGAGCATTGTAATCCATCATGTTATTTGAATACAGCGAATCACAAGGAGGTTTATCGGTTACATTCCAGCAATTGGGGTGCGCAGGCGTATCATCACAACCATCATGCCCGCCCCATGTATGGGATAAGCCAAGTGAATGCCCGATTTCATGATTAGTGATGCCTCTGATATCCCAGACATTTGGACGCTTATGCCAGTTTCCAAATATCTTTATAGAACTCCCAAGAGATATTCCTGAAGCATCAGGCCTGTACGTTGGAGAAGGGATGCTGTCCAGATGATGGGTTTGGAGAAATATATTCATCACCGAATCATCTCGAACGGCATATTTTTCAATCACACGTTTGTCACTGATGTTACGCTCTCTGCCTGTTTTGACAGCATAGCACAATTCATCATCAATATGGTAGTATACACCATCATCACCAGGTATCGTTGGGTCTGGTGAAATCACATACCTGTATGGAATGGGTATGACTGGAGTTTCGTTTCCATGTGGGAGATACATCTTCATGTTGCGTTCAAGATTACTGTTGGTCACCTTGATCCATTCACGAGCGTAGTTCGTTGTTTCTTCTTCAGGCATATTGTATCGGCCATCTGAAGAATTCATAAAATGAATATTCACCCGGACATATTTCATGCGGAGTAGTTCCGGATGTTCAACATAGGATAGTGGGGTGTAACAAGTACTGAGCTTGCTTTCGGCCTCTTCGCGTGGCAACAGGACGATATCATCCGTAGTGGCTTGACGAACCAGGATTTTTGGGCTGCATGCCGCGAGCATGAGGATGCACACCGATACAGTGATCATCCGTGGCATGATCAGGTATTTAGGCCGCCGCAAATGCTGATCACCTGTCCGGTGATGTAGGCAGATTGATCAGAAGCGAGGAATGCGGCTAACCTGGCTACCTCATCCGCCTGGCCTAGCCTGCCGAGAGGTACATTCGAAAGGAATGCCTTTCGTGTATTCTCATCCAGTTCGCCAGTCATATCTGATTCTATAAATCCAGGTGCAATCACATTGCTACGAATGTTACGTGAACCAACTTCCTTAGCAATCGATTTACTAAACCCGATGATACCTGCTTTTGAAGCTGCATAATTAGCTTGCCCAGCATTACCAAAAATACCAACCACGGAACTCATGTGAATCAGTGATCCTGATTTCTGGCGCAGCATCACTTTGATGCATTGCTTCGTCATATTAAACACTGACTTGAGGTTGGTATCCATGACACTGTCCCATTGCTCTTCATCCATGCGCAGCAGGAGGGTATCATTGGTGATGCCGGCATTATTGACTAGTATATCTATGCGACCGAACTGCTCAAGAATCGAAGGTACCAGGGATTCCGCATGCACATACGAACTGGCATCCGAATAAAAGGCAACCACATTCCTGCCTTTTGATTTCCAGTCCTCCGCGATGCGTTCCGCCCTTTCTCTGGAGGATAAATACGTAAAGGCTACAGAGGCTCCCTCCGCAGCAAAGGCATCTACGATTGCTTTGCCTATTCCCCTTGATCCTCCGGTGACAAGAGCAACTTTTCCTTCTAATAATCCCATATGTTCAATGGTTTGATATAATTCTCTTCAAAAGTACAAACAAATAAGCTTTCAGCTATCAGCTCTCAGTATTCAGCTGTCAGCTCTCAGTATTTAGCTACCAGCTTCCAGCTTCAAGGCAAATTATGCATGCCTAAAGGCGTGGGATCTTGAAAACTCACAACTCACAACTCACAATTCACAACTCACTACTCACAATTCAAAACTCACTGCCATTCTCGCCTTCTGCCATCTCATCGGGAAACCAGCTCATGACTCCCCGGGGTTTGCAAGCGATAGGTTGAGTATCGCGCAACACAGGGGGTGGGGGCTTCCAGCCATCAGCTATCAGTATTTAGCTATCAGTTACCAGCTTCCAGCTTTCAGTTGTTTTTACTTTGCCATACTTGCCCTCTCAACTCCTGCCTCACGCTTCACGCCTCACGCCTCACGCCTCACACTTTTGCTAATTCACCTTTCAAAAAATCAATCACATTCACTTCGAGTGCATCCACTCCACGCAATTCTGCGAGATACCAGGAAATCCAGTCACCAAGGTGAACGAGGTACAATGATTTTTCAACGAGGTTTGATCCTTTAGAATATACTTCGATGATTTCGCTGGCATATTGACCGATGATCTTTTTATTGATATCCATCCGCACTGCATTTCTTGAAAAATCATCATCATTGCGCAAGTAGAGTACCACCAGATCATCATTCTTTTCGGTCCAGCCTACGAGTTCGTTGTGATTCATTTCCGGAACCACATGATGCCAGCATAGTGCCTTGCTGTTTTCATTGATTTGTTGTCTGAGTCTGACCGCTACAGGTTCCATCCGGTCTTCGATATAGATGACAGGAATCTTTTTAAAAAGCTGGTTAGCAATTTTTTGAGCCTGAGCTTTGATGTCGCTTTCTTCGGCCCTGAGTAGACTAACTGCGGAAGCCACATTTTTGATAGCGCGATCAGAAATAAATCCGAGATGGTGTAGTGTCCACAACTGGGCGGTCACTGAATATCCCAGACAAGCCCTCGGTGAAGGCCAGTTGCCCGGAACCTGGATATAATCATAACCATCTGCCTTGGCTTTTTCGATGATTTTACCGCCGGAGGCTACACAGATGATTCTGGCACCTTGTTTTTTGATCTGATCATAGGAGATCAGGGTTTCCTCGGTATTGCCACTATAGGAGCTTGCGATAGCGAGAGTGTCCGGACCAACAAAAGCAGGGACATGGTAACCTTTTCTGACCAGAAAGGGGAGTTTGAGCTCATCCTGCACAAAAGAAGACACGAAGTCTGCTCCGATTCCGGATCCACCGAGACCGGCTACATAAATATGGGAGATATTGGCTGATGGCGGTTGGATATTGGCTATGCTTCCGATGGCAAGGCCTTCTTCGAGTTGATCCATAAATCGCCCGATCAATTGATTCATCATAGGATATAAGGGTTCATTGACATGAAATAAGATGCAATTAAGCCTGTAAAACAAGGCAATTTTTCACAAAAAAGGCTTATTCGACGGCGTGAAGAATAGAAAATGTAAAAAACCTTGATCCGTACACTACTTCCCCGTTATTTTGAAATGGTATGGGTATACAGCATGAGCATGGCAAATGGGGTGAAGAGAAAGCCGCGGCCTTTTTAATAGCTGCTGGTTTTGAAATCCTTGCCCGTAATTGGCGCTATAAGCGGGCGGAGATTGACATTGTGGCAAGAGAATCTGGAGTTTTGGTTTTCGTAGAAGTCAAGACCAGGGTAAGTACTTCCTTTGGACGACCGGAGGAAATGGTAGATCGGAGGAAAAAGCGGTTGGTGATTGATGCCGCGATGGCCTATATGCGGTCGATAGGGTATGAATGGGAGATCAGGTTTGATATCCTTGCGATTATTGGGGAACCAGGTGGGGCTTGTGACATCAAGTTATACCGGGATTCTTTTTTTCCGGGGTTAGATTATTCATGATGTAAAATTTTGGTTTTTACAATCAGCTGACTTACAATCATCTGAAGGTGAAAGGCGGATGAAATCGTATATCTACGAAATATATTTCGCCGAAATAAGTTGGATTTTGAGGGGCAGGGAAAGGCTTGACGCTGTGAAAAGGCTTGTCTCTATGAATGTGAATGGATTCGTATATCTACGAAATATATTTCGCCGAAATACGAATTCTTATATATTGCACATTTTCAGCTAGTTACCAGAATAGCTTATTGGCTTAGAAGCTTATTGGCTTATAAATTAGTTAACTTATAAGCATATAATCTCGTAATCCATTAATCCCATATCCCCATAAGCCAAATCAGTACATTATCATTCTCCCGATTACCCCATAAGCGTATAAGCCCATAACCCGATAAGCCCTTTCAGAATAATTTTCCATATTATTTTGCAGGTAATAGTAAAAACCTTACCTTCGCCGTCCATTATAAAAAAGCGCCATGAAAAAAGATATTCATCCATCCAATTATCGCCACGTTGTGTTTAAGGATTTTTCCTGCGATTTTGCCTTCCTGACAAAGTCCTGCGTAGCGACCAAGGATACCATCAAATGGGAAGATGGTAACGAATATCCATTGGTGAAACTGGAGATTTCGAGCCAGTCGCACCCCTTCTTTACCGGTAAGATGAAGTTTATCGATACCGCCGGGAGGATCGACAAGTTCAATAAGAAATTTGCCAATACTAAATTTGCTAAGAAAGAAACTGAAGAATAATCATAAAGCCCCGGTCACATATCGGGGCTTTTTTAATTGCCTCATATAAAGGCCGCCGCTAATAACTTCATGGCTAGGAATGAGTCTCTGTGATTGTCAGCATATTGTAAACATTGAGTATAAAAATATAGTAGTTATTAGAAGCGCCTTAAACCATGAGAAACATCATTCTCTTTGATGACGAATCCAGGGAACAAATGCTCCCACTTAGCTATACCAGACCGGTAGCTGAATTACGTACAGGGATCTTCACCATCAGAGAAAGATGGGAAAAACTCCTTAAAGGCCAGGCTTCCTACATCACCTCCGACTACCTCAACCAGCGCTTCCCGATGCACCTTGAAGATGACAACATCGTCATCAATGGCGCTGTCATGCCCAATGATAGGCTGGTCAGGCTCATCGAACAACTGGAACCCAATGAAGCCCTTATGGACGACGGCAATCTCATCGCCGCCCGCCTCAATCGCCACCAGTTTGAAAACCTGCTGCGCGATGAATCCATTGAAGAAATTTCCGGCCTTGAACTGGCGGACACCCCGTTTATACATCTCTCTTACCCCTGGGACCTGTTTCTCTACCTCAGGGCTACAATCGAATATGACTTTAACCTGATCACGAAGGGACGGACCAGTCAGACACTGCCAGCCAATAACCAGGTGATAGCCGGTGATAATATTTTTCTGGAGGAAGGAGCCCTCGTCAGTTGCGCGATCCTCAATGCCCAGTCAGGCCCCATCTACATTGGTAAAAACGCGCAGGTCATGGAAGGAGCTATCATCCGTGGTCCGGTCACCATCGGAGAGGGTAGTGTGATCAAAATGGGCGCAAAGATTTATGGCCCTGCCGCTATCGGTCCCGATTGCAAAGTAGGCGGCGAAGTCAAAGACGTGGTCATCCTGGGCCATTCCAACAAAGCCCATGATGGGTACCTTGGTAATTCTATCATCGGAGAGTGGTGTAATCTCGGTGCAGGTACATCCGTTTCAAATTTGAAAAATAATTACTCCAATGTCCGGATGTGGGATTATAGCACCAGGAGCATGCGGGATTCCGGTCTCCAGTTTCTCGGCCTTGTCATGGGTGACCATAGCAAAGCCGGCATTCAGAGCATGTTCAATACCGGCACAATCGTAGGCGTTGCTTCCAACGTTTTTGGCGAAGGGTTTCCTCCAAAATTTGTACCCTCGTTTTCCTGGGGTGGAGCCTCTGGGTTCGTCACCCACCGGCTCGATGAGGCACTTGCAACCGCACAGAAGGTAATGGCAAGAAGGGATATTCAGTTTTCAACAGAAGATGAAAATATTCTGCGAAAAGTATTCGAACTGTCAGTGATGTACAGGTAAATGAAAAACACTCCCGGCCCGGTCCTGACATGGCTTAGCCACCTCATCGAATGGCCTGTTGAAGAGCTGAGCAGCGAGCATAATGCTCACCTCAAAGTCGTCCTCCACAGAGGCAGATATAAACTCATCACCGATGGCGCTATCTATAGTTTTGGTGACTTGTATGCTAACTACCGGAAGACTTTCGAGCAGCTTCTATGGCCTCAACCATCCTACCAATCATGCCTGATTCTCGGCCTTGGGTTGGCAAGCATTCCTGATATGCTGACCTCAAAGTTCAACAAAGATCTGGAGTTTACCGCGGTGGAGATCGATGAAGCAGTGATAAGCCTTGCCTACAAATACGTTCTTTTGCCCAAAAAACTTAAAGTACAGGTATTTACAGCCGATGCCGGATCCTTTCTGGAGTGGCACGAAGGTAGCTATGATATGATTTGTTCCGATGTTTTTGTGGGCGACCTCATACCCGAAGACCTGGAGAGTATAGATGCGCTTGAAGCCATGAAGGGTCTGCTCAATCCTGGTGGAATACTCCTATATAACCGACTCAGCCGGTACAAGAAGGATGTAGGTAAGAACTTGATATTCAGGGATGAAGTCTTCCTAAAGGTT
>JANNSS010000227.1:0-3599 GCA_031402955.1 Saprospiraceae bacterium
TGGTATTATTTTAATAGACGTCGAGCGGAGTCGAGACGTCAATGCGCATGATCATGTTCCATTGTAAAATCAAAAAAAATCTGTGCTCCGTGTAATAATCCCGGTCGTCGAGCGGAGCCGAGACGACAATTGCCGATTCAATGTATGGATGCTACCATGCTTGAACAA
This sequence comes from Saprospiraceae bacterium, assembly GCA_031402955.1. Lineage (GTDB taxonomy): Bacteria > Bacteroidota > Bacteroidia > Chitinophagales > Saprospiraceae > Opimibacter. The sequence goes on from JANNSS010000227.1 coordinate 169, forward strand.
GCTTACGCAGAAAAAATTCAATTGTCTGATACGGATATCAAGCTAGGCAATGATTTGTGGAAGGCATATGCTGCTAGTGATTTCGATGCGTTAAAAAAACTTTCCTTTGCAGATTCCCCGACATTTAAATTCTTGCCTGAAGTTTGTAAGGCGCATATAGACAGATATGCTGAAGAAAATCAATTGAACAGGCCCGAGCGGGTATTGATGGAGTTGATCGATAATTCAATCGGTGAGTTCCTAGAAGTTTTTACAGTCTTTATTGAAAGAGAGGGAATCTACGGATTTGGAGACCTGCAGGTGAGAATAATGTATGACCGGTTGAGAAAACAAAGCTGACCTGATGAATTTATTTTCCTTCTTTTTGCGTAAATAGCACATTGATTAAAGGATAGCAGAGATGAATAGTTTAAGACGGTTTATATGCCTGTTTTGCATACTGCCTGTTTGTGCTGATGCACAATTGATTCGCACAGCGTATTATGACGCCAATTGGAAGCCTGTCGCTGAGCGCAGATATGCTATCAAACGCGTTGTTACAAAGACCGACTCAGTTTTTGTGATGACCGATTTTACAAAGAAAGGTCAGCTTCTTTTTTCAGGAGAATATGCCTCCATAGATCCTGATGTAGAGCATGGCCAATTTAAGTTTTACAACGATAAGGGCCTCCTTAAGGCGAGAGGAAATTACACGGATGGGGAGATGTCCGGAAAATGGGATTTTTATAACGAGGATGAAAGTCTTAATAAGCAAATAGATTTTGAGATTACCAGCCCGGTATGTACTGCCGTTGATACTGTCGGAAAGTTTTTAAGTTTTGAATCTGTCGATTCTAGTCAAGTGGAGTCCATACCTGTTTTTCCGGGAGGAAGTGATGCGTACTATAAATTCCTGTATGATCGATTGATCTATCCACCACTGGCAGCTATGTATTTTAAAACAGGAAGAGTCATTGGTAAATTTACCATTGATCAAGAAGGTCGTGTATGTGATGTCTACACCGAAGACGGGGTGGATAAGGATTTACGAAAAGAAACTATAAGGGTGATAATGTTATTGCCTCAATGGGAGCCAGGAAAAGTAGGGGATAAACCTGTAGTGGTAAAATTTACCATTCCAATGTTGTTCGAATTCAAATAAGAATGCTACCTGGCTATAGCCAATTTCTTAGTGCCCCAGATTTTTTCATTCCCCACCCACACCTGGTAGACTCCATTGTCCAAAAACTTCAAGTCGAATTTTCGGATCACCGGGCCTGTTTCAGTGATAGCTGCTGTATACACAATCCTTCCTGTCATGTCCATGATCCTCATCTGCAATGGTTCACCAGCGGTATTGTTCATTTCCAATCGGACCTGTCCTGAAGCAGGATTAGGTGAAATATTGAAAGCCAGCGATGTCATGGGCGCATGAGTGGCCGTCAGATTAAGCACGACAAAACTATTGTGGATCAGGCAGTCATTTCCATCCCAGACCAGGATATGATAGGTGCCGTCATTTAAGTCAGGGAAGCTGCCGGATGTCGAAAAAGTATGGCCACTGTCAATTGTATAATTGTAAGGAGGAACTCCTTCATTTCCGACCGTGATGGTGATATTGTTTTCAACAACGGTGACATCGACAGTAGGAATTATAGCCTCATGTATCACGATCGGGCCAATGCTTCCGGTAGTACCCGGTCCATTCGAATCCCTGATGGTGATCGTGTAAGTGCCAGGAGGCAAATTGGTGAATATATTTTCAGATTGAAATGTCACACCATCGATGCTGTAACCATAAGGTGCCACACCACCGCTGGCTTCAATCGTGATGCTTCCATCATTGGCACCAGGGCAAGTGATAGCTGTTACGGTCTGAGTCAGTATAAAGTCAGCAATATATCTGGCAACGGTGTAATCAAGATCCGGATTGGCACCGGTATATCCGGCCAGGATGATTCTGCTATCGGGCTGGATGAGCAAGGCAGTAACACTACCATTGTTGCCGGGCATTTCAGTAGTTGTATAACCAGTTGTTCCAAACCCTTCATCCAGTACCCCATTGCTATGAAAGCGTGCCAGCAGCCAACGTTTTTCTTCCATGATGACATTGGAAACTCCTCCGACAATAATCTTTCCATCCGGTTGTACGGACATGCCATAGGTATTCGTTGAGGATCCTAATCTGGTGACACTGACACCTCCCACACCAAATTCAGGATCCAGTATTCCATTTTCATCATAGCGGACGATTCCTATATCGGACGTGCCATCGAGGTTAAAGTAGTTAGCGAAACCGGCTGCAAGTATTTTTCCGTCCGGCAGCAGGACCATAGCGTTGATCAGATCACTGGCATTGACACCTTCAATGTCAGTAATGATATGGCCGCCTTCGCCAAAAAATTTATCAAGTGTACCATCCGGATTATATCGTGCCACTGCAAAATCGCCTTTTGCGGAGATGGAAGCAAAGCCGGCCAGCAGGATTTGTCCATCAGGTTGTATAGCTATCGATGTCACTTCGTCTTCTTCCCGCAGATTAGTACCGACGATGCCATTATTGCCAAAGAGTGAATCGACCCTTCCATCTGTATGATATCGAACCATCGTAAAGTCGGATTGAAAAACATCCGCTTTCCTGCCGGCAGCAATGATCTTGCCATCAGCCTGCAGTGCTGCACAATTTGGAAATTCATAGTCTGTACCCAGATCCGTGACCGTCCAGCCATTGGTCCCGAAGGTGCTGTCTATTTTTCCGTCCGAAAGAAGTCTGAGCACTGCAAAATCTGCCTGGCTATTGATCTGTATTTGACCCGCCACGACAATGCGTCCATCTGGTTGAATAACGATCGCATGGCTGCGATCAGAGGTCCCATTAAAGTCATGTTGAGCAACGCCGTCATCACCAAACTCCGGATCTGGTGTACCATCTGGCAGCAAGCGAAGGACTGCAAAATCATTATTAGAAATTCCCGTAGCCAGAATCTTCCCATCTTCCTGCAATACCGCGTCATACAGGATATCAAACCCATTGGTTCCGAAGTCAGCAGAATAGATCCCGTCTTCGTTGAAACCGAGGTCCAGGTAACCGGATTGGGCATTTGTAGACAGGTAGAATGCAATGAGGAGAACTACGGTCAGGCAAAATGATTTTAGCATCGAAGTTCGATTTTAATGGGTTTGGTTCGGGAAAATACAAAAAGTCTTCATGCTGAAGAACTCAGTGGTACAATGAAATGAACTTTCTGAAATTGAAAATCGTACTTTTTATCAGATACGAATGAGCCATAAGGCTATTGTTATTCTTTTGAATGAATGGCCTTTACCACGAGGCCGACAACATCCGCTATTTTTTCATCATCCATCCACCTGGTCACAATCACCAGGTCATGCTCCTGATCAATGACGATATAATTTCCTCCGAAACCAATGGCCGAAAAAACATCTTTTGA
>JANNSS010000228.1:0-12281 GCA_031402955.1 Saprospiraceae bacterium
TATTATCCCATTCCATACAAAGTCGGACGGATGGCAGGGTGGATCGCAGGAGCTATAGTGCTATATTTTCTCATGGAATGGCTGCGTGGGTTCTATGACGGACAGATCATTGTTGTGTTGATTGTCAACACAGTGCTTGTAAGTTTGTATGTCTACCTGGTATATAGATTTGAAAAGCCTTTGCTGAAGCATGCGGTACGGAAAAACGTAAAGTGAAAAATGAAAAGCGACGTGCTGATCGAAGACGAAGCATGAAAAATGAATAGGGAAAACTGCTCATCATTTCTTAAGACGCCAAGCGTAGGAAACAGCATGCTCTGACGCTCGTCAGGAGACGAGATTATATTGCATTCTAGTCTGAAGACTTGAACGAGCGTTATCATTTTTCACTTTTCACTTTTCATTCTTCACTTTTTTCACTCCTTGCGGATAAACGCAGCGATCCTCGACGCTTTCCTCGCCGGCAAAATTGCTGCTAATGTGCCAATGATGAAAACTGTGATACCTACTATCAAGATATCAATCCAACGCAATTCGATCGGATAAGAATCCACAACAAACCCCTCCGGAATCGGGACGATGCCGAATTGCTTCTGAAGGATATAAAATCCAACGGCCAGGATGATGCCGATCGCCAAGCCAAGGAAACAAATCATCCATCCGGAGCGCATGAAGATCTTACGCACATCGGTAGGCGATGCACCCATTGACTGCAGGATGGAAATATCTTTTCGCTTGTCCAGTACGATCATCCAGAGTGCACTCACCAGATTAAAGGATACGATGATGAGGGTGAGCGATACCACCGCAAATGAAATCCATTTTTCAATATTCATGAGTTTGAAAAACGCAGCATTCTGTTCATCCTTGTTTTTGATACTAATCGGTGTCTTGATCAGCGCCAGGATTTTTTCCTTTACTTTTTCTGCATCTGCTCCAGGGCTCAGTTTTATTTCAATACCGGATACAGCATCCGGACTTTCGACCAGCGAACGAATAAAGGCAAGAGATACAAACACATACTGATAATCATAATCCTGCTTGATCGAAAACCTTCCGACGGGATACGCAAACTGCCTGGTAAAAGGCATGTCTAAAGGTCCGCGTTGATTGCGGTTAGGCATATAGATCGTCAGGGATTCATATGGATTTTGATGATTGACGTTGAGGCGTGAAGCAAGTCCTGCTCCCAGAATGGCCAGCGACACATCACCTTGCTGCAACACAAAATCACCATCCAGCAATACACTGTCTATCGCTGTCACTTTCCGAAACTGGTCATCAACTCCCTTCAGCGTGCAGATATCCTGGCTACCTTGATAATCAAGCAGAGCCGTTTCTTCCAGTGTCAGACTTAGGGCTTCGATTTCAGGCCATGCTCTGATCGTCGCCAAGTCAGTGGAATCCGGACTGAAATATTTGCCTTCTATGGGATATACTTTCAGATCCGTATAAATCGCATTGTAGAGGCTTTTGAGCAGGTCTTCAAATCCATTAAACACCGAAAGGATCAATAGCAACGCCGCAGCTCCAATAGCAATACCAAACATCGATATACCGGTGATGATATTGATGGCCTGAAAACTTTTCTTGCCCAGGATATATCGCCATGCAATGAGTACGGTGAAGGATAGTCTCATCCTGGGAGTGGTTCAAGTGTAAACCGATCATATCCCTGGATAGCGCGGTAAGCCCTGCTATGGATTTTCTCCCTGATTTTATTATTCGTCAGCTTTGGATTGCGCATGGTCGGATACGTCCGGTTGGAAAGAAATACATAGACCAGATTGTTTTTCGGGTCATTCCAGACACATATACCTGTAAATCCTGTGTGACCATACGTCGCTTCTGAGGCCATATGCGAGGTAAGCAATGTCCTTTCGGGATTGAGTTCTTTCATATCAAAACCTACGCCCCTACGCGTTGATTTACCAAATCGCGTTGTAAACTTTTTAAGCAGATCTGAATCGATATATTCCTTGCCACCGTATTCACCACCATTCATGATCATCTGGAAAAGGATCGCCAGATCCTCTGCATCTGAAAACAATCCCGCATGTCCACTGACACCGCCAAGCATAGCACATGACATGTCATGCACATAGCCCGTGAGCTCCTGGCACCGGAAGTAATTATCGATTTCTGAAGGAATAATCTCGTCGGTCATAAATCGATCAAGCGGGTGATAGCCGATCCGATGTAAGCCCAGAGGCTTGTAAAATACACTATCAACATACTGATCTATTGTGACCCCTGTTTCTCTCCTGATGATTTCCGCCAGCATGATAAATCCGAGGTCACTATACACATATGTGCCATCGGCATTGAGCGGACTTTCGATGATCTGCTGACGGATGCTATCCAGATAGATACCATCCATGTACATATCGCTGGCGATAGACACGCAATGCTGAGTGGAAGGAAAATCACAGTATACATCAGGTTCCATTTCAAGCCAGTATTTATCCACCATCGATACTGTCTTTTCATAGAAAGGAATCCAGGATTGCAGACCTGCATGATGTGCCATCACTTTTCTGATCACCATTTTTTCTTTATTACTTCCGGCCAGCCAGGGCAGGTAATCACCCAGCGTCTTATCCACTGAGATAATCCCTTCTTTGTGAAGCCGCATGACCGCAAGCGTTGTAGCAGCCACTTTAGTGACAGAGGCAATATCATACAAGTCCGTCAGGTACACGGGATCATCATTATCATACGTATGACTACCAAAGGCCTGCTCATAAATGATCCGGCCATCCTTTGCGATCAGTACCTGGCATCCGGGGGCAGCACCAATCTCGATCATGTAGTTAGCAATGGTACTGATATATTTAAGGCTGTCTGAACACATGCCCACGCGTTCCGGAACACTATACCCCATTCGCTTAAGCGATGGAGTCGTAAATCCGTGATTGAATGGAAATATATTACTTGCGGTGATAGGAAGTTTTCCTTTAAAACCAAATACACCGGTGAGACCTTGTGCAGTGATATCCTCTGTCTCCGGTGTGTCTTCATAGGCCATCAGGATGTGATCGATATTCTCAAAATATTTCAGACTATATGGACTGCCGAAAATCACCAGGATGACTTCGTTCTGACGATTGATATTCTGAATCAGGCTGAGTTCTCCCGTGGTCAATCCAAAATTACTACCAACCTTATTGGTCATCTGATGGATAGAGATGATAACCCGGTCATATTTCTTGAGATCTTTGAGCAATGACGTCTCTTCCACATCCTTCAGCGTATGCGAAACATTAAAATGTCTTGCTTCCAAATAGGAATCTAAACGTTCCTGAAATTTTGTCTTCACCGTTGAGCCAATGGCAAGCGTTGCTATTTTAGGCGCAGTGAGGTTGACCATGGGGATCAGGGCACGTTTATTTTGTGCCACGGTAATGGCCTCTTCGATCAGCCTGTGCTTGATCCCGACCGCAAAAGGATCAAAGGCCATCTTGGTGGCATGCTCCGGGGTCGGTAGAATTAAACTATCAAGTCCAAGTTTATACTTTGCTGCAAGAATCCGTTTGACATTATCATTCAGGATGTTGATATCAATTTTGCCTTTTGAAAAAGCAGTTTTCAATCCATTAAAAGCGAGATCCATGTTTTCAGGCAATAATAACATATGGTTTCCTGCACGTATGGCCATGATCGCCACTTCATCTGCTTTATAATTTTTTGTCACCCCTACCATTTCCAGTCCATCGGTAAAGACGATGCCATCAAATCCCATTTCGTTTTTCAAGAGATCGTTGATGGCTCTCGGACTAAGTGTGGTGGAGATATTAGGTGTTGCATCAATAGCCGGTACGTGAAGATGTGCCACCATCATACCCTGGAGTCCTGCATCAATCATCTGCTGAAAGGGATACAATTCTGTAGTTCTGAGGCGGTCCATCGAATAATTTAATACCGGCAGGTCGAAATGTGAGTCAACTCCTGTATCTCCGTGACCAGGAAAATGTTTTCCCGAAGTGAGCACGCCCGCAGCCTGCAGTCCTTTCATGTAAGCGATTGCGTGACCTGATACCAGGACTCTGTCTTCGCCAAACGAACGGTCACCGATCACCGGGTTGAGCGGATTGATATTAATATCGGCTACAGGTGAGAAACTGACCTGAACACCTACCGCGAGTAATTGCTTACCAATCGCATACCCCATCAATTCGATTTGTGTCAGATCCTGCACCGCTCCCAGCATCAACTGGCGGGGAAATGAAAGTCCTTTATCCTTAAACCGCATCCCTAATCCCCATTCCGCATCCATACTGACCATGAGTGGGATATCACTTGCTTTTTGATACTGTGCAGTGAGTATCGCTTGTTTGGCAGGTGTACCCTGGAAAAAACACAGACCACCTACATGATATTTTTTAATCTGACTGAGCACTGATGCGACATGATCATCACCAAGATCGGAGTGTGCACGGATGATAAACAACTGCCCGATTTTTTCATCGAGTGACATCATTTGAAATACAGAATCCACCCATCGGATCGCAGCGGTGTCCTGCGCCATAGACATACTGGTCCATGACAGGCATAGGCTTATGAGAAATAGATGGACACGACTACACTTCATATGTGTATGATCAACGGTTTTTTAATTGCGGCAGGTTCGGATCCAGTGCTTTTGCAGCTTCAAAACTTGCATTGGCACCAGCGGTATCCCCAATCTGACTGAGCGCTATTCCCAGGTTATAATGGGCAGTTGCGTTTTTAGGGGCCAGTTCGATTTCTTTTCTGAAATATTCAATGGCCTTTTGTGTGTCTCCGGCTTGTCCATGTGCTACTCCCAGGAGCTGGTAGGTTTCATAATCATTAGGGAGATACAGGACAGCTTCCTGTAATAACGTAATTGCGCCGCTGAGATTATGGTTTTTCTCTCCATATATCTTACCCTGATCACGAAGGGCTACGCCGAGATTTCGCTTACCCTCATTATAGTTAGGATCCATCTTGAGCACATGCCTGAAATACGTAATAGCCTGATCGAGATCTCCCAGGTGAAAAGAAGCATTGCCTAATAATAGGTAACTCAATTTGTAGTTGGGATGAATTTCCAGCGCCTCCTTCAGATAAATCTGTGCCTCGGTGAGCATTTCTTTTTTGACGACCGGATCCTTTTCATCTTCTGCCCTTGTCACCAGATCACCACCTACTGCATTGAGGAGTTTTGCACTACGCTGCGAGGTCTTGATATCGGTCGTGAAGAGTGTGCTGTTGTCCTTCCACACCCTGCTGCGGATGAGCGTCCAGCCACCAAAGGCTATTAGGATGGCAAGACTTATACTCAGAGCGGCTTTACGATTGGCAGAGTTGATCGCTAAAGAAATAGCATAACCTGAGATCAGAGCAAATCCAATAGAAGGGAGAAAAGCAAACCGCTCAGACATGTTGGTTCCGATCGGAAACACAATATTTGAAGTGATCGACATGGTGCACACATAAAACAGGATGCCATACGCCCACCACGATCGTGATTTCCAGCCTTTGATGACTGCATACAGCAATCCTAACCACACCAGGAAAGAGAGGATGACCAATGGTTTACTCCACGTCTGAATTTCAATATGCCGGGGGTAATAATCATGTGTTAACGGATATGGGAACACCAGCAACTGTGCATATTTGCCCATGGTGTAGACAATCGTGGCTGTTTTTTCGCCAACCGAAAAGGGAACATATGTGCCATTTTCAACCTTGAGAAAAGGATTGTTCATCAGCTCCTTCGGTGGTTCGCCGGCGCTGAATCCGGTGACCGATCCTCTGATCAGGATAAACAAAACGGAGGCAACCACAATGGGCCAAAGATTGCTTAGCCATTTAACAGAAGTGTCTTTACCATACCACCAAAGGGTCAGCGGTGTTACGGCCAGTATGGTGATAATATTTTCTTTCGCCAGCAGTCCTAATAAAAACACCAGGCCTGCGAGGCTGCGCAGGAGCATGGGTTTAGGATGATTTATGCTCTTCAACATCAGCCACAAACCACCGATGGCACCCATCGCCGCGATGATCTCATCCCTGCCTTTGATATTAGCCACCGCTTCAGTATGAATCGGATGGAGCGCGAAGATGAGCGAAGAAAACAAAGCTACCTGCACCGCTGTCGTTGAGGAAAGGCGAGGTGTCAGAAGTTTTCGCAAGAACCCGAACAGGATCCAGCATAACAGTCCGTAACAAAGAGCGCTGATAAAATGGCTCAGCCAGGGATTATCTCCTGCGATTTCATATTCAATCGCAAACATAGCAGGGGTTAGCGGCCTGTAGCGACCACCACTGACAAGCCTTGTCTTCGTTTGATCCTTAAAATAACCATAGAAGGTATCGTACTTGAAAAGGCCTGCGATGCCTTTGACCCCTTCCTTGGTAAACATGTTATCATTGATGACGATAGCATCATCCTGGGTATACTCAAACGAAACGGTCTGTACGTACAACAAGGTGCCCAGCAATGCAAGGATAGGCCCCATTCGATTTATGGGTATGCCAAACAAGGTGTTCCGGAAGTCCTCTTTTTTGTTCTTTTTCGCTTCTTTTGCCACGGATGTCAGTTAAAGATTCAAATTTCGGTAAAAAATATCGCCCACCGGCCGTTGGATGGAGTTTTCTCCGCCAACCACCGCGATACTCACCGCAATTCTATAGAGAATCCTCTTTGGAATCATCATTGCTGGCGGCGAGAACGCCATCCAGCGGCGATTTTATTTCCCCCGGAAATTAAAATCAGACCAATTTCGATTTATGTATAAACGGTAGTGAGCTTTCCCCCGGGCTATTATAGTGACGGCCCTTCAGACCCTATGATAAGCTTCGCCTCAGCCTTCGCCTCAGCCTTCGTCTTTGCCTTCGCCTCTTTCATTCTTTACTTATTCCAGCCCCATCTTAATGATAAAATCATTGATAAAGGTATTATGGGGATCCATCTGTCTGCGCACATCAATCCAGGTCTGAAATTTTGGATAGGCTGTCTGGATAAATGCAGTATTCATGTAGAGCATGTTATTTACTTTCCCCCAATGAGGTATACAGCCTAATTGCATCATGATCAACTGATAGTTTTCAAGCAGATCCTGGTCGCCGATCGTGTTGTTAAGTGTTGGCATGTCGAGATATGCAGTTTGTCGATTATAGGAGGAGGATAAATAAGCTTTAGAAGGCATCGTGAAACGGATGGCAAGAAAACTAGGATGATATCGTTTGTAATGGGATGCTGCATCTTCGGTTTCGTTAAAGACACGTTCTAATACCGCGATGATCTTGAAGGGATCAGAGGCAAACGCAAATTCAGAATTGAGACCGTACCGAAGGACAGCGGCACCACTCTGGAACAATACCTTATAACTGATGTCTGTATAGTTTTTGACTCTGGAAAATTTCAAACTGGTCTGTATTTTATTTCCTGTTCGTTTCGGATTTCGATTGGTCGCCTTGATGAGTCCTTCAATAAATGATTCACGATTTGACACAAAGCTGGATATAATATTTCTACGACCTTGTTCCAATTTTGAAGGGGCAGTGTGTTGTATTTTCTGCACGACGATGGAGCAGAGGTGATCACCCTTTATCTTATATGGATTCACCCGTATCCCGGCAAAATCATGGTCATGTACCATTTGCATAAACTCCCCGTTGATAAGTTTTTGCTTTACACTGGACCAGTTTTCAAGATACCGATGCTCCTTGATCCAAAATCTGGGCACCACTTCCATGATCATTTGATATACGATGCCCATCGCGCCAAAACTTAATACCGTACTATAAAAAATATCATCATCCTGAATCAATTGAATCGCAGAATGGAGCGCATGATATGTAGGATCCGTGATGCCATTCGTGGGTTCGATTTGGATCAGCTTACCCCCTGTGCTAACAATCCTGAGCCCATATACCATATCCGGAAATGCCGGTTTAGCAATTCCTGTCCCATGCGTACCAGTCATCAAAGCACCTGAAATAGTCTGAAAATCGACAGCTCCCATGTTTTGTAAGGCGAGGTCATTTTCATCTAACCATCTGTTTATCCTGCGAATAGTAATCCCGGCATCTGCCAATACAAAATGCTTATGAGTCTCGCTTGTTTTCACCCAGGGACTTGTGTAGAGAACCGCATTTCGCAGTTCTTTCATGTCCATCAGGAAGTCATCTCCTTTGGCAGCTTCAGAATAGGAATGTCCCGATCCAACAGCACGAACTCTCAGATGTTGAAGCTCAGCTTCTATTACAATTTCTTGTATGTCAGAGACATCCTTCGGATAGAAATAGCGTAAAGGTGTTGAGATAACTGTGCTTGAAGCATTTGACCAGGTATATCTTGTTTTTGAGATTTTAAGGAGATTGGTATTCATCTTGGATTTTGTTTTTTGAAGGATAGGGTTAGCAATTGTTTTGTGGAACCTAATGAGACGATTGTGATGTGGGGCTACGTTCGTCGTACATACATTTCCATGTGATGTTTAATAGAAAACCATTCTACAAACAGGCAAAATCCAAGATGAATAATGATCGACGGCATCAGGCTGCCGGCATGATATGTGAGCCAACAAGAAAGGAGGCCCCACAGGATGCCGGCTAATGTCATTCTGTTTCGTCGGAAATAATGTGTCAGGCTGTATAATGCAGCGCATGCAACAATGGCATGCCATAGTTCGAGCTTGAACAACAATGCTTGAAAAAGCAAGCCGCGATAAAAAAACTCAGTGGCCACTACATGTAATATCCATGTAAGCCCACTCCAAAAGAGAATTCCTGGTCTCCAGAATCGAACACGTATCTCCGGATATTGCTCCAGACTAACATGTGATTTGGTGGTAAAGTAAATAAGAGGAACGGCAAGGGCGATGGCCATGACTGCATACCAGGCAATTTGATTCCATGCGAATGAAATGTTGAGGTCATGCCAGAAAGGAAGCTCAATAAGGGGGGTACAAAAAATTAAAAAAAGTGGAATCACTGCGAAAATCACTCCGGTATATATCCTTCTCCTGATCACTCTGTTGACATAGGGAGGATTGGCATCATACATGATCTGGTAGCGCACAGGAAGCCGGAGTGAAGAAGCGATAGTGTACCAAAAGATAAAACCTATCGAAGCTATGGTCAGGGTAAGTATTAATAATGCATCTTTCATGTAAGGTTGGTTAGATCATCAATAAAGAAATGATTGCAGTATGGTATACAGCGTAATTTGAAAATGGAAATAGCAAAAAAGGAATCAGAGGGCGTGGAGGTAGAATGAATTGCTGGAGACCCTTGAAGGTTATGTAATGGAAAGTGTTGGTGGCTTTCGCTGCGTAGCAAGGTAGATATGCTATATGCATGGAAACAATGATTTATTGGGGTAATAAAAACCTGTTTCTGATCAATCAGAAATGCCAGCAAAGGACATCATGCAATGCTTAAATATACCTTTAATTCCTGAATTTAATCATCCTTATTTCATTTCAGGCATCCATGTATCTTTAGCATCCCAAAGTTTATATTGGGGTTCACCTTTGCCCTTCTTTTACACCAAACAATAATCACCTATGGCCCGTCCTACGCTATACCTCCTTGATGCTTATGCCCTGATTTTCAGAGCCTACTATGCCTTTTTCCGCAATCCGCGGATCAATAGTAAAGGCCTGAATACCAGTGCCATGTTTGGGTTCGTCAATGCCCTCGAGGAGGTGCTCAACAACCGCAAGCCTTCTCACATCGCCGTCTGTTTTGACCACAAATCACCCAATGTCAGGGTACAGGAGTTTCCCTATTACAAGGCCAACAGGCAGGAGACACCGGAGGATATCAGGATAGCCGAGCCCTATATCCGCAGCATCATAGAGGCCTATGGAATCCCGATCATCGAAGCTCCCGGCTACGAAGCAGATGATGTCATTGGCACCCTCGCCAAAAGAGCGGAGCAGGAAGGTTATACGGTATACATGGTCACTCCTGATAAGGATTTTGGGCAATTGGTCTCCGAGCACATCTTTATGTACAAACCTGCCAAACAAGGGAATGGTCCGGAGATATGGGGCCCGAAAGAAGTGTGCGAAAATTATGGCATCAAACGTCCCGAACAGGTCATCGATATCCTGGGCCTCATGGGTGATGCAGTGGACAATATTCCAGGCGTAAAAGGAATCGGAGAAAAAGGTGCATCTAAACTCATCCACGAATGGGACACGATCGAAAATATCTACGCCAATATCGACCAGTTTAAGGGAAGCACAAAAGAGAAACTCGAAGCAAGCAGACAAGCCGCATTTGATTCTAAAAAACTGGCCACCATTCTCCTCGATGCACCAGTCCCGTTCGAACATGATCGCCTGATTCTCGATCCACCCAATGCAGAAAAATTGTCTTCCATCTTTACCGAACTGGAATTCAAGACACTGGGTAAACGAATCCTTGGTGAAAATTTTGAAGTAAATGCACCGGGACCTTCTGCACCGAGAGTAAATACCGGAGCAGTGCAGGGAAACCTGTTTGAACAACCTGGCGAAGAAACAGATGAAAACTACACCCCGACAGCCGGAAAGAATATTCACAACACACCGCACACATATCATGCTGTAAGCACGGAAGCTGAGCGTCAGGCTTTGATTGAAAAATTGCTGGCTGCTAAAGAATTTGCTTTCGATACCGAGACCACAGGTCTTGAGGTGGAAATGGAAATCGTGGGGATGTCATTTTCTATAACTCCTGGTGAAGCTTATTATGTGCCTTGTCCACTGGAGTTTGAAAAAGCAAAGGCAGTCGTGCAGTCATTCGAAAAGGTATTTACCAATCCCAATGCCCTGAAGATCGGACACAACATCAAGTTTGACATGAAAGTGTTGCGGCTCTATGATGTCATTGTTGCAGACCCGATTTATGATACGATGGTGGCACACTTTATTGCAGACACCCATGTGCGGCATAAGATGGATGTGATGGCTGAAGCCTATCTGGGATATTCACCGGTATCCATCGAAGAGTTGATCGGCAAGAAAGGAAAGAACCAACTTTCGATGCAGGACATTGGTCTCGAAAAAATCACAGAGTATGCGGCTGAAGATGCTGATGTGACTTTACAACTGAAAGCAGTTACAGATAAGCAGATCGAGGCCATACATGCTGAGGACCTGATTTATAAAATGGAATTTCCCCTCATCCATGCGCTCACCGCGATGGAGTTTGAAGGCATAGGTCTTGATGTTCCGTTTCTCAATGAATATTCGAAGACCCTCGGCGTGGAGCTGTATGACATGCGAGACAAGATTTACAAGATTAGTGGCGTGGAGTTCAATATTGATTCGCCAAAACAGATGGGAGATATCCTGTTTGATCACCTGAAGATCCCCTACGAAGGCACTAAAACTAAAACAGGTCAGTATGGTACGAGTGAAGATATCCTGGCACCATTGCAAGACAAGTATGAGATCATTGATCATATCCTCAATTACCGCGAACTCACGAAGCTGAAATCAACCTACATCGATGCTTTGCCTTCACTGATCAATCCGAGGACAGGGAGGGTGCATACTACATTCGGACAGACCATTGCAGCGACAGGCCGTCTTGCATCCAACAATCCTAATCTGCAAAACATTCCTATCCGCACGGATCGTGGAAAAGAGATCCGCAAAGCGTTTATTCCAAGAAATAGTGACTACCTGATTCTCTCTGCGGATTATTCGCAGATCGAACTGCGGATCATCGCAGCGATCACACAGGATGATGGTATGATGGAGGCCTTCAGGGCTGGAGAGGATATCCATGCATCTACGGCATCTAAAGTATTTGGCGTGCCCTTGGCTGATGTCACCAAAGAGATGCGTCGACGCGCTAAGGCCGTCAATTTTGGTCTGGCATACGGACAATCTGCCTTTGGTCTTTCACAGACATTGGGGATCTCCCGTAGTGAGTCGAAAGAAATCATCGACAACTATTTCGAAAAATTCCCAGGCATCAAAAACTACATGACTGAAACGGTCGCCTTCGCCCGCGAGCATGGGTACATCGAGACGATCATGAAACGCCGCCGCTACCTGCGCGATATCAATTCCAAAAATCAAACCGTCCGTTCCCAGGCAGAGCGAAATGCTATTAACTCTCCTATACAAGGCTCAGCAGCCGATATGATTAAGCTGGCCATGATTCACATCTATGATGAGATGCTCCACCGCAATCTCAAATCAAAGATGCTCCTCCAGGTCCATGACGAATTGGTCTTCGATGTCTACAAGACCGAGCAAGACGAACTCCGCTCACTAGTTGAGGACAAGATGAAGCATGCATTGCCT
>JANNSS010000229.1:0-1902 GCA_031402955.1 Saprospiraceae bacterium
ACAATCAAAATAAGGAATAGTTACCTGGGAGGGAACCCCGAGCGGGTCAGCTACCCAGATATCGTAATCATCCCTTTCCTTATAATCCATTACAAACCCTGTATGTTCAATATTGATTTTTAAGTGAATGAATTGTTCAAACACCACCTGGATGACCTCTTTGAGCTCTTTACTTTTTTGCATGCCCATGGACCTGGTCCTGACCCTTTCAAGCGATGCTTCTATCTGCGCTTCCCTGGCCTGGGCTTCTGCTTTTTGCAGATCAAGAAATCGGGTATAGGTTTGGTCAAATACTAGGGCAAAGCGTTTAAATAATTGTTCTTCGGGACATGGTACTTGTGTGATCATTACTAAATAACCATACGAAAAATAAGCACAATGTAATTTTTGCCAGGCGGGTAACGAATGACCGGCAGCTTTCATTTCGTCAAAAATATTTTTGGAGACAGGAATATTCATCAGCCAATCATAATGTTCCTGTAAGGCTTCCCCTTCTAATTGTTCTGTATGATATGTTTCCCCTTTTTTCCATGCAGCATATATGTTCGCATGCGTGGGATCGACCGTATTGGGTAAATAAAATGCAGGAATAAACCCATCACCTGTACTCAGCCACCATTCATCCTCTCCCCGGTCCTTTTCACATAAAACAAAACCACATGTCCACAGATTTTCTACCAGTTGATTTAATTCTTTGAATAAGACAATGGCTACATCACCCAACTCATGGCTTTGTTGCATGCCCATGGTTCTGCTTCTAACCCTTTCCAATGAAGCTTCAATCTTAGCTTCTCTAGCCTGTGCTTCTGCTTTTTGCAGATCGAGGAACCGGGTATACGTTTGATCAAATACGCCCGCAAATCTTTCTAATAGCTGTATGGATTCCTTAGGTCGAGGTTCAGGTGAAGAAAAGGAAATATGTCCCTTTGAGTAAAATGCACATGTAATCACTCTGCGTCCTTTAGTATCTGTGCTACTTACCTGAACTCCGCTTATGGCATTCCTGTAATGAATCCATGCCTCCAATTCCTTTCCAGAGAGATCTACGACCAGTGATTTTTGTTGTTCTTTCCAGGCTGTAAACACTTTATGAATGAGGGTAGGTTCCGCGATGCTGGCATTGAATCCGCGATTGACTTGTAAGCCACCACCTGCCCAATCAGTCACCCTGAATTCAATAAAGCCTTCCTCTTCATGCACTATGCCAATAGTAATTTGAAGTGGTGATTCACCTAGTTCTGTAAATTGTTGAAAAAGAAGGTGTGCAGTTTCGGATAGCTCCTCACTTCGTTGCATCGCCATCGTTCTCGCACGCACTCTTTCCAGAGCCAATTCTATTTGTGCCTCTTTTGCCTGGGCTTCCGCCTGTTCTATATCCCTGAACCGTTGGTAGGCAAGAGAAAATACATTCCGGAAACGATGAAAAACAATTATATTCTCATCCGATAAGGGGAAGTATACAGACAGCCCTAATCCGCCCTGACCTATCGAATAGAAATAAAAATGAACAGCACTTGCACTATCAAGGATCGGATCAAGAAACTGGTGATCATCCTTCCGGTATTGCTTCCATTCTTCTAACGCACTGCCTGTAAAGGAATGAGAGAAAAATGCATCCGGAGACTGCTGCATCCTGTCAATCATGGCCCGCACATTCGGATGTTTCCCAATTTCCACATCCTCAATAATCCTTTTATCGTATTGCTGAAAGTACTGGTAGTTCATGTAGTGCCCATCCTCGCGTCCCTCCACGATCGCTGTTTGTACATTTCGGATTTCGCTGATACCAAGAATCTTTAATTGATCAGAAATCATCTGGCAGACTTCGAGCATATCATCAGGCTTGCGCATGGACATGGCTACTGTTCTTACTTTCTCCAGGGAGGATTCAATTTCGAGTTC
>JANNSS010000230.1:0-12550 GCA_031402955.1 Saprospiraceae bacterium
GTGGCACCGGCACACAGGGCCTTGAATATATGATCCTCATCCTGGAATACGGTGAGCATGATGATCTCCGCCTCCGGATATATTTTTTTATAGATTCGGATGCCCTCAATACCACTCATGCCGGGCAACCCAATATCCGACAGAATCACATTGACTTTCATGGCTTCCGCGTCCATGGCCAGAAATTCTTCTACGGATTCACAAGACGCCACCACTTCGCATTCCTTCTCTGTGTTGAGAAACGAGGTAAGGCTACGACGTATCGCTGAAACATCTTCAATAATAGCGATCCTGATCATTTCTTTTTTGTTTTTTGTTTATATGGCTTCAGGAAGTTGCTTTATGCAAAGGTCAGGATTGTCCTGTTTTGATGAAATCACATCTTCGGGTGAAATTCTATGCCCCGAATTTGATTCCCGATCAGATTTCTTTCCTTTTCAGCACCACTTCAAATTCGTTTGCTGAGGGCCTGATGGACAAGGTACCTTGAATGGTTGCCGCCCTTCGCTGCATATTTTTCAGGCCATGTCCGCCCAGCACCTTTTGTTGACTTTGTTTATTGATATCATTCCGGATCCGCATTTCAAATTCTCCAGACTGGTTGCTCAGACGAATATCCACATAGCCGGGATGGCTGTGCTTGACAATATTGTGTACCGCCTCTTTAAAGATCAAAAACAACTCCTGGCGAAGGATATTGTCGATTGTTTTGGATTCATCAATCCCGGTGACAGAAAATGAAGGTTGAATATGGAGTGGTTGTAACATCAGATCTGCATGATCTCTCATGCGGTCCAGGAGGCTCGACGTCTTGTCATGTCCGGCACTGATACTCCATACGATATCACTCATCGCATGGATGGCATCGCGACTCGTATCGCGTATGTTTTCCAATTCCTTTTGTTTTTCACTTTCGCTGTAGATATCCCGGCTGACCATATCACTTTGCAAGGCAATTTGCGTAAGCACGCTGCCCAACTCATCATGCAGGTCGGCACTGATTTTATTTCGTACCTGCTGCACACGCATCAAGGCATTTAAACGGTTTCGGTAAACGGCATAAAAAAGGAAGCCGATCATCACGACGCCCAGACAGATGCTCCACCATGTTTTGTACCAGGCCTGACGGATGATGATCTCCAGGGTGTATTCAAGTTGGCCCCAGGAATACCCGGCGGCTGCCCCCTTTACCCGGAGCAGATATTTACCGGGTGTCAGGTAGCTGTATTGAATAGTATTTGTGCCTGACGTGGTTTGCCACTCCTCATCCCATCCTTCGAGGAAATAAAGAAACTGGTTTTTATCTGCCTGGCGATAGGAAGGAAGCATAAACTGAAAATGGAATAACCGGTCAAAGTGGCTAAACATTAAAGCGGGGGACTCACCCGGTGGCATCTCAACATTGAGAACGGAATCCAACCGGCCATCATAGTAATTGTATTTCGCCAACAGCGGCTGCAAGGTGTTGAGGCGCGCATCAATATCCCCGGGATAAAACGCAGTAACACCATTGATCCCTCCGAAATACAACCTGCCATCCGAAGCTTTGAGGGAAGCCATGAAATTAAATTCATTTTGGGGAAGACCGTCCCGCTCATCAAAATTTGAAAAACTGTTTTGCTCCGGATGAAAGCGACACAGTCCATTGTCCGTGCTGAGCCAGAGGTGGCCAAATTCATCAGGTAATACACTCATCACATTGTTGTTGGGAAGTCCATCGCGCATAGTGTACAATCGCGTTTTGCCGGAAATCGTATCCAGCACGATCAGACCATGCCTGGAACCCAGCCATATTTTTTCCGGGGATTGAGGATACACATAATTGATGTCAAGTGCGGGAAGACCAGGTCCGGGAGTCACCTGCTGCGTATACGACCTGATCACTTTTCCAGCCGGATGAATAAGATAGAGACCATTGTTTCCCGCTGCCCAGCAATATCCATGTCCGGCGTCAAAGAAATCATTTATCCCGTTCAGGGTTTCATCGCTTCCATATTTTTTCAGCCGGTCAAAACGTACTTCTCCTCCTTTGGTTGTCGTGAGGAACCCGGACGAAGCCACGGAGGAAAACAGAATCGTGGAATCATTAAAAGCATGGATACCGGTAGTCGTGCCCGTCAGTTCCTCAGGGAGCTTGATCACCGCAGGCTCCAGATTTTCCTGATCAAAATGCAATAAATAATAATGCCCTGTACTGGCCCAGAATTTTTTCCCTTGACGCACCAATTTATACATGGGCGTATACACTATGTTAAAGGAGAGGCCATACTTGAACCCAATAATTAAGGGTTCGATTATATCATTCTCCGGATGAAGCCGGTGAAGATTACAAAGGACCTCGCGCTCTTTAAGGGTATATGCATAGGAACCTATCCAGACATCTCCCGCTTCATCTTCCATCATGCCGCGTATACTGACGCCATATTCTGTGACACCCAATCCTTCCCGGTTGAGGTAGTTTTTAAAAGGAGTTTCTTTATAATGGATTTTGAAAACCCCTTTCCGGCTCGTCGTCCAAATGGTATGATCTGTTCCCTGGTAGGCACTCAGCCAGGCGTGATCCTCAACGTATTCTTCCATATAGGGCAGACTAAACGTTTGGACAGGTTGGGAGAGGGAATCGGCAATGGTAATGCCTTCATTTTTAATGGTCCAGGTATTTCCTCTTCTGTCCGTGATGACCGACGGACGGATATAGGCCCTCTTAATATCCTCATCAAAAGGTCCGGCAAACTTTAGGTGATTTGGAACCTGAACATCTGAACGCATTCCCAATGGAATATTGTATGTCAATCCGTCAGGCGTAAACAATGCCTTATACCTATGAATCGCTGCGGGAGAGGCTGGGAAATCAAAATGTTCGATAAACTGCCCATTGCGGGTGAGATGGTCTGCTCCAAGAAAAAGCGTGGATATCCAAAAGGATTCATCTGTTTCCTGAAAAATGAATGTGTATTCAGGGTTGCTGGTAGGCTGGGTGCTTATGAACTCATGCTGGAAAACCAGGTTAAATTTTTCATCATAGTGTACTACGGATTTAGCCAGAAGCAGGAATGGTCTGCCGTGGCGGTCAAATATGATTTTGTACACGCTTGAATCCTGATCGGGTGCCGTTATGGGTTTTTTAGTGGTGGTCTGTCCTGTAAGGGTATTCATGATCGTCAGGCCCTGACTATGCCCGATCCATATATTGCCCTGGTGGTCCTTTTCTACCACATAAACAATAATCCCTTTCTGCTGCGCCCTCCCGGTGATCCGATAGGTATAATCCTCAAAGGTGTATCCATCATATCGGGCCAGGCCATTCCGGGTCGCGATCCACATATACCCATAGTCGTCCTGTGTGATGTCATATACATGCTTGTGCGGCAGCCCATGCTCGGAAGAAAAATAACCTATTGAAAGCCCCGACACCTGACCGAAGGCGCAGGCAAAAAATGTACAGAGTAAAAGGCAGACGGACCCTAGGCGAAACAGGAGTAAACCTTTTTTATGCCTTTGTATTCGGTTGATTTGCCCTCCCGGCCGCTCATAACACATACTATAAAGATGAAAAGAATCATTGGAAGAAAAGAGGCTCCTGAATGTGTAGCGATTTCAATAAGTTAAGCGTAATGCAAACTGACTGCTAAACAAACAAAAAAAGCCTCCTTTTCAGGGGGCCTTTTTTGTTTGTTTAGTTTATAGAATGATGATCTTATCCTCTGCATTCTTCTTTTATTGCACGTAGCTCTTCTTTGCTATTGACGGTCACTATAGTACCATCCTGCAGGGTTACACTGATCGGGAATACAAACTCCGGACGTGGACGCTGACCTGGATTATTCAGGTGCCAAGCATGTGTAGCTGCTCTAAGTTCTTCTTTAGAGTTTACAGTGACCACTGAACTGTCTGCGAAGATTACGGTAATCGGAAAGTTGAGCGTAAAACAAGGTGCACCACCATGATGACCACCGGGTCCACCCGGATTGCATAGTGCACGTATTTCCCTGAGTTGTTCTATGGTTTCGATCGTGATGATTTCACCGGTCTCTGTGATCACCTGGAAAGGAAGGACGATGACCGGACGACCCAAACCCGATGGTCCGCCATTTCCATGATGACCTCCACCATGATGACCGCCATTACCCATACCGCCTCCATTGGCTTCAAACCAGGTGCGGATAGCAAGTTTCATTTCATCATAACTGTTGACAACAGCTGTAGTACTGTCGGCAAACTGAAGCGTAATAGGGAAAACCAATTCGTAGCATCCTGCTCTGCCTGCGCCGCATTGATCTTCAATACCCATAGTAGACTGAAGCACGAAGTTTTCTACATCGGCGACACCATCTTCCTGCTGGCATGATGTGAAAAAACCGGCAAGAGCAAAAAGGGCAACCACACCGATTGATTTAATGAATGTTCTGTACATGATTCTTGGATTTAATGGTTTACAAATCTATTTCGATTGTAAGACAGGATGATCACGGTTTTGTACTCAATCTGGTAGCAAAATATTTTAAAAGGGCTTTAGAGATTCCGTAAAACTACCTGCAACCCGTCTCAAATCAACTGATGTAGATCATTAGTTCAGATGATACAAAGGAGCAAAAGGAAGCAATACTGTTTTATTGACCAGCAAATGATCGGCAACATGGTTCTCACCAGATGAAATCAGATTTTATATTAACTTACAGAGGTCAATTGATTCTAGCATAACGAAAACCACTCCTCTATGTCTTTGTCCAATCTCAACCAGGTCTTACAGGGTTCATTACCCGCTTACGGAGTTTATCAGCCTGCACCCACCAGCATTTATTCCAATCCGAGTAATCCCGAAAGCGAGGTGGGTTTTATCATCCTCGGGTATCTGACGTCTAATCGCAATATCATGCTGTTTCAGGTGACTGCCAGTATAAACACCACATCCAACTTATCCGTCAACGCCAGTACAACAACAAATGCAATTACGGTAAGCGATCTGATCGGCCAGAACAGACAGCAACAGGCGAATTACTATACAGTTGATTTTGGAATGGACACATCAAGCAATTCATGGGCACTCAACTTTAATATTACCCTCAAAGACGGTTCGGTCGGTTCCTGGGTCTTTACCAAGAAGAAGGTAGGAGATGATCCTGTTTGATCGCGACTTGTGACGTCATTCTCTTTTAAACACAATATCCAGCCGGGATATCTCATGTCCTGTTTTGTGGCATTCATTCTGGCAGGGTGGATGTCTACGCAGTCTTTCGCTCAGACCGGGACCATCGCCGATCTCACATGGGCTGACAGCACCATGGAGTCACTGCGAAAGGATCAGGAAATGAATTTTGAACTCAGGTCAGCCTTAGCGGATTCATTGTTTCATGTCTATCGCCACCATGGGAAAATATGCCAACAGATTTTCAGCAGGGTCATGTTCGCTTCCTATCAGGATAAACTTGGAAAAGCGGATGTCGCCCTGAATGAATTATTCTGGGCCATGGAGCAGTATCAACCCGCATGTGACAGCAACATCCTGATGGCGATCATGGCCAACTTTACGAACATCTATCTCTCCATAGAAGAATTTGACCGTGTGGATTCGGTCAGCCGTGTGGCCCTGGCGCTATGGAATCCCGAATGGAAGGATCACGAATTCCGATATACGATCCTCAACAATCTTGCCATAGCCCAGGCCTCTATGGGACAGATGTCCACGGCTGGTCAGACGTTTCGTCAAATCTATTTTGAGGCTGATAGAGACAAGGATACCAATAATTTACTGACAAGCCTTGGCAACCTTGGTAGCTTGAAAGGCATGACAGGCGACCTCGATAGCGCCTATTATTTTTTATCCCGGGCCGCACCGATAGCGCGTAAGATAAATCTGACGGATGAATACATGGACCTCCTTATCAACCTCAGCAACGTGGATGCTGAGCGGGGCCACTATAAAAAAGCCATCGACAGGCTGGATACAACATACATCGTGGCGACCGAATTGAAAAGCACGGAAAATCTAGCTAAGGTTCAGAAGGAACGCGCTTCCCTCCACGCCAGGTTTAATGATTTCAAACAAGCCTACACCTACCTTCTGGCATTTATCGAACTCAACAATCAATATCTCAGTGAAGAAAAAGTAAAGGCCGTCACCGAAATGATGGAAAAGTACGAATCGGAAAAGAAGGCTCGGCAGATCCAGCAACTAGAGTTAGATAAACTTGATGCCACACTTAAAACCGAACGGATTACAAACACCCGAAACCGGTATCTGTATGTTGGGATTTTTATTCTTCTGGGAGCAATTGGAATCTATAGCCGCCTGAGATATGTTCACAAATCACGTACAGCAATTCAAAAGGAAAAAGATATCTCCGAGGGCCTGCTCTTAAATATTCTTCCGGCCTCCGTGGCAGAGGAACTAAAACAAAAGGGATATGCAGAAGCGATGCATCATGATGTTGCCTCCATCATCTTTTCAGATTTTAAAGGATTTACCACCATTGCAGAAGCACTGACGGCTGCAGAACTTGTTGCAGAAATCAACACCTGTTTTAAAGCCTTTGACCATATCATGACGAAATACGGTATCGAAAAAATCAAGACCATTGGCGATGCCTACATGGCGGCAGCAGGAATCCCGATCAACAATACGGCGAGTGTACTCGATACCGTGCATGCAGCCCTCGAGATGCAGGATTTCATCATCAACCGCAAAAGGGAAAAAGAAGTGCAAGACCAACCTTCATTTCAAATGCGCGTGGGGATACACACCGGACCGGTGGTGGCCGGTATCGTCGGCGTAAAGAAATTTCAATACGACATCTGGGGCGATACCGTCAATATCGCGAGCCGCATGGAGAGCAGTGGCGAAGTAGGTCATGTGAATATATCAGAGGCAACCTATCAGCACATCAAGGATACACCTGGATTGGTGTTTATACCACGCGGCATGATCCAGGCAAAAGGAAAGGGGGAGATGGCGATGTATTTTGTACATCGGGAGGAATGATCCGGGTAGGGATCATTCCAGCAGGGAACCCCTACACAAAAACAAATCAGCCATGGCCGTTGCAGGAGTTTGCTCCTGCGACCATGAGAATTCCAATTTAGATTCTCTATTGGAATTTCCTTGAGTATCCAGGTGGTCGCAGGAGCAAACTCCTCCAACGGCATACCTCTAATTAATTTATGAATAAACGGCTGCTCTTAAAAGAACTGATGCAATCAAGGTCTAAGGATATGAAACGCCCTATCTTTACCGAATAGGCTGAAAGGTAAAGCAGCGGACTATTGAGATATACAAGAGATCTAAACCACTTCGTTATCCTTTTCAGCTGGAGAAAAGAAGATTAACCGAAGCATTAGACACCACGGAAACCGGACGTAAAGCCCTCATGGAGGAAACAAATCACTGGGAAAACCTAAAGTCCGGGGACATGCAGGCCCTGCAGGAGCTGTACAACCTCCACATCAGTGGGTTGTACAGATATGGTATGGTGTTGTGCCACGATGAGGACAAGGTTAAAGACGCGATCCACGATATGTTCCTTTCTTTCTGGAATAGCCGAAGCGGGCTTTCTGTCCCGGCATCCGGGAAAGCATACCTGATGGTTTCCCTTCGACGCAGGATATTTGATAAAGGCCCCAAAAGCAACCTCGAGACCATTCCCCTTGAGGACGGACACCTGGATGACCGGATCACGACCGATCACGAAGTACAATGGATGCTATCGGAAGAAGAAGAGGAACAGCGACATAAAATGGAACATGCCATGGCTCAGATCAGCGACCGCCAGCGGGAAATTATCCACATGAAGTATTTTCAGCAGATGGAATACGAGGAAATAGCCCGGGTTATGGACCTCAACTACCAGTCAGCCAGAAACCTGGTCACCCGCGCTCTTGCAGCCTTACGGAAGGAATTGATAACGATTGCCATCCTTTTAATGTTATGGATATGAGTACAAAAGCAAGGCCAATGGCTCTATATGGCAGAGGCTCTCTTCAATATGGGAGGTGGGACAAAATCAAAGATGACCGGCTTGCTATCAAGGATTACAAACTTTAGACAGAAAGAAAAATGATAAAAAGCAGAAATCTCGTAGCTATCCTTTTGACAGCCTCCTTATTGATCAATGGGTCCTGTGTCAAAGACGAAGAGCCTCAGTATCTCATCGATGTACCACTCCAGGAGTATTTTGACCGGTTTGCTGCCGAAGCAGCCCTTCGGAATGTGGTCATTGATTATGAAGAAATGATGATCTCCGGGGATATCCGTGTTATCACAACGCCGAATGTGATCGGGCAATGCGGACATACCGAGAAGGAACCGAATATCGTCATCATCGATAAGTTTTATTGGGATGACGCCGATGAGCTCGAACGCGAATTCCTGGTGTTTCATGAACTGGGACATTGTGCTCTCAAAAGAGGCCACATCGACGATTCCGATATACAGGGAAATTGTGTCAGCATGATGACCAGCGGGACCGGACTATGCAATATCAACTACACAACAGCAACACGTGATGATTTGCTGGATGAATTATTTACCTTTTAGGTACAACCAAAAATGAACGAACATTTCACATCCTATACGTCCATAAACCTTGCCGGTGAAGATTCTTTCATCCGGTGGGTCCGTCATGGAGAGGGTGATGCGGAATGGAGAAATTGGATTGCACGTCATGTAGAAAAAAAAGGGACCGTTGAAGAAGCGCGCAAGATTGTTTTGTCGCTGACCGGATCTGGTATAGATGATTTGTCCCCTGCCGCTAAAACCGAATTGTGGGATAGAATACACGACAGCATCAAGTCCGGTACACAACAGCGGACAAAGAAAAACCTGAAGCCACTATGGATATGGGGACTTGCGGCAGCAGCTACCCTTGCGCTCTTTGTATGGATCAGCAATCTGACAGCATCTGAGAAATCAATGGCAAATGCCGGTGAAAAGAAAGAGGTTGTATTACCCGAAGAAAGTGCTGTAACACTCAATGCAGGGTCCTCAATTTCCTATCGGCATAAAAGCTTTAATCAGGATCGCGTCTTGTACCTCGAAGGAGAAGCTTTTTTCAAAGTACAAAAAGGCAGCACATTTACAGTCCACACCGATTATGGAACCGTGACAGTACTCGGTACGAGTTTTAATGTAATAGCCAGAGACGGTCGATTTGAAGTCTCATGCTACACCGGAAAAGTCAAAGTTGAATCGTCACCAAAAGATCAACAGATCATTACCTTCGGTGAAAGTGCCACACAAACTAAATCGGATAAGAAGCTAAAACGCTCAACCTTTGATGTGATTGCAGAAACACCGGAATGGATGGAAGGTAAATTCAGTTATGAAAACCAGCCATTAGCGGATGTCATCAGCGAACTGGAACGCCAATATGGCATCGATGTTAAACTCGAAGCCGGACTTGAGGACATGAAATACACAGGCCTTTTTGAATCCGGCGATCTCGAAAATGCACTATACCTGATCACCTGGCCACTACATCTCAAATCAACAACCAAAGGAAAGACCGTTACTATATCGCGATAATCCTCTATGCATCTATTCCGCACCGGAATTGTATTACTGCTCCTTACCGGACCGCATTTTTCCTTTGGGCAGAATGCAGGGTTTGATTCGTTTATAGATAGGATAGCAGGTCAGTATAAAGTAGATGTCGCGATTGCTCCAGAACTGGTCCCAACACTCGACTCCATCAGAAATGTTGGATCAGAGATTTCTTCCATACAGGAATTGTTATATCGTTTACTGAACCATTCAGGGATCACCTACCAAATCGTTGATGGCAATAAATTAATGTTGCGCCGCGAAGATCCTCTGGACGAAAACCAGATGCTCGCCGTATTAGTCGGTACTATCACCGATGCAAAAACAGGAGAGCCCTTGCCTTATGCAACTGTCGTGGCAGACAAATCAAATGCAGGATGCAATACCGATGAAAGCGGCCGCTTTATTCTTCCGTTGCGAGACACCTCCGGCAATGTTACCATTAGTTATCTGGGCTTCAAGCCAAAAATCATGTCTGTACATAAAGCCCTCCAGGGAAGCATACATGTAAAACTGGACATCAGCGAGGTTCCATTAAAGGAAGTGATCGTCATCGTCCCCTATCGGCTCATAGGACAGGATTATGCTGAGCAATCTACCGATCTGGATGGTTATCAGTTTATTTCAGAGACACAACTGCTGACCTGGAATGCGGAACGATTGTTAACCAATCTGACTTCCTATACACACTTTTCTTCCGACAGAGGTATTCGCATCCGTGGGACAGATGCCGGCAATTCCCTCATCATCATGGATGAGATTCCCGTCTATGATCCGTACCATTTTTATAATATTTTCAGCCCGTTCAACGGCCAGTATTTTTCATCCGTCGATGTCTATAAAAACAACCTCCCGATTCAATACGGTGGGCGCATCGATGGCATGATCCAAGCTCAATCCCAAAGGGCAACACCCAAATCAAAACTTATTTTGGATACAGATTTATTGCAAACAGCGCTGACCACCGAGTTGAAACTTGCACCAGACATATATCTACTCGCAGGAGGAAGGTTATCTCATACGGCTATACTAAACGAAGCACTCAGTGACAGCACCTCCAGCAATTTCAGACTCCCCGGAAAATATAACGGAGAAAATGAATGGACAACCAGCCAGGCTCCAACATCCGATTTTTATGATATCAATCTGGGACTGGTCGTCAAACCGGGAAAAGAAAGCACACTCCGTTTTAATTTTTTTGAAAGCCGGGATCAAGTAGACAATACCACCAATACGGATTTTGAAATCGAAGCGCTCCACCAGGAGGTGATTGCTGTGCAACAAATGTTTACAAGCACGGATATCTGGAAAAACAGAGGGATATCGGCAGGATTGGAGACCCCATTGGGTATCAGTTCGTCCATGCACATCAGCGCTTTTCATTCCATGTTTGATAAAGATGTCAACTATGCATCCGTGATCGAACAAGAGCGATTTGGCGATATCCAGATCAATGAAAATTCAGGATTTCAGCAAAGCAACCTGGTGTCAACAGGCATAAAAGGATTTGTTGAATACAAAACCGATTTGCAGACAACAATAACAGGCGGAGTTGATTTTCAAAAGCACACTGTTGATTTCACAGCAAAGGAAAACAATGCGCCTTATCTGACACAGATTCAGGAGGAGGTTGAAGCCAGTACGTTTGGAGAGATTTCAGGGAACGCATGGAACAAGCTCAACTGGGCGATCGGCAGCAGATTTACATATCTGAAGAGTACGGGTAATGTTTATGCGTTACCTAATTTTCGCCTTCATTACAACATCACCGATCAGTATAGCCTGAGAGCTTCGTATTCAAAGAATCTACAAACGGTCAGGACATTGACTATTGAGGATCGTTTTGGCAGAGAATTAACGTACCAGGTGCTAAGCGATCCGGAAGATGACTATCCTGTGCTGAAATCCGATAAGTATATGATTGGTGCCGGGTACAATGCTTCATTTATAAGCTTTGATGCTGAGTTGTACTATAAAAAATCGGATGGCCTGGCACGTGTCAGATCGCTCATGCCGGATCCCTCCCATGGACACCAGGGATCAGATGATTTTTACAGATTGTTTACCGGCGATGGGCGCACCTATGGTATTGATCTGACGCTCTTATATAAAAAGAAAAAAGTGGAAGCCTCTGTACTGTATACGCTCAGCAAAATTGAGGAGCGCTATGAGATGTTATTTAACGGATCCTATTTTGCTCCGCAGGAGGACAGAAGACACCAGGTGAAAGCATCTGGTACATATTCATTCGGAAAATTCAGGGCATCAACACTATTGACCTATAAAAGTAAAGCGCCTTATCTCAGCCTGGTTCGCCTGGATGGCAGAAATGGAATTGGCATGGAGGACTTTAGCGCTGTGCAACGATATCTTCCATCTTATTTTAGTCTTGACCTTGGATTGGATTTTTCTTTCCTGCTCTTTAAACAACCGGCGATGATCGGTGTGTCCCTGATCAATGCAACCAACAACCAGAACATCAGCGACCTTCAACACTTAGGTAAAATATCAAGAGGAGCTGACAATGAAGTCTATATCACCAGTCAGACGGAGTTGCTCGGCAGGACAGCCAATGTGCATTTTCGATATCTCATCAATTGATGTTGAGCTATCAGCTATCAGTAATGAGCTACCAGCTACCAGAGTATTTAAATTTTCTCTCACGACTTTCTCTCACGCCTCACGCCTCACGCCTCACGTCCCACGTCTCACGTCTCACCACTCACCACTCACCACTCACCACTCACCACTCACGCCTCACGCCTCACGCCTCACGCCTCACGTCTCACGTCTCACGTCTCACTAATAGATAATCACAGGCATGATCAACATCATGACTTCTTCGTTTTCCATTTGCTCGTCAGGATAGATCAGGACGGGCTTACTGGGTACGGACATGGTCATGTGGATTTCTTCCTGGCCAAGTGCGTTGAGCAGCTCGATGAAGAAGCGCGCATTGAAAGCGATATCCATCGGGTCACCTTCATACTCGCAACTTAACTGTTCGCTGGCTTC
>JANNSS010000231.1:0-4606 GCA_031402955.1 Saprospiraceae bacterium
AGTCGTTGTCCTGCCAGAATGGCTTCCTGGGCGTTGATGGTAAAGTTATCGTATGTCATTATTATAAAGTGCTTAGTCGCTTAGGAGCTTAGTAGGTTAGTAGGTTAGTATAGTTGGTGTCTCAAGAATACGAAATAACAATAATGGTTGCGATGGAGTTCTACGAAACGCGACTAAATCACCTTAGATACTTGCCCTCAAATCCAGTGATTCGTTTGCCCCTAAATCCCCTAAAGGGGACTTGAGATGTTATATCAAGTCAAATCAGATTAGAATTTCCTTAAAAGAAACTAATTTTTATCATCATTTTTAATGCCTACTTTGGGAGAATGCGAAGGGCCGGATATCCGTATTTTGCTCTTTTACCAAATTTAATTTCATATAGCATGATTATATATAAATAAAAAGTATATATCTTGCCGCATTACAAAACGGATTTTTTCGGAGTCCCTTCATGGATGGGCTTCGGAAGGATCGATCTAACGGCCGAAAAGTCGGTCACACGGATCACCTTATGAGAACCAATATTATCTTTGCCCCCTACCCATGGCTGTTCAGACAAAACGACACTATAAAGCGAATGGTAAGCTCCTCCTTACCGGCGAATACCTCGTCCTCAACGGGGCTGTGTCGCTGGCGCTGCCCTGCAAGCTGGGACAGTCGATGAATGTCAGTGAGCGTCCCGGCAGCGAAATCACCTGGAAATCCTACGATCGAAAAGGGAATCTTTGGTTCTCCGGCAGCTTTGACCTGATGGCTTTCGATCCGATCGACAGCACAGACAAAGACATCGCCAACGGCATACAGCAATTATTAAGAGGTGCTTGTCGCCAGAATTCTGAGTTTCTCAGCCAGTGGCGCAGATATACCGTAGAGACATATCTTGAGTTTGACCGCGACTGGGGATTGGGCAGCAGCTCTACCCTCGTATGGTGCGTGGCTCAATGGGCGGAAGTCAATCCTTACATTTTACTTTTCGACACTTTTGGTGGTTCAGGCTATGACATAGCATGTGCAGATGCTGATGGACCAGTGTTATACCAGTTGCTCGAAGATGAGCTGCATATCGACGGCGCAGACTTTGACCCGTCCTTCAAAAAACAACTCTTCCTGATCTATCTCGGCCGCAAGCAGAATAGCAGGGAAGCCCTCAAAAAATATCATCAATCCAAAGCCGGTCTCAATGGTTCGGTTGATAAAGTGTCAAGGTTGACAGAAAGCATCAATACTGCTTCCACCTTGAAAGAATTTGAATCTCTCGTGCGCCAGCATGAGAACCTGGTCGCAGACATCCTGGGGCTACCTACTGTCCAAAGCAAAGAATTCCCTGACTACTGGGGATGTGTGAAATCACTAGGTGCATGGGGCGGCGATTTTGTGCTCGCTACCACGGATCGTTCTGAAGAAGAGACACGTGCTTATTTCCAGGGCAAGGGGATGGATGTGATTTTCAGGTATGATGAGCTTATATTGAGCTAACAGCTGTCAGCTATCAGATTTTTCATGACTACGTTTTTTGCTTCTGCATAACACCCCATGCCCTTTCTATAACTCACCCCCCGCCCTCTCTTTAACTTGATCTCTTGTACGCATTTGATACGCAAGGAAGAGAGGGTGCTTGATTTTCAGTACGACGCATGATTTTGCAGGACGAATAAACACGCCCCTCTTTTGCTCCTGCATAACTCACCCCCCGCCCCTCTCTTAAAAATGGCTATGTGTAAGCATGTGATCCGAAAAAAGAGAGGGGAGTTACTATGGAAAAATATTCATTGATAAAAGAAGAAAGGCATGTGTATTCGTAAAATTACACACCCCTCTCTTCAGAAAATCAAATGCGTACCGCAGATCTCTTTGCAAAAAGAGAGGGGCCGGGGGTGAGTTGTAAGAAAAATCAAAAGATTTGCGCGCAGAGACGCAGAGGCGCAGTAAAAAATCAAAGGGGGATCAATCGATCAGGATTGATCGTATACCATGCTCGTTTATATCCCACTCATTCATCGCATTGAAAATGAGGAATGCATCATATCTCAGCAGATCGTCTCGATGTATCGGCCGTGGAATTAAAACGCCACCCGATACGAGTCGCTTCCATGTGGTGCCTGCTAATAAAGGGATAGATGGAGTGTACCAGCGATTTCCTTTTCGGAATGCAATACTTGCTATCGATGTGTCGGTGATCCAGCCATCGCGGGTGAGGAGAATATCATCTGCATCTCTGCGTTGAGAAAATAAATGTTCAAGGACTGTTCGATCAGCGTATTTATACCTGTAGTCATAGCCTGCTGGCATCTCGATGAGTTGAAGGGAACTAATTAACCTCGGGGTGTATGGAAAAAACTCAACGGAAATGGAATTGAGGTCATAGATTATTTTGCATCTATACAATCCAGTTGTAGGAATCGAACAAGAGGAAAGTATTTCAAGAAGATGAAATGTATTTTCTTCCGGCTGTGTGGAAGGAAAGAAATGGTTTAATGTAGCATCCACTCTGCGCTGGTGCCAATCCAGGTGCTGTGGATGTCCGTCACGGATGCAGATGGTTTCGAAGAATAGAGGCACAGGAGGAAGGTGAATTGATATGCGTGGGATAAAAATACGGAATGTAAGATAAAGGAAGATGATCCGTCTGACCCCCTACCCTCCCGCTACACTGCCGGTGCGGGATCTGCGCTGCGCTTCGACCTGAAAGGGGGAGTTGAATGATATCTGGCCAAGGCAACCCAGATTATCTGCCGCGGTTCCTACTAAGCCAAGAGAGAGAATCGCATTAGGAATCCTCTTGGTCGCAGGAGCAAATAGTTCGACTCCGCTCACCACGACGCTCCTGCAACGGCATTCCTTTCCTCTGGGTCGCAGGAGCAAACGGTTCGGCTCACCGCGGCGCTCTTACAACGGCATTCAGCTCCCCCTTCCAGGGGGTAGGGGGTCAGAGGGGTCAGCGAGGTATATAAACCTTATCCAAAATCTCCTGATATTCCTGCTCTGCCACACTACGATACGTGATCCCGCCACCACTCCGATAATAATATCCATCACCACGCTCTTCGATGAGCCTTATCATGACGGCGCTGTCAAGGTTCTTTCCATCAAAGACACCAAAGATTCCTGTGTAATAACCGCGTGGCTCAAGTTCGATCTCCGTGATCAGTTCGACGGTTTTCTTTTTTGGGGCGCCGGTGACAGAACCTGCAGGAAGTAAGGCATGCATGATGCTTCCGGGCCTGCCGGCAAATTCATCTTCGAGGATTCCGCTGATGGCAGAACTGCATTGCAATAATGATTTTGTAGGCGTGGTAATTTTACTGATGTAACGGTATTGGTCTACGGTCACTTTGCGGGACACTATACTCAGATCATTGCGAAGTAAATCCACGACGGTGGCATGTTCTTCCTGCTCTTTGATATCTGCAAGCAATGTGGCCTCTGCATCCGGAAGTGAAGCATCGATGGTGCCCTTCATCGGATAGGTGCGAATGATGCCTTCCTTTATCGAAACAAATTGTTCAGGAGAGAAGACTACAAATTTTCCGGGCACGTAGAGTTTGTATGGAGCACTGACGACATCAAATATTTCTTTGAGTGAAGGCAGGCCGATCATTTGAGTTGAGTAACACAAATTAAGTAAGTACGTATCACCTGCTTTGATGGCTTTCAGTACCTGATCGAATCCATGCTGGTATTGCTCAAATGAAACAGGGATTTTTGAAAAACTTATATCATGAGGATTTGATGGAGCTGCTGCTCTGACCTTGTTGATTTGAAATTGTATGCCTGATGCATGATCACTATCAATGTCATTCAACGGAATGACCATTGGTGCTTTCAATTCAAAATCAAGGATAAACAAAAAGGGGATTCCTTCAGCAGCCCATTGATCCATCTGTTGCGCCCATGCAGGAATTGTCATCGCCGTGGTGTTGATACTATTCCTTGACTTGGCGACAGGTGACCTCCAGGCTATTAATGCCTTCCACCGTATCCATACGCATATAGGGTTCGACTGTCCAGGTATAGGAACCCACTTCGGGAAACGTAAATCGGTGTTGTAAAGGAATATCCACCTTGCGTCCACCTTCACCTTTATCACCTGCCCATGAACCATCATCATTGATCAACTCCAGTGAAGTAACGGATGACACTTCTTTACCGGAAGGATATTTCGTCAGTGTCTTGATATACAGGTTTTGGTATTTGTAGGCTTCTTCATGACTAAGCTGGAGATCCATTTGATACACGGTGGTAGTATCCAACGCTTCCATGACAAATGATTTTTTATCTCCATTCATCCATTGGTGATCTTTCCATTTCCATTTTTCAGACACAAGTACGTCTCTGTCACAAGCACTGAGTGTGAGCAGAAAAGTGAAGGCTATGAAGGTAGCGCGGATCAAGCAAAATAATCTTTCATCCGCTCGAAAAATCCTTTCTCTGTCTTGCTGGGTTGTGGTTTGAAATTGGGAGATGCATTGAGTTTCTCCAGGATCTTCTTTTCGTCTTCGGAGATTTTCCTTGGGGTCCAGATATTGACGTAGATCAACTCATCTCCCTTTCCATACGCTTGTACGGAAGGCAAACCCTTGCCATTGAGCCTGAATATTTTTCC
>JANNSS010000232.1:0-2352 GCA_031402955.1 Saprospiraceae bacterium
TTTTTGTGTGCCAAGTATGTGTTAACAGCTTAAGGGTGCAAGTCCCTAATACGCTTTGCAGTAGGAAGTATTAGTCAATGGCAAGGGTGTCGTGGGCGACCACGAATCTGAAGAAAGCCGGAGACAAACATTCGAGCCTACGAACAGAAATTTCATATCAGGCGTGGTGACGAGGGCGATGTTGCAAAAGAAACAAAAGCCCTATACTGCACGGATTGTCACTACGTAAATGAAGAGGCTACATGAATGGAAAGCGTGACACTTACCTTGGGAGGTCTGCCAACGATTCTTCGTTATGGAGCAGAAGTCAGCAGAGGTCGTAGTAGGTCAGAAACGAGTCATCCACCGATTTAAAGGAACCAGATGAGGGTCTCACAAACAAACCGAAGGACTGAATGTTGGAATTGGCGAAGTAATTATGAAATCTGTAGTGAAGCGTTTACAGCCGAAACACTTGAGCGAACTACCTACATGAGGATAGGTCGGAAACCAACAGTAAAATGCAGGAGGGGTTTAGCTAAGCTACACGACCAGTAAAGGCAACGCCGGGTGTTAATTTTTTTTTAGTAGTATTTATGTTAGAAGAAGTACTTGATTTTAGAAATGTGCAAAAAGCCATGAAGCCTGTAATAAGCAATCATGGTGCCGGCGGCATCGACGGTATGCAAACCGATGAACTTCGTGGATACCTCGAAGGGAATTGGCCATTGCTGAAACAAAGTATTTTGGAAGGCAGTTATCGTCCTTCCCCCGTTCGGAAAGTAGAAATACCTAAACAACAGGGCGGGATGAGAATGTTAGGAATCCCTACGGTTTTGGACAGGCTATTTCAACAATCCATAGCACAATGGTTAAGTCCTAAGTACGAGCCGGAATTTTCGGCATACAGCTATGGATTCAGAGAGGGGCGCAATGCACATCAGGCAGTGCTACAGGCAAAAAAGTATCTTGACGAAGGGAAAGAATGGATAATAGAACTGGATTTGGAAAAGTTCTTCGATACAGTGAATCATGACAAACTGATGGGTCTGCTGGCTAAGCGCATAGCAGACAAGCGGACGCTCAAGCTTATACGCAGTTACTTAAACAGTGGTATCATGGAAGGAGGTCTGGTGAGCCAACGGATAGAGGGCACCCCTCAGGGATCACCGCTAAGCCCGTTGCTTTCCAACATCATGTTGCATGAACTGGATAAGGAGTTGCATGAGAGAGGACACAGCTTTGTACGCTATGCGGATGATTGTAGCATTTATGTGAAGAGTGAGAAGTCCGCCCATCGGGTATTGGAAAGTATCACGAAGTATATAGAAGGAAAGCTAAAGCTAACAGTAAACAGGGAAAAGACGAAGATCAGCCAACCTCATCAAAGCACGCTGCTGGGTTTTTCTTTTTATCGTAACGATGGAGAATGGAAGATTAGAATAGCACCGAAAGCCTTGGAACGGATAAAGGAAAAGTTGAGAAGCAAAACGAAGCGCAACGATCCATCGAATGCAGCGGAGAAAATAAAGAAGATCGAAGCGGTGGTAAGAGGATGGGTGAATTACTTTTCGATAGCCACTGCAAAGAGCTTGATGAAGCGGTTAGATGAAATGGTACGAGTAAGATTGAGAATGGGTATCTGGAAGCAATGGAAAAAGCCCGGAACGAAAATCAGTAACCTGGTCAAGTTGGGGGTAAGCCCTTGGAAAGCCTATCAATGGGGAAACAGTAGCCTTGGTTACTGTCGTGTAGCACATAGCCCGATATTGTGTACAACGCTGAATAATGAGTATTTTCAGAGACTTGGATATGTGGGATTCTCTAACTATTATTACTGGAAAACAGAGCATCAACTAAAATTATTCTAACAAACCGCCGTATACCAGACCGGTACGTACGGTGGTGTGAGAGGACAGGTAGCGGAATAACCGCTACCTTCCTACTCGATTTAACTACACCCGGATATAGTTCAGCCATTTGATATTTGCGATTAAAAAAAAGTTGGTCCATCATGCTGCTATAACAAGATTAAAGAGTATTTATTAAGCAAAGCAGCAAACAGGTTTCACTTATTTAATCAGCCTTAAATTAAATGGATAGCGGTACATTTTATTTTCACTGGCTTTAATAGTGGCAACTATAATAAGTACCAGGTTGGCAACAGACAATAACCAGATGAATAAAATACCAATCAATATAAAAATTAAAATGAAAGAGATGATGTATAAAATAAACATGGTGATTTGAAAATTCAAAGCTTCTTTAGCATGTTCGGCAACATACGGCGACTCATCTTTTTTTACCAGGTAAATAATGAGTGGAGCAATGAAGGAAGATACGATCGTAAGCACATGGGCCAATATAGCAAAG
>JANNSS010000233.1:0-34636 GCA_031402955.1 Saprospiraceae bacterium
ATGAGTTCACTAGATTGGATTGTGTTGATCAGCGCTACTGTTTTTATTGTCACCTATGGCATATGGAAAACACGTAAGAATAAAAACATAGATGCTTATCTCATGGGTGGCCATACGACCAGGTGGTGGACCGTAGGCCTTTCGGTGATGGCGACTCAAGCGAGCGCGATTACATTCCTTTCTACACCCGGACAGGCCTTTGATGATGGGTTGCGTTTTGTCCAGTTCTATTTTGGTCTGCCCATCGCCATGGTCATCATCTGTATCATTTTCATTCCGCGGTTTATAGGCATGAAAGTGATTACGGTCTATGAATATCTCGAACAACGGTTTGACTTGAAAACACGCATGCTGGCTGCCTTTCTCTTCCTGATACAACGCGGTTTGGGCACAGGGATTACCATTTTTGCACCAGCCATTATTCTCTCGAGTATCATTGGATGGAATCTTAACCTGACGATTATCATCATGGGTGTGGTAGTTACCTTCTATACCACGGTAGGTGGAACAAAAGCAGTAAGCGCCTCGCACGAACTCCAGATGGCCGTGATGATCGGCGGCATCATTACAGCCTTCATCATTACACTCCATTCATTACCACAGGGTATGGGTATGGTCGATGCTTTGTACATTGCCGGAGCACATGGCCGTCTCAATGTGGTTGACTTCAGCCTTGACTGGAACAGCCGGTATACCTTTTGGTCCGGGATCACAGGAGGAACATTCCTGGCCCTGGCTTATTTCGGAACTGATCAGTCGCAAGCCCAACGTTACATTTCTGGTCAATCGATCCGGGATGGCCGGCTAGGCCTGATGTTCAATGCGTTTTTCAAGATTCCGATGCAGTTTTTTATTCTGCTCGCAGGCGTCATGGTGTTTGTCTTCTATCAGTTCCG
The DNA here is from genome assembly GCA_031402955.1 of Saprospiraceae bacterium. GTDB lineage: Bacteria > Bacteroidota > Bacteroidia > Chitinophagales > Saprospiraceae > Opimibacter. Next base: position 897 of record JANNSS010000233.1, read on the forward strand.
GGCCTCCCCATTGTTTTTCAATTCCCATGTAGAAAAAGATATCCTGGAGACGACAGCAGGCCCTGCCTATACCCAACTGCAGGAAGAATGGAAACTTGAACATCAAAACAGACAAGCCATATATGCACCAGTATTGGCTGGTGAACAAACTTATCCGGAAAAGACACTTCTGGATGCAAGTGTTGCGAAAGAAAAAGCATTGCGAGCAGAAGCAAAAGTGTTGATTGAAAAAAACCTGCCCGAAGTTGAATCCAACGATAAAGATTATGTTTTCCTTCGATTTATCATAGACTATCTGCCACATGGTTTTATTGGCCTGCTGATCACCACCATCATTGCAGCCGGCATGTCAGCGACCGCTTCCGGACTCAATGCGCTTGGGGCGACGACGACTGTAGATATTTACAAACGTCTGATCCACAAAGAAGCCAGCGAAAAGCATTATGTCATCGCCTCCAAATTGTTTACAGTCATGTGGGGTCTCATTGCCATTGGCTTCGCCAGCATAGGCAGTCTGTTCGAAAACCTCATCCAGTTTGTTAATATTATTGGCTCCATCTTCTATGGCACTGTGCTGGGAATTTTCCTGAGCGCCTTTCTCATACGGAGCATGACATCCACTGCAGTTTTTATAGCTGCTTTGATTGCACAGACGATCGTCTTGGTTTGCTACTGGACCACTGATATCGGTTTTTTATGGTACAATGTGATTGGCTGCGGAGGCGTAGTCATCACGGGTTTACTGATTGATCTGATTCTAAAATCTACCCGGCAAAAAACTTGATCTGGTTACCCATTTGTGAGCGATGATACGTCAATCGTGAGTCGTGAGTCGATAGACATGAGTTAGCATTTTCAATTCCTCAAAATACTTACCTTGATTTCCCAAAATCTCACCTCTCACCTCTCACCTCTCACCTCTCACCTCTCACCTCTCACCTCTCACCTCTCACCTCTCACCTCTCACAAAAAAAATCCGGACTGTAATACAATCCGGACCTTTTGATTAAGCTTATGATGATGCTTGTATCAATAGACTATTTTTTCTTCCACTCAGCAATGGATGCTTCATTCATCCTTACGTAGTCAGGATTATCATCTGCCTTAGCCAACTCAAGAGATTTGGTTGCAGTTTCGATGGCACCCTTCTTGTCACCCATATCAGCCTGGATCAATGATTTGGTTCTCAATACCCAGTATTTTTCATTATTCATGGAGATAGATGTATTAACCCATTCCAGTGCTTTATTCAGGTCTTTTTTCTCAGCGTAGTAATAAGACGCAGCAGAAAAATAATCGTTTGCAGAAGGGCCCGCCATTACTTTAGCGATACTTGCTTCAACAGCTTTGTCTGTATTCACCTTGATGTCAATACCTACAAATGTTCTTTCCCAAAGAAGGTATAAAGTACCTCCATGATTAGTCAGGTTGTCAAAGCCGATCATAAAGGTTTCTACATCTGTACCCTCTGGCATATTGTACGCATCTACTGTAAATGTAGTTGGCACAACAGCAGACTCAAGGTAGCTCCCAAAGCTTGTTGACACATGCGGGTATAACATAATGGACCATGTCTTTTCGCCTGGTTTAGTCAGCAATGCATAACTTCCCTTTTTTACTTCAGCACCGCCTACCATCAGATCATCACCAAAGGTGATCTTGGTAGCTGAGTTAGCTCCTGTGCGCCAAACTTCATTGTATGGTACAACATCGCCAAATATCTTTCTTCCCTTCTTACTTGGACGGGAATACTCTACACTCACGTCCACAAGACCAATCTTCTGCTCAACTTTGGCAGCAGGACTAGGAGCAGGAGTCTGTAATTGTGCCTGCAGGACGGTCGCCCCAAGCGCGAAAAACATAAATAGGAATACGCATTTTTTCATAATTGGTATGATTTTGAGTTAATTGATATCCTTCGCTAACAACCATCATCGGAAAAGGTTGATGGCCCCAAAATAAAAAAAGCACTCCACATTATGAAGTGCTTTGTGGTGACAGCGCTGGGATTCGAACCCAGGACCCACGGCTTAAAAGGCCGTTGCTCTACCGGCTGAGCTACGCTATCATGATCACGCTCTTTTGCGCATTGAGGGCGCAAATATATTACTTTTTCATATTGAAGCTAAGGAGTGCCTGTCATTTTACCTATTTCATTTCGTTTTATTTCATCAACCTTCACTGTTCTAATCCTTTAGCGAGATTCCTAAGGTTGTATTTTTTGCCTTCCACCGACTCAATTACATGCCTGAAGTTCTCTCCGGCTTCCTCCACCAGTGGCCTGACATCCTTGTACCGGGATGAATAATGACCGGTGATCAGGCACGAAACACCTGCTTCAGAAGCCATCAGCCCTGCCTGGCCCGAAGTGCTGTGACCCGTATGATCAGCCATTTCTTCAAGGTCGTTCATAAAGGTAGTCTCATGATACAAGACGGAGACACCTTGGATCGCCGATAGAAGTCGCTGATCATACTTTGTATCTGAACAATAAGCATAACTGAGAGGTGCTACTGGTTCCAGGATGAAGATAGACGCAGGAATAGTATTGCCCTGATGGACTATTTCTTCTCCACCTTTCACAGCTTTTATCTGATTTGGTGTAAGGCCATATTCATGTAATCGCTCTTTATTCAGCCTGATATTCGAACTTAGTTCCATGAATAAATAACCATTACAGGCAATACGATGGTATAAAGGAAATGTCCATATTTCAACATTCGCCCTTTTTAGGATACTGCATGGACCAACGGGGGATTCTTCATTGATGCTCAATGGAAAAGAAACCTTCATTTCTGTGTATCCAATAATACACTCCAGAAAACCCTTTAGCCCGACAGGTCCGTATATTGATAAGGGCTCTGTTCGGCCAAGATGCGTATAGGAACTCAGCAAACCAGGCAAACCAAAAATATGATCGCCATGTAAATGGCTGATGAGGATAATATCGATTAGAAAAGCTCTTACACCGGCTGGCCGGAGACGCTCCTGTGTACCTTCACCGCAATCAATCAGACAACACAAATCATCATATTGAATTACCTGTGCAGAAGGATGACGACCGTTCATAGGCAATGCTGATCCGGATCCAATGATCGTCAATGTAAATTCATCCATGAGCGACACCAAGTTGACAGGATGAACGGGAAAGTAAAATTATTCTTCTTCTGAAGCAGGAGCTTCTTCACTCATCTGGCGCTCGGTCTCTTCCATAAATACATAATCTATGGCTTCGGGCACCGTAGGTATAATAGCGAGAATCGTATCCAATCTGGAGATTTTGATCAGTTTTTCAACACTGGGATGAGCTATACCTGTGATTACATAACTTCCATAATCCTTCCAGAGACGATTTGCTGTGAGAATAGCACTCAATCCTGAGGAATCAACATACTTCACATTACTCAGGTCAAAGATCAGATTCCGTACGCCTTCATTCCGAAGAAATACAAATTCCGATTTGAGGTCAGGAGCTATGAGGGAGTTCAGATTCTCTTCGTCCAGGGATAGAAGGGAATATTTGTCCTGTTTATCTAATGTAAACTTCATCTCGATTGGGTTGGAAAATGTCAAATGCCGGGTTCAAAACAGCCCGGGCACAAAAGTACCCTATTTTCATATAATTTCCATCTACCCCCTTTTGTACTTTCATCAGATGCGACTTTAAAGTGTCCTGTAACCTGCATTATCGTAATTTTAACATAACTAAAACATAAAAAATGATGTTGTTGGATATCATTTCTTCTTGTAGCATGTTTTAATGACAAATCGTCACGAATGGCTCCGCAACAGGTTGATTTGGCAGGTTTATACACGTATTATGCCTGTTGGAACCATTTTGGATGATGATGTTTTACAGATATAGTACATTTATGAAATGTTCTTATATTGGACAATAATTTAATATATTCTACGAGTCACACATGAACAGAAAGTTCTCTCCCAAAGTCAAGAAGATCATTTCCTTCAGCAGAAATGAAGCTTTAAGGCTCGGGCATGATTACATTGGAACTGAACACCTCCTCTTAGGTATGCTTTTCGACAATGACAATCTTGCCGTCCGGGTTTTGGATGCTATGGATGTTGATTTTACCGAATTGAAATTCAAGATTGAAGACACTATCACGGAAAACAGGTCAGAGCAATCTCCTGGGTCTTCCCCTAATGTACCTTTAAACAGGCAAGCTGAAAGGGTACTGAAAGTTACTTTTCTCGAGGCTAAAAACCTCAACAGTGACGAAATCAGTCCTGAGCATCTGATGCTCTCTATTCTCAAGCACGGTGATAATATCGCAAGTAAGGTGCTGTCAGAATTTGACATCAATTACGAATCATATAAGTCAGAATTAGAATACGTTATCCAAGAAGAATCAGGCAACTATCAGGATTTTATGAACCAAGGACCATCAGATTCAGAAGGATCATACGAAGAGGAAGGAGACAAAGGCGGACAATTTGGTGCAAAACGAGGCGCCTCAAAATCCCGCACCCCTGTCCTTGACAATTTTGGCAGAGATATTACGAGGCTTGCTGAAGAAGACAAGCTGGATCCGATCATCGGAAGGGAAAATGAAATCGAAAGGGTATCTCAAATCCTGAGCCGCCGCAAAAAGAACAATCCTATCCTGATCGGAGAACCCGGTGTGGGAAAAACGGCCATCGTTGAAGGCCTCGCGTTGCGTATTATGCAGCGTAAGGTGAGCAGAAACCTGTTCGGCAAGCGTATCGTCATGCTTGACCTCGCTGCTCTCGTTGCCGGCACCAAGTACCGTGGCCAGTTCGAAGAAAGGATGAAAGCCATCATGGGTGAACTTGAAAAGTCAAGGGACGTCATCCTGTTTATTGATGAAATCCATACTATTGTGGGAGCTGGTGGTGCTACCGGCTCACTGGATGCCTCTAATATTTTCAAACCTGCACTCTCACGCGGAGAATTGCAATGCATTGGTGCTTCTACACTTGATGAATATCGTCAGCACATCGAAAAAGATGGCGCTCTTGACAGACGTTTCCAGAAAGTGCTGGTCAATCCGCCTTCCGCTGAAGAAGCTGAGCATATACTCCACAACATAAAAGCGAAATACGAGGAATTTCATAATGTATCCTATTCCGATGAAGCTATCAGAGCTTGTGTCAAACTAAGCGATCGCTATATCAGTGACCGTTTCCTCCCAGATAAGGCGATTGACGTCCTTGATGAAGTTGGAGCAAGGGTTCACCTGAAAAACATCCACGTTCCTAAACACATCGAAGAACTGGAAGCTCAGATTGAAGAGCTGAAGGAAGAAAAAAATAAAGCTGTCAAAAGTCAGCAATACGAAAAGGCCGCTGACCTGCGTGACCATGAGTCAAAGCTTGTCAGAAAACTTGAGAAAGCAAAAGAAGACTGGGAAGAAGAATCAAAGACCCGGAAATACCCGGTCACAGATGACGATATCGCAGAGGTAGTAGCCATGATGACTGGTATTCCGGTAAAAAGGGTTGCCCAAAGCGAAAGCAAGAAACTGGTCGGCATGACCGATGATCTCAAGAAAGTCATCATCGGCCAGGATGAAGCTATTGTGAAGGTCTCAAAAGCGATCCAGCGAAACAGGGTTGGTCTGAAAGACCCAACTAAACCAATTGGTTCATTTATCTTCCTTGGCCCTACTGGTGTAGGTAAAACAGAGTTGGCTAAAGCACTGGCCAGGTATATGTTTGACACCGAAGATGCCTTGATCAGGATAGACATGAGTGAATACATGGAAAAATTCTCGATCAGCCGTCTGATAGGCGCTCCTCCGGGATATGTGGGATATGAAGAAGGCGGTCAACTTACTGAAAAGGTAAGGAGGAAGCCTTATAGCGTGGTGCTGCTCGATGAGATTGAAAAAGCACACCCTGATGTCTACAACATCCTTCTCCAGGTATTGGATGATGGGCAGTTGACTGACGGTCTGGGACGCAAGGTGGATTTCAAAAATACCCTGATCATCATGACCTCCAATATCGGAGTTCGTCAGTTGAAGGATTTTGGACAGGGAGTAGGTTTCGCGACCCAAGCTCGCCAGGATGCTTCCCAGGATATGACCAAATCCGTGATCCAAAGCGCCCTGAAACGCACCTTCAGCCCTGAATTCCTTAACAGGATCGACGATGTGGTCATCTTCAACAGCCTGGATCGTGAACACATCCATAAGATTATTGACATTACGCTAACGGACCTTTACAAACGTATGGCCATCATGGGTTTCGTCCTTAAACTGACCACCGAAGCGAAAGACTTCGTTGCTGAAAAGGGATTTGATCCTCAATTTGGAGCCAGACCATTACACCGGGCGATCCAGAAGTACATTGAAGATCCCCTCGCCGAGTTCATTTTAAATGACAATCCGGTAGAAGGAAGCCATCTTGTGGCTGACCTTAACGTGGAGACTCAGGAACTGGTCATCACCCAGACAATCATGGAAAAAGAAAATACTTGACAATTTCACGATACATAACCTTAGTTTTGTATCCTGAACGTGGATTTATCAAGTTATTTATATTGATTACCCCTGTTTACGAATCACTTTTGTATTTCCAAAAGGAACAGCGCTATTGCTTTCCTTTTATCTATAACCTAAAGCATTAATCATTGGCAAAACGATTTCCCAGTAATTACCCTCCAACTAAACACGACGATAACAAATTCCAGATCAATGGGGATATCCGCGTTCAGGATATTCGTCTCGTCGGTGACAATCTTGATGACGTAAGCAAAGTAGCAGGAAAACTGATCGAACCCGGTATCTATCCAACCAGGCAAGTCCGTAACTGGGCTGAAGACATGGGTCAGGACCTCGTAATGATCTCCCCGAATGCAGATCCTCCGGTCTGCCGGATCATCGAATTCAACAAATTCCTCTACAACAAGCGTAAGAAGGAAAAGGAAATCAAGGCCAATACCTCCAAAACGGTCATAAAGGAAATCCGCTTTGGCCCTAATACGGATGAGCATGACTTTGAATTCAAGGTCAAACATGCCCAGAAATTCCTCGAGGAAGGGTCTAAAGTCAAGTCCTATGTACATTTCAGGGGCCGGACCATCGTTTTCAAGGAAAGAGGTGAACTCCTCCTCCTGAAAATGCTCAAAGAACTGGAAGAATATGGTGCCGCGGAAAGCCTGCCAAAGCTGGAAGGCCGGAGGATGATCGTCATGATCGCCCCCAAAAAGAAAAAGTAATCTTCACACACACCTCTAGGAAAATCGGGATAGATTGTTATCTTTGCGTTCCTTTTGAATAAAAATCTATAGGCCATGCCAAAGATGAAGACCCATAGCAGCGCGAAAAAGCGTTTTAAAATTACCGGTTCCGGTAAGGTTAAACGCTTTCAGGCGAATAAAGCTCACCGTCTGCGCAACAGGGATAAGAACACTAAACTCCGCCTCACCGGCTCCACACTTGTCAGCAATGCTGATGAAGCCAGAGTGAAGAGGATGTTGTGTAAATAATGTAAAGAATTCAAATTCATAACTGTTTGCCAGGACAAAAGCGGTGAAAACCCCCTGTCAGATCAAATTGAAAAGAAATGCCTAGATCAAAAAATTCGGTAGCATCCCGGAAAAGAAGAAAGAAAGTTTTAAAAGCCACCCGAGGCTTTTTTGGCGCACGAAAAAACGTCTATACGGTAGCAAAGAATGCCCTTGACAAAGCGATGGGGTATGCTTATGATCACCGTAAGCTCAAAAAACGCGCATTCCGTAGATTATGGATTGCCCGTATCAATGCTGCCGCAAGGATGAACGGAACAACGTACTCGAAATTGGTTAATAGCCTGAGCAAGGCCAACATACAACTCAATCGGAAGACCTTGGCAGATCTTGCCCTCAATCACCCGGAAGCTTTTAAAGCTGTTTTGCAGGCAGCAGGATAAATACATAAATTATTCTGGCAAGTCTCTCACCCTTTCTGAACTAGAATAGTTTACAACCCAATTTCGAGATTTATCTCAGGATTGGGTTTTTTTATGTCTGCATCTCTCATTAGGACTATTTCCGCATGGCTTCAACCGGATCCAATCTGGCAGCTTGCCATGCAGGAACAAGACCAGACAGTATTCCTATCACCAGAGAGAGAATTAATGCTATCAAAATGTTGCCTCCGGACAGGTATATCTCATAACTGAAAGCAACAGTGGCCAACTTCAACAGACCGTAGACAATCAACAATCCGATCAAGGCACCCACGAGGCAAAGCACTACAGACTCGATAAGAAACTCCAGCAAAATCACGATGGGCCTGGCACCTAACGCTTTCTTTATTCCAATAATACTTGTGCGCTCTTTTACTGAAACAAACATAATATTGGCGACGCTAAACATACCTACCAAAATGGAAAACCCTCCAATAAAGATCCCGACAATATTCATCGTAGAAAAAATGGGCTCCAGGAGATTGGTAAACATGGATAACTGATTAACCGCGAAATTTTCAGTTTCCCGTGGCTTGATTTTTCTTGCACTGCGGAGTATACCGGTGATCTCATCCTTAAGATCATCAAGGTTGACACCTGCCATTGCTTTTACATTCAGTGAAGTCCCCCAGCTATTCCTTGACTTAACATTGATCAGTTTTTTCGCTGTATTGAAACTGATAACCACCGCTTCATCAAACTGAAAGATATTGATCAATGTAGTACCTTCCTTCCGAAGCACGCCAATCACCTGAAAATCCAATCCCTTGATATTGATTTCCTTGCCTATCGGGTCAATGGTGCCAAATAATTTCTCCGCTACAACAGCACCAAGGATGACTCTGTTTGTTCCATTCGCTGATTCAAAAGGCGTAAAGAACCTTCCCTTTTCAAAATCAAAATTGAATATTTCAGCATAATCATCGGTGACACCAGCCATAAAAGCACCCTCAATACTACTAGCTCCGAACTTAATAGTACGACTGGGCATAAATACAGAAAAGCTGGCCATACCGGAAAGCCTGGACTTTTTCTTGATCACTTCTAAATCCTCATAGGCAGGTTCTGGCCGTTGCTGGTATTTCCACCAGTTCTGGCTGGGATCTTCATTCCATGGCATTTTATCGATATACAATACATCATTACCCAACTTTTCAAAGCTGGCACTTACATTATCCTTGAGGGAATCAACAGCAGATAATACCGATATAATGCAAATGATGCCTATGCTGATACCGGAGAGCGAAAGGAAGCTTCTAAGCTTATTGGCAGACAACTGCTGGAATGCCTGCGCAATACTTTCATATATGAGTTTGAAAAACATCTGCTTCAAAATTAGCGTTTCAGGCTAAATCAACCGGGAGTTATTCGATCAAGCCTCCCCGGGGGACGACATGATGGGGTATCTTATTGGATCCAGCCATAATATGTTGTTAACCGCACAAAATAAGCCAATTACATCTTGCATTTTGCGCCCTCTAAATATTATCTTTGCCGTCCAATTTTTTTATCCAACCGTCTTATGCGCACAAAACTGTCCCAGTTTTCCTTTGAACTCCCGGAAAAACTCATTGCCAAATATCCTTCCAAGGAAAGGGATGAATCCCGAATGATGGTCATTAACCGCAAAACCGGTCTGATGGAGAATAAAACATTTAAAGATATCCTGGAGTACTTTGATGATGGAGATTGTATGGTCTTCAACAATACAAAGGTTTTTCCGGCACGTTTGTACGGTAAAAAAGAAAAAACTGATGCAGAGATCGAAGTATTCCTGCTCCGTGAATTGAACTCCAAAGCCAGACTCTGGGATGTGCTGGTCGATCCGGCCAGAAAAATAAGGGTGGGCAATAAACTCTATTTCCTCGATAAAAAAGGCAATGAAATCCTGGTCGCTGAAGTTGTTGACAATACCACCTCCAGAGGCAGAACTATACGGTTCCTCTTCGATGGCACTGACGAAGAATTTAGTTCATTGCTCAGGTCACAAGGTCAGACACCGCTGCCTAAATACATCAACCGTAAAGCAGAAGAACAGGATAAAGAGCGCTATCAGACCATCTACGCCAAGGAAGAAGGCGCTGTAGCTGCCCCAACTGCAGGACTCCACTTCACCCGCGAATTGATGAAGCGCCTTGAAATAAAAGGCATTAGTTTCGCTGAGCTGACATTGCATGTTGGTCTGGGTACCTTCAGAAGTATAGATGTTGAAGATTTATCCAAGCATAAAATGGATGCTGAATACTTCAGGATCACAGATGAAACTGCTGAAATCGTCAATACCTCTAAAAGAGCAGGTCATAAAGTTTGTGTGGTAGGTACGACCTCAATGCGTTCTATTGAATCTGCTGTGTCTGCATCAGGTTTATTAAAGCCTGCAGAAGGTTGGACGAATAAATTCATCTTCCCACCTTATGACTTCAGTCTGCCGGATGCCATGGTGACTAATTTACATATGCCAAAATCGAGTCTGCTGATTATGGTTTGTGCTTTCGGTGGTTATGAACTGATCATGGATGCATATAAAAAGGCCATTAAAGACAAATACAGGTTTTACACGTATGGAGATGCCATGCTGATCATCTGATCCGTACCGATACCTCCATCTTTGAGCTGATACCCTTGGAAAAAAGAAATCCAGCGGGTAGGTATTTGGTTAACTGCCAACCCAAACACCTTGTTTCTGCCACCCGGATGCACCTCTGAAAGCCCATTAATCGGCAATGAAGAAGATGAAATATATAATCATCTGATTCATAGGCATATAGAATCCGTGTTTTCCTCAAAAAAAATGGTGCATTTCGTTGGCTAGCTGCGTAGTTTTTTTACTTTTGCAGCAAAATAAGCCCCGGGAACTTGACTGTGTCCGGATGCGTTACTGGCAACAACACAAATCATTTTTTTTTCAACAAATAGTCAAACATTTCATGTACTGGACACTTGAATTAGCTCATCACCTTGAAGAAGCACCATGGCCCGCAACCCGTGATGAATTGATCGATTATGCGATCCGCTCAGGCGCTCCCCTGGAAGTAATCGAAAACCTACAGGAAATGGAGGATGAAGGAGAACTATTCGAAAGCATTGAAGACATCTGGCCGGACTATCCGCGCAAAGATGACTTTCTCTTCAATGAAGACGAGTATTAAACCTTAGCAACTGATCCTACAACCCGAATTTGTAAAAGCCTTGCACGGAAATGATCCTGTGAGGCTTTTTCATTTTCTTTAATTTCATTTACGTTTGTCGCCTACACCATGCTCACAGGTCATCGTAAAATAATCATCGCCATTGACGGCTATTCCTCCTGCGGTAAAAGTACGTTGGCCTGTGCGCTGGCCAAACGCCTGGGATATGTACACATTGATTCAGGAGCCATGTACAGGGCTGTCACGTTGTACGTGATGCGTCATCACATTGATATAAACGATGCAAATGAAATGGCATGGGCTTTGTCCAAAATCTCAATTCACCTCAGCTTTGAAAATGATCACCAGGTAACATGGCTAAATCATGAAAACGTTGAACAAGCTATCCGTGAACCCTCCGTCAATGAATTTGTAAGCAATGTCTCCACCCTCTCAGCCGTGAGAAAAGAGATGGTAGCACAACAACGAAAAATGGGCTTAGCTAAAGGCATCGTGATGGATGGCAGGGATATCGGGACAGTCGTGTTCCCCGAAGCAGATTTAAAATTATTTATCATCGCTGATATTGATGTTCGTACTGAACGCCGATGGATGGAGCTCCAGGCAAAGGGTGTCAACATCGCATCTGAAGAAGTGAAGGCAAACCTACTCCTCAGAGACAGGATTGATAGCACAAGAGAAGATTCTCCTCTCAAACAGTCTGTGGATGCTACAGTCATAGATACGAGTTATCTGACACCTAAGGAGCAGTTACAAATCGCACTCGATCTTTCCAGATCTATCATTGGAAAATTATAATACTCGCCACGAAGTCCGATAAGTTATCTTAGCGATGGTCAATTAGAATTGGTGTAAGGCAATCCTTTTTTAACCATCCTGCATCCAGGTTCAGGAGTTGAACATGATACCACTCCGCAATACTGTCCGTCATGGTGATTTTCTCGCCTGGATACAAGGTTCTGATTTCCGGACTGTCACTTGCAGGAGCCTGCCGGACCTCGCATGTGACAGCGATGATGGCCTCATTCTCCCTGTATATCTCTCTATAAGACAACCATCCTGTCATCACAAAACATGCCCCGAGCACTGCTAAAGGAATTATATAACGATGAATTTGCCTTTCCTGCGTTTTGACTTTCTTGGAGAATCTCCGTAAACGCATAATGGCCAGGCCCATTAACCCTAATCCAAGAAATGACCAATATCCGGGCCTGAGGAAAGTTACTACCGCTTTGTACCATTGATTTAGAAAAAAAGATTCTACCGGAATTGTTGCCAGCTGAATTTTTTTTCGTTCATCAAAGATCGCTGACTGAATCGCTCTATTCATCGGTTTTAATCGCAATGCTTTTTCATATCCCAACATAGCTTTGGGTGTGTTGTGCAATTGTGATTCTGCCAGACCGATATTATAAAATAATCCTGCCGACGACTTACCTGATTCAACCATCTCATACCAGATCGACAATGCCTTCTCATCCTCCTTCTGGTCAAAAAACGCTTTTGCCTGATCTCCTGCCTGATCAGCGAATACCAATGCAGGCATCAGCATGGAGGCCAATGTTAAGAAAAACCGGATTCCGGGCATGGTAAAGCGATCCATCATTCCAATAAATCTTTTACACTTAAGGGTCGTTCTGTTGCTCGCCAACGGAATCCTTCTAATCGCAAAGTATCATGCTTCGCTTCACCCATAGGCATCATGCTGGAGCTGTTCTCACCATAATATTTGAGCAGATGGATCTGGCCGGAGAGAAACGTAAAATACATTTTACTGCAAATGGTTTTGTTGACACCGATAAAGGCGGATTGTTCATCACGTGTATAATAAACTGATTCCGCATTTCCAGTCACCCACATATCTTTAATAGCGCTGCTATCAAACTGCGCCAGAATGACTCTGCCTTTAATCTGATCATAATACTTACTATATAACTCAGAAATGATAATAGCCTTTTGTGTCAGGACAATATCATTTAATCGCTTGTTTTTGATAGCCATTTTTATAGTGTCAGCACTAAACTGGGTGGTGTCTGACCATAGCACCGGATCTCCAAAAAAATGAAACAGGCTGTCCGTATCATTGAACACAAGAGAATCAGATTTGCCTTGCATATCTGATTTAAAAAGCCGGACATCATGATACGCAGTGATGAGCCGAACGGTATCAGGCAAATCAATAGTATCAATCTGGTTTTGCATGTTGAGCGTATCAGCTGCAATAAACAGTGTATCACCTTCTATAATGGTAAAAAATAAAGATCTGTTTTGACCATATGCTAAAACATACTCGGTCTCTTGCGACATATGCATCGTATCCGTGATGATACCAACATTACTCGTCGTATCCCTCCAGATAACATTTCCGCTGAATGTTCCAATTCCGGTCCCCTGATCAAAGGTTGTACGATCGGCAACCATAATCATACCTCCATCCCGTATCTCTCCCCTGCCTGCTGTTGAGACCTGGTTGGTTTTTTCATTGTAAAATATTTCAGGGCTATTGACTTTTCTGGTGAGATCACGATACCTCGCTGGCTCTCCAGTGATCCATGTCTCTCCGGTTTTTTCCAGATACCTCAATTTAGAACCATCAATCAGCTTATCAAGTTCTTCAACATGCACGTTGCCAAGCATGAGTATTTCACCGGCAACAGCCATATATCGTATCGTATCAGCAGTGGCTTTTTTCTGGTCTCCTGCGTACTGTGCATTTTGGTTAAACTCTGCTGTTTCCTCTTTAAGGTCATAATACCCCGATTCACAATAAATCCTGGCTTCAGGAGTATAAATATTCGTGGGCCCTGTAAATAGTACTTTAGAGAGTGCCGCCAGATAGCGCATTGAATCAGCCGCCAGGTTAAACTCGGGATGCAGCACCACTACACTATCTCTGAATATAACCTCTTCGCTTGCGGCATAGTAGACACCTCTTTTGGAAGACACTTGCATTTCATTATCCACCAGAATTCCTCCCTGATGATACTCCCCATACTGCTCACCCAAATGGTAAGTAAGATTTTTAGTCCACAATTGTTTTGAACCTTGATTGAGGGCTACTTCACCGACTAATTCAGCTATGTCTGTATCCTTGTAATAATAAAGTGTATCCGTAAAAACGTTGAGGGAATCTCCTTGCTGAATGACTACATTCCCGTATGCGTAAACCCGGTTCTCCCCAAATATGACTGCTGAATCAGCATAAATATTGGTGCTGTCAATTCTCATCTGCAATCCCTGGGAAATCCATTTTACAGATTCAATTCCTTCTGTGTCTTCGATAAACTTTCCATAATGGTCAATCTTGATAAACTGAGCCTTTGAGGTATCTGCAGGATTGATTGCAGGTTTGACCTGAGCAATAGACAATAAGGTGCCAAAGAATACCAGGCACATGACAAGAAAAACCCTTATAGTAAAAGATAACCTCATATACGGGTATCTAAACGGTTCGCTCATACATTCTGTTGCGAGGTCATGGGCATATAGTGCTGGAGGGGAAGCCTTGATCATGACCTGATCTGGCGACTTAGCGAAGTCTGTCCATAGACTTTACCAGCCGGTCGTCCTTTCGGATAAAATAAACAGCCAAAGCACCAAATAGGATAGCACCTGCAGGCAAAAACATACCTGCCTGATCATTGACCTGGACGGTGGCGTCCATCACGGCAGATTCATTTGTAAAAAGTAAAAAGGCGGCAAGAGGTAGCAGGATAGCAAGGGAAATGATGATATACCCGAGTTTGAGTTGTAGCGGGCGGTTCCTGAACAGGAAAATAGTAATCAAGGATATGACAATACCAAGGATGGTCAATACCAGAAGTGCAACATGGTCAGTGATATCATATACACTGTCAGCTAAAAATTGTGCTGTGGGTTTGTTACTTACCGCTAATGGCAACATTAGTAAACCTCCAAAAGAGGCGGCTGCAAATAATAAAAATACAGATTGAATGCGCTGGATCATAATCAGAATTTTCTTTCCTTCACTTTAGATGCAGGTACATCCTGACCTGCATGCAGATGGCATCTGCTTAAGTCTGCTGCTTTGAGCTTACACTCGTTTACCCCTTGCTAAAACACTCGCCGAAGCACTTAACTATCGTTAAGGCTTCGACGAGCGAAAGCGGAGAGTTAGGGATTCGAACCCTAGAGACCCTTTTGGAGCCTACACACTTTCCAGGCGTGCGCCTTCGACCACTCGGCCAACTCTCCATAATTAGCTCCCGGATAGCTTTCTACGGGAATTTTCATTGATTTGACCAGGTAAAATACCAAGCCTGCCTCAATGGGAGTGCAAATTTAATCCTTCTTTCCATATACTGCTTCCGCATTCTCTGTAGTGATTCTTGCCACTTCTTCAATTGGCATATCCAATACTTCAGCGATCTTCTGAGCGATAAGAGCCAGGTAGGAAGGTTCATTCCTTTTTCCACGGTAAGGGACCGGGGCCAGATAGGGGGCATCTGTTTCTAAAACCATCATACTCAAGGGTATCTGAGCTAATATCTCCGCAAGACCACCTTTTTTGAAAGTTACCACACCCCCGATTCCGACCTTGAACCCAAGATTTTCGATCCGCCTTATCTGCTCCTGACTTCCACTAAAACAATGAAAAATTCCCTTTAAATCCGGATGGTAATGCCGCTCAATCACCTCGATTGTCAAATCAAGGGATTCCCTGGAATGGATGATGACCGGGAGGTGTATATTTTTTGCCCATCCAATTTGACGTTCGAAAGCTTCAATTTGTTGACTTTTAAAGGTGATATCCCAGAAAAGGTCGATGCCTGTCTCCCCCACCCCAATATATTTCCCTGACATAAGCTCGGGCTCCATTCCATCCAACACTTCCTTGAAATTCTGCCTAACTGAACAAGGATGAAGACCGATCATTGGGAAACAATGCCCTGGAAATGAATTTACCAGCTCCCACATCCCGGGTATGCTCTGAGCATCAATGTTAGGAAGCATCATTTTTTCTACACCGGAATTCAATGCTCTCCTGACCATTTCGGCTCTGTCAGGATCAAACTCCGGGGAATAGAGATGGCAGTGTGTATCAATCCATTTGAATTGTTTGGTTTCCATTAATATTACAGATCAATGAGTCAGAAAAAACAAAAATACTACGTGGTTTGGCAAGGCCACCATCCGGGGATATATTCTTCCTGGGAAGCATGCAAAGCACAGGTTGACAATTTCCCGGATGCCAGATACAAGTCCTATGAATCCAGGGCCGAAGCTGAGGCCGCCTATTCACGAGGTCCGGAAAAAAGCAGGAAGGCCTTTGCTCCGAAGGCGATGAAAACCGCACAGCGATCAGGAGGCATCATCAAGGAAAGTATCAGTGTCGATGCAGCGTGCAGCGGCAATCCCGGCCTGATGGAATATCGCGGTGTATGGACCGCTGACAGGTCTGAAATTTTCCATTACGGCCCTGCTAAAGATGGTACTAACAATATCGGTGAATTCCTGGCACTCGTACATGCACTTGCGCTGCTTCGCAAGAAAAATGATTCAGCTACACCAATTTATTCAGACTCTAAAACCGCCATCGCCTGGGTTAAAAAGAAAAAAGCCAATACACAATTGAAACCCACCAGACATAATGGTGAATTATTTGAAATGATCAGCCGTGCTGAAAAATGGCTGAAAGAAAACACCTGGAAAAACCCTATTCATAAATGGGAAACAGAACACTGGGGTGAGATACCCGCCGATTTCGGTCGTAAATAAAAATTATTTGTCCCTGTCGGGAATTAAACTTTTACAAAACGCATCTGGTGGGTAGTTTCAACATCCCCCCTTTTGATTTTTTCCAGTTTTCTGTTGATCATCCGTCGTTTTAATGGCTTCATCCTGTCAATAAACAGGATACCTTCTATATGATCATATTCGTGTTGAATGACCCTTGCATTGACGCCTTCATACGTTTCAATATGCTCCTTCCAATGCTCATCATGATACCGGATATGAATGACAGGCATTCTTTCAATTTCTACATGGATATCAGGTATACTCAGGCATCCTTCTTCGTAAAGCCATGGCACCCCGGACTCATCAAGTAGCTGGGCATTGATAAATACCTTTTTAAACCCTTTGAAATTTTTTTCTGGCTTTTCAAGCTGAAGCGTGTCTAAAACAAATAACCGGATATCCCTCCCTATTTGAGGAGCGGCCAATCCTACCCCACGGGCTGCATACATGGTTTGAAACATGTCTTCAATAAGTCCTGAAAGGTTCTGGTAGTCAGGTTCGATGGGATGCGACACTTTGCGCAAAACCGACTGACCATATGCATAAATCGGAAGAATCATATATGTCCTAAATATTCCTGTAGTATTAAAATAGCACTAGTCCTGTCCAGCAATCCTTTATCCTCCCGCTTGCTCTTCTTCAGTCCGCTCTGGCTCAGGATCTCTCTGGCATGTACTGAAGTGTTTCGCTCATCATGTAGGGTTACAGGAATCAAAGGAAAGGCCTTTTTCAGATCTGCCACAAATTTATCGAGCTTTTCCTTAAAACGGCGATCCCCCCAGGCCCCCTCAACGAATGGGTACCCAACAACGATCTCATCAAGTTTTTCCTGAACACCATAGGTTTTAATAAAGTTCAGGACGCCGATTGTCTCCTGGGTATCCAGTCCTTTTACAATGATCTGCTCCGGATCCGTCACTGATATACCGGTCCGCTTCAGCCCAAAATCTATACCCATTATCCTTCCCATGCTGGTACAAAGATAAAGGCATCTATGGGTATAATGGCTATTCAATCCTGAGCCGTATATCCAAAAAAAAGAACCCCCTCCACTTGCGCGGAGAGGGGTCCCATCCCAAAAACAGTAATTCTTATCTGTTGATGTTTATCTCTTTTACAGAATCAACATCTTCTTAGTTGCAGTATATCCCTGGAACTGGATCTGATAATAGACCATTCCCTGGGCTCCGATCTGATCTTTACTGATCTCAACTCTATTCATGCCCTTCACACCGCTAAGTGTCTGGTTGAATAATTGCTTTCCAGTAAGATCAAACATACTCAGGATCACTTCGCCACTTGACGGTATCACATAACCAATTTGTGTTGTACCGGTAAATGGGTTAGGCTCATTCTGTAGCAGTTCAAAATCGAACCGCTCTTCCGCACCGCGGAATGTAAGTGCCAGATCCATGATTTCACTAGTAGTAGTATACGCTTCAGCGACAGTTGGGTTAGAGATCAAGGAAATAACCTCGCTCAACTTGATGGAAGAGCCTGCCTTAAGGACAAGGGTGAACAATGGTGAACTATCATCCACATCCAGTCCTTCCGCCTTATTCCAGCTTGAGGTTAGGGTACGGTTTTGTAACCATCCAAAGTTGTCCTCAGTTACATCCATAGCACCTGCTTTGACGGTAACCAATTGCATTTCCTTGCCTAAGTCAAAGGTAAACTGAATGCCTTCCAGTGATTTACGATCTCCAGCAAACACAGGGAGTTCAAATGTTTCTCCCGCTGATACTGTGCGATCATCGATCACCAGATCAAGCACCTGACCTGATCCTCTTGGCAGGATGCTCTGTGCATTTGCTTTCACTGTATTATTCACGTCACCGACCTTAATACCGAAGAAATCAGCATGGTTCATACCAAGCGCCAATGGGTTGAGGACATGGTTTTCAGGCCAATCCTGCATCCATGGATTGTAAGGATCAGGGAATGTATACGTCTTGTCAACAAAGCGCCAGCTTGAATTATTCGGCAATTCAGTGTAGATACCCAGAATCAGTTTCCTGAGTTCAATAAGGTCTATCGCTGTAATGGACTCAGAGTTATTAGCATCCGCGGCAAGCATCTTATATGGACTTGGTAAATCCTTGATACCTAACAAGTGTTTCTGAATCTCCACAAGGTCAAGTGTAGATACACCATTCTTGTTGTCATTATTCTTGCCTGGGTTGATAACATAATTACCCCCCACAGGCATAGCTGGGAATGTGTAGGTACCGGTTTGGTTCGTATTGATCGGTAACAAAGATGAACCTGCAATCTCGACTTCCACGCCTAGTACATTATCTGATGTTTCAGTACTGATGTTACCTGTTATGGTTCCGGTCAGTGTTTCTCCTTCAGGACATATACCCATATTATCCTGAATGATAATGTAGGTTTCACAATAAGCCTGGTTACCTAAGGCATCTGTGACGTAGAGGTTGACAGGAACCTGGCCCTGCCCAACATCAGCACATGTAAAAGTGCGACTCTTGACGCTGACATCCGGTGACAATGAAAGCTCGAATGGAAATCCGCAAGGATGGTAACTGCTGGCATCAAAATCTGAAGCCCAGATCGTGATCATACCGGTGTCTTCAATTCCGTCTCCATCCGTATCAACAGCCATCAGGTCAGTTGACAAACCATATATACACACTGGTACCGGTGCTTTGCAGGATCTGAGGTTGAGCAATTGCTCACGTACAGTGCGATTACCACAACGGTCTTCAAAGGAGTAAATAATCCTATGATTTCCAAGTGGGTATGTTGCTGAAGCATTGATGACTGATCCAATTCCGCCCCATGGACCCATGTTAATACTTCCATCATTGTTCAAATCCACTGCATATGACCATTGCAGCAATTCATCTGGAGTACAATCGTCTTCTGCGCGTTGGATCAATTCTAAAGGAATGCCACCACAATCAAAGTCATTGCAACGATCAATAGTAGGTTGATCTGTGAGAAAGTCAGGACCAAACTGGTTAATCACCTTGATCACTTGTGTATGCTCCCAGTAGTTAATGCCCAATTCAATACCACCGTATTGCTCATACAAACACCATTCGATTACTTTCCAGGTACGTAGTATTTTAAAACAAGCACCATCGACAATCGGGAATACAACGTCATCATAGGTGACTCCTATCAGGTCGCACTCATCTTCGTTAATGACTGGTTCGTTATAAGGATACTCTAGATCTTCAGGATCAGTTCCTTCGCGGCACTCCAATCCATGATAATCATCTGGCCAATCAATAGACAGATACGTAATCGGCGAGAAATTGGTAATGGTAATACGCTGTACACACTGATCAAAACCATTAGAATCCTCTGCTCTCCAGAATCTGTCAATGTATCCAACACCACAATTATTGATATGTGGAACATCGGTTACGGTAATTTCTGCATCACAATTATCTCTCCACAGGCCATCTATTCCGCACACGAATCCATCACCATCACCGTCATTTGGATTTCCCGGATCATAAATACACCAGATGGTGACATCATGTTGGTCACCAACGACATCACCAAAATCACTCAGATCATCCAGGTTAAGTGGGTAATCGCAGCTGATCGTAATATCACTCGGACAGGTAATGAACGGTTTGATCTTATCCTGAACATTCACTTCGACCATGCAATAATTTACATTGTTAGAAGCATCAGTTACCTGTAATTCAATCATGATTGGTCCTGCACCTGCATCGCAACATGCGAAAGGCACCTTTTGACGATGAACGGTTCCCCAGTCTCTCGCATCAATTAGGTTGTTTGGTATCTCATCGATGCCAGCACCTTCGGTCGTCCAGTCAAAATCAATGCATGAATCCATACGGCGTGCCTTGAACGTAACAGGTCCACAAGCATCATAACTGCCGTCATCGAATACCGAAGCATCAACCTTGGTCAGACCTGAATGTCCACCCAGTGTAAGGGAGACGATGGTGTGTTCATCGCATACCGGAACAGGTGGTGTCAAATCCTGGATCGTAATGGTCATTGTGCATTGTGATGAATTATAACATTCATCATAAGCGGTATAGGTTATAATATTAGCACCTACTGGCAACGTAGCATAGAATCCGCCATTGGTATTTGCAAATCCACCAGGATAGGCCACAGTGACGGAGGTAAAATCACTGCAATTGTCGTCAACTAAAGCTGCAGGCATCCATATTGCAGCAGTACAGTGGTGACCATTGGTCGTATGGCTGAAATTTGCCGGACAAACAATTTCCGGACCTTCCGTATCAACGATCTCGATGATCTGTATATAAAGCGTATCTGTTTCCCCTGTGCAATGCCATTCTCTGACAGTCCATACCCGCATAATTTTCGTTACACAACCAATGGTTGGGAAAACAAGGTCTTCATAGGTAGTCAGGGCGTTGCAAAAGCCGATAAAATCTGGATAAATAGGAGTTCCATCAATTGTTGGTACGCCTGTTCCAGGATGAATACCATCATCTAATGGATCTGGAATTCCATCATTGTCGATATCTGCAAAGTCAGCATCACATGCCAGTTCAGTGTCATTGATAAGCACTAACGAATCAGGCCATGTAATGTCTTCATAATCAATTCGTTCAACCAGAATTTCCATTGTGCAAGGGAGGGATTCATTTCCGGAATCATCTCTTGCTATGTAGGTTCTCGTTATCCTTTTGATGTATTCTGGCAGATCAGGATCGCATACCAGTTCAGCAACATCATTTACAAGAATAATGGTCGGTGTAGCATCACAATTGTCTGATGCATCCGGACCATCATAGTTATAAAGGTCCAGGCATGAAATGGTCATATCCTCGCATACGAGGGTAGGACGCATTTTATCCTGAACTGTAATATAGGTCCAGCAACTGTTACCGGAAATATTATCACGAACGCTGGCAATTAAAGTCATTCCGATTTCAGCTTGTGTGACAACTGGACTTGTCGGAATGGTATCACCACCTAATGTATATACATACACCGTAAACTGACCATTTGGGCATTGGGTGGTCTCCCCAATCATTGCAACTGTAACTTCGGCGGTGCAATCTGCACCTAAAGATACCTGAGCGCCGTGGCAACCTAGCGAGCAATTTCCCTGGCCAAAGGCCTGGTTTTGCCACAGGAGCGTCAGAAGTAAAAAGCCCGCTGACAGGGATTGGGATAAAAGTCTTGAATACTGTTTGAGACGTTTACGCGCACCATCCCTGAGAGAAACAGAAATGTCCGTTTTCTTCATGAGATCTTAGTTTTAGTTAAAAAAAATAGTTAAGCCTATATTGAAAGAGTACCGCTAAAGGCTGCACATCTCTGGCAATAGCAATTGTGTGATTGGCGGCTGGATAGCAGAAATAATGCAATCCGCCAGCTTAGGCTTATTATCGTTCAGGTAGGTCAGGTGGTCAGGAGAATCAATTTATCTTATAAATAGATATAAAATAAAATGTAACCTGTAGTAATATCAAAATCAGCATCTAACAGATTAAGAAAATCTTTAATGCCAGTACAAATATAGAATAGTCATAATATGACATACTACCCTAAAAAAGGTATTTTTTATATGACATTATTGTCTTATTTGTATAATGTTGTTTTATAGATATTTATATAGATATAAATATCTAAATTATAATAAATTTATAATCAGGGCATAAAAAAAACCCCCTCGATGAGGGGGTTTTCCCAAAAAGTAACGTCATGTGGTCGATTGAATGACCTGGCGTCTCGAAAAAACTAGTTGTTTGTGAAGCTCATTTTATGCGTAAAACTTGCATTCAACGTATATAATGTATAGTAATATATCCCGGCAGAACCTAAGTCGAGATTCCTGACCAATATTTCATTGATACCGGCATTCCCCTTAGCTTTCTGGCTAAACACCTGCCTTCCGGTCATATCATGGATCATGAGGGTAACCATCTCCGCTTTAGGTAGTGAATACCTGATCGTAGTTTGTCCGCTGAATGGATTAGGTACATTCTGATATAAATGATAGTCGCTAACCACTGGAACTGCATTCTCTTCGATGTTAAACTCAATACTCAGCGTCAATGGCTCAAGGTCACCAATCATATAGGCCTCAGGCTTAGTATAGCCACTAAAGATTTGCACAAGATCTATCGGCATGTCACGGCCAGGAATCGCTAATATCACCTTATTCGTTATATCGACAGCCTCAGTCGGGGACCAGCTTACAGTGATCATCCGTGTCTTTGGATTATAGAACCAATCCCCATCGGACAATACTTCTGAACTGATCATACCTAACTGGTCAGGAGAAAGTCCACCAATAAAGAAGCAAAACTGCATTCCATCAATTTTACCCTGATCAGGACCAGCGACCAGATTCCAACTTGGTTGCCCTACATCCGGACTGCCTACCTGTCTGACAGAAATATCATAAGTATCTTCTGTACGAGGTTTTATCTGGGAACCTGACGAACGTTTCAAAAAGAACGATCCGTTGACATCCCCTATCTTGATTCCAACAAAATTTGCCGTGTCGACTCCTTCTGTTACGCTATCCACCCAGATTGACTCAGGGAACGGCTGCTCAAAAGGATTGTAGGGGTCAACAAAACTATACGATCTGTCCACAAAACGCCAGGAAGTACTATTCGGGAACCTGATATAGATCCCCAGAATGAGTTTACGGATTTCAAGCAGATCCAGGGCTGTCAGATGGCCACTCTTATTGGCATCAGCAGCAATGATCTTATAGGGAGAGTTCAGTTTTGCTTTACCGAGCAAATGCTTCTGGATCATGACAAGGTCAAGGGTGGATACACCCTCCCGGTGATTCAGGTCATCAAACGGTGCGATGTTATATCCTGTTCCCGTGCTGAGTCCTTCGATTAGATATTCTCCCCGCTGATCTGTGGTATCAGGCTGCATGGACTCATTCGTAATACTGACTTCAACCCCGATCACATCCAGACCGTCTTCATTCTCCACATGACCAAACAAGACCAGTCCATCCATGCAGAAATCATCCGGATCCCTGAGGTCAAGGTCTGCTGTATTGCAACTATCCAGGATCATGGTTCCTGCTTCATTCCACAACCATAAAGGAAATGTAGTAACACCAACATCACCACAATCATAAGTGCGAAGTGAGTCATACGGATTTGTACCGGAGAAACTCACAAACAGGTCTTCTCCTGAAGTACAATTACCTTCAATGAAAGTGACAAATGTATCTGCACGAACGGTGATCTCCGTTTCCGGAGGCAAGAAGATCAAAGTCTTCTCACACTGGAAGGTGGTTGGATTTGGATCCGTTACCGTAATCACAACATCCATTGTTGAAATATTACCGCATCCGTCCGTGGCCGTAAAAATAACTACGGTCACTCCGATCGGATAGTTACCACTTGCATTCGCTCCTGTGGTTTGCCCATATGGAGAGTTGTTGGTGATAGATACACCTGCACAATCGGTAGCAGATGCGATCAGTGTAAAGAAGGCCACACAATTTGAGTTAGCCACTTTGGTCATGTCATTTATGTTAGTAAACAACGGTGGCAGTGCATCCTGGACATTGATTGTCTGGACAAAGACGAAAGTGCCATTAGGCTGACAATTATCTACGACTGTCCAGGTTCGGGTGATAATCTTACAAGGGGTGTTCGGATTATTATCTATAAGTGTCTGAACCTGATCCGAAAATGTAATAACCGGATTTGCGCATAGTAATGCAACCGGATCAATCACGGGTTCACCATTAGGAATATCTTCCGGATCGGTGGAATTACAGATATTCACACTGACAGGTGTCGGTGGCCAGTCAATATCCCCTTCATCAAGTGGGTTAGGGTTAACGACTGTTATTGTCTGGATGCACGTTGCAGTATTGCCCGACAAATCCGTTGCAGTGAATGTTCTTACAATGGTTCCTACCCCGCAATCGTTTAGGTTTATCTGGTGTGTTTCAGTTACTACAGTTCCAGGGCAATTATCTGTTCCTGTTGCGAATCCAAACTGGCTAGTATTCTCCGGATCTGTTAATGTTTGACAATCAACGGTAAGGTTGGGTGGGCATGTTATCATCGGTGGTATCAGATCAACGACAGTGACTGTTGCAGTACAGGTAGCAGTGTTTCCATTTTCATCCGTAACAGTAAGGATGACAATATTTGGTCCCAGGTCAGTACAGTTAAAATCTGTCTGTGATAAATCGAACTCAAGGACACCTGGCTGACATCCACCGCCGGAACCGTTATTTATATCTGCAGGATCAACAGATGCATTTCCATCAGCATCAATGAAGATGGTTACGTTCTGACAAATAGCCTCCAATGCTCCATCATCTTCTATAGTTACGACAGCAGTACATGTTGATGAATTGCCTGGACAATCCGTAACTGTCAGCACCACTATATTGGCACCTA
This sequence comes from Saprospiraceae bacterium, assembly GCA_031402955.1. Lineage (GTDB taxonomy): Bacteria > Bacteroidota > Bacteroidia > Chitinophagales > Saprospiraceae > Opimibacter. The sequence goes on from JANNSS010000233.1 coordinate 26,125, forward strand.
AATTGTCGCAATCAAATGTATTCGGAGCTACACTAAGTGTTACTGGGCCGCAATTATCTGTAGAACCCGCATCAACCTGGGACCCAACAATAGTGATAGTACCGCTACCATTGAGCGAAACAGTAATATTCTGTGTTGCACAGCTAGGAGCTGTGGTATCCTCAACACCAATTGTCTGGTTACAGGTGCTTGAATTGCCACAATTATCCGTGGCGACCCATGTTCTGGTGATCGTAAATTCCTGCGGGCAACTGCCTGCGAGTGTTACATCCGAGAAGGTTAATTCTGGTGAAACATCACAGATGTCACTCGCCGTGGCACTACCTGTGTTCGCAGGAGCGGTGCTGGCTGTACATTCGACAGTGATGTTGGCTGGACAGCTAATAAGAGGTGCAAGGTTATCATCAATGGTGATGATCTGCACACAACTGCTGCTATTTCCGCAATCATCAGTTGCTACCCATGTTCTTGTAATCGTATATCCATCAGGGCAGCCTATTCCTGCAGTCACATCGGTAAACCCAACAGTAGGCGTTCCATCACAATTATCGGTTGCCGTAGCGGTGCCTGTATTGACCGGCAAAGTACTATCATCGCAATCAAGGGTCAGGTTGGCAGGGCAAGTGATCAATGGCGCAGTACTGTCATCAACCACAATGACCTGTGTGCAGGTGCTTGTATTTCCGCAATCATCTGTTGCTATCCAGGTTCTGGTGATTGTTCTCTCTGCAGGACAACTACCTCCAACTGAGACATCTGAAAAAGTAACTAAAGGAGTAGGATCACAACCATCTGTGGCTGTAGCTGATCCGGTATTTGGTGGCAATGTGCTTGCCGTACATTCTATCGTCACGTTGACAGGACAGGTTATCACTGGTGATGTGTCATCCGTCACTACGATGATCTGAACACAAGTACTGCTATTACCACAACCGTCAGATGCAGTCCAGGTGCGTGTAATGGTTTCTAATAATGGACATACACCCAATACTATATTATCGCTAAATCCAATAGTCGGAGTACCTGTGCAATTATCAGTTGCGGTGGCTGATCCGGTGGTAGGAGGTAATGTATCCTCAGCGCAATCAATCGTAACGTTTGCAGGACAGGTAATCACCGGAGGTACACTGTCATCAACAAATATAGTCTGCAAGCATGTGCTTGAGTTGCCACAACCATCGGTTGCTGTCCATGTTCGATTGATTGTTCTCTCCTGAGGACAGATGCCTGCTATAGTCACATCATTGAACGTAACGCCGGGAGCCCCATTACAATTATCAGTCGCTGTAGCGCTACCCGTATTTGCAGGTAACGTACTCGCCGTGCACTGGATAGTAACATTCGCTGGACATGATATAACAGGAGCCACTGAGTCATCAACGACTATTGTTTGCACACAGGTGCCAGTATTGCCACAATCGTCTGTTGCACTCCAGGTTCTGGTGATCGAATATTCCTGAGGGCAAGAGCCTCCCAGGGTAACATCATTAAAATTGATAGTTGGTGTACCATCACAGTTGTCGGTTGCAGTTGCAGTGCCGGTATTTGCAGGTAATGTACTAGCAGTGCATTGAATCGTCACATTAGCCGGGCAGGAGATAACAGGGGCGATACTATCATCCACAACAATCGTCTGAATACAACTGCTGGTGTTTCCACATGCATCAGTTGCCACCCATGTTCGTGTTATAGTCCTTTCCTGAGGACAAATGCCTCCTACGGATACATCTGTAAAGGTAATGAGAGGAGCAGGATCGCAGTTGTCAGTCGCTGTTGCTGATCCTGTATTCGGTGGCAAGGTACTTGCTGTGCACTGGATAGTAACATTTGGAGGGCAAGTAATCACAGGAGGGGTTTCATCATGCACTACGATGAGTTGCAGACAAGTGCTGGAATTACCGCAATCATCTGTAGCTTCCCATGTCCTGTTTATCGTGTAGGTCTGTGGGCCACTCGGTACGTTGATATCGGAAAAGGTGATCGAAGGAGTAGGATCACAATTGTCCGTTGCCGTTGCAAAACCTGTACTATCAGGATCTGTCGAGGACGCACATTCTATAGAAATGTTTGGTGGGCAAGTGATCACCGGCGGCGTATTGTCCACAATAGTAATTTGCTGTAGACAAGTACTTGTATTTCCGCAATCATCCGTGGCAGACCATGTTCTGTTGATCGTATATTCCTGGGGACAAGGTCCACCGACAGTTACATTCGTAAACCCAATTGTTGGTGTTAAATCACAGAGATCTGTAGCAGTTGCTGTTCCGGTATTAGCGGGCGCGGTGCTATCGTTGCAATTAATAGTTACATTTTGCGGGCACGTAATGGTCGGTGGTGTATCATCTGTAATCAAAATCATTTGCATACAGATGATAAAGTTTCCGCTATTGTCTGTTGCTTTCCAGGTCCTGGTAATCAGATATCCTACACAACCCTGGGTTTCTGTCGTCACATCTGTAAAAGTGATATCAGGCGAAGGATCACAATAATCTGTAGCCGTCGCAGATCCTGTATTCGCAGGATTTGTGCTGTCGGTGCAATCGATGGTTACATTAGGTGGACAAACCATCACCGGTGGTGTGTTATCCCTTACGGTCACATTGTAGAAACATTGACTAGAATTACCGCATGGATCAGTTGCTCTGATAGTAATAAGCGTAGTGCCCAATCCAAGGGTTACCATATTACCAGGAGAAAAGATACCAGGGATACCATTAATAAAAATGTCAATATCAATCTGGTTTGGATTTGCGCATGCATCTGTTACAGGAGGATTTGGCAAGGTGTACTTGGCCGTACAAACACCCAGGTTCGTATTGATCGTAATATTTACAGGACAGGTTATCACTGGCGGCACATTATCAACTATCAGGATTTCCTGGACATGCGTCATCTGACCACTGGTGCACCAATCCTTCACAATCCATTTGCGTAGAATTTTCTGGGCTCCCGGACACATTGGAATGACATTATCTATTTTCGTCACAGAATACTGACACAGAGCTCCAAGCGGATCCCCATTATAAGTAGGTTCGCCCGTATTGGATGGGTTCGTATCTGCATTGACACAACTGATCGATATATTCGGTGGAAAAACAATCTGCCCTAAAGCTGGCTTACGCAGGTAAATAACGTCCTGGCACGTAGCGCTGTTTCCCGAATCATCCGTTGCTGTCCAGGTGACAAGGATCTGCTGCGTAAAATGATGTGGATTGCAGGGAAGGTTTTGCACCACATAGGAATACCACAAGGAAGGATCGCTGTCGCAATTGTCCGTCACTGATTCTATATAGCTTTCAAAATCAATTGTTGGAATATTAGTATTACAAGGTAAAGTATCACTTGTACATACCAGTACAGGCTTAAGTTTGTCTTCAATAAAAATAGAAGACATACAACTATTGCCTGTTGGTAATTCGTGCACGAGCACCATAAGCTCCTGTCCGAGTTGGACGCAATAGACCGTATCCGATAACGGCCCCATGATATCCACTTCATACATATGAGGAGGATATTGCGGCGCATTCACCAGCGTCAATGCAGTAATGGCAGCATATCCATCCTGGCCCAGAGAAATGTTTACTTCAGGCAAACAACTCAATGCTACCATTTGGGCATGTTGTTCTGAAAGTGCATATTCATCCTCTGAAATTTCAGCAAAGAAATTCCAGGCGGTGAGGTTATCACTCTTTATCTGAGGCAACCATTCATCTGGTGTGGCTGACACAGTAAATGCTGTGGCTGTTACCAACATACAGGAAATCATCATCCTTAGGCGGAAGAGATTTGAATGGGTAAATACTGACTTAATTGTGGTTTCCATCACGAATTCAATTGAAATTGTTAATTATTAGGGTTCTAAGTTGTCTTTGGTTTTTGCCTGTAAAGCAATCACCAGCTACTATTCTTGATTAGAAGAAATGCATTGCAAAAATCAGGTGGGGTTCTCATTCCCCACCTGCTCAATCAACTATTATCATTCTGTTAGTACTATATTGAAAATCAGATTCTATCTCGTACATAAATATTCCGGACATTTTCAACTCGGATCTCCGGACAGCAAATTCATTTTCCCCATTTACCAGCGTAACCTGTCTGATAAATACTAACTTTCCACTTGCATCAAATACACGCAGGGTAGCCTCTTCATTACGTTGACTTGTCATCATGATCGTTGTCATATCCGTAAACGGATTAGGTCTGTTTTGGATGGTTGTCTCGTTGACTTTCGGACTGATCAATTGAACTGGAACTTCCATGTCGCTATCCAGATGGAAAGCAAGTGGTGCAGTAGGTTCAGGACTTAGGAATAATTGGAATGGATATGGGTTTGTTGCAGCCTGTTCTACCCACAGTGTGAGCAGAGGCATTTTTTCACCACTCCATCCATCCATTGAAAATGCTGAAAGTGATGCATTCTCTCCCGGATGTACAGGGATTCTGATATCCTCTGGCGATAAAAATTCACCCGGGTTCCAATCGAGGATTTTAAATCCTGATTGATCCCAATTAAAGGACAATTGTACTGTACTAAAAGATTCAGCTTTTTGCAGGTATAGATCTACACGGTATATTTTATCATCCGGTTGTGAACTCACTACATATTCTATTTCGCAACGCTGCTCCCCTCTTGGCAAAATCATACCACTTCCCGCCTGCAGATTTGCAGATCTGTTCAGATCACCAATCTTCACAGCATCAAAATCAACATCATTCATACTGTTGCTGAACGGTATAATGGAGTACGTTTCAGGCCAGATGGAAATCCACGGATTAAAAGGATCCGGGAAGATGTGGGCTTTGTCGATAAAGCGCCATGATTTATTACTAGGAAACTCGCTATAGTATCCGAGGATCAGTTTGCGTAACTGAATGATATCAATGGCCGTAATGCTTTTACTATTGTTGACATCCGCTGCGATATATTCAAACGGCGTTTTAAACAAATCAATACCGAGCAGATGCTTTTGGATTTTGACTAGGTCAAGTGTTGTAACCCCATTTCGCGCATCTCCCTCTCTGACTGGTCTGACTACATATTCTCCTCCCAATGCCATGGAAGGAAATACAAAATGTCCATTGAGTCCAGTTGGAATTCCTGATAAGTTACTACCGTCCAGATAAACCATGGCACCAGACAACGTTCCAGCCTGAGGTACCTTGATATTACCAGAGATAATCCCCGTTCCTTCTTCCTGTGGTGGACATATTCCATTATTATCTTGAATTTCAATGGTGGTAATGCAAAAATCAGTTAGTCCGTTTTCATCTATTACCCACATTTCAACTTCATTTATACCCAGATCTCCACAATCATATACACGGGTATCATCCTGTGGGTCGGCACTAAAGGAGAACGAAAAAGGGTTGTCACAAGGATGATCACTGCCACCATCAAACATTTCTGCTTGCAACGTGACCATACCCCAATCAGCCGTACCATCTCCATCGGTGTCCATCGCCATCAGGTTCGTGCTTAAGCCATGGATGCATTTTGCAGAAGGTGGCTTGCAATTCCTGATTGTGACAAGTTGCTCTTCGGTTGTGATGTTACCACACCTATCCCATACAGTATAGACTATGCGATGGTTTCCCAGGGGGATATAACGGGAAAATCCCACACTCGCTCCGGTACTTTGTCCAGAGGTAAATTCAAATGTTTGATCATTATTTTCGTCAATATAATATTTCCAGGTCAATGCAGCTGGACCTGAACAATCATCTTCAGCTACTGCTTCAAAATCCAGTGTCAATCCACCACATTGAGAATCAAATGAACACTCATCAAGATCAGCTATCGGCTCAATTTCAGGTGCTACTGAATTCATGACTTTAATCACCTGAATATGCGACCATGTTCCTCCACCCTGAGGATTCACCTGACACCAATCTATGACCGTCCACGTTCGCAAAATTTTAAAGCAGGCCTGATCTCCATTGGAAAAATCAAAAACATCATCATCGTAGGTAGCAGCGGCAAGGTCACAAGGGCCCTCTGCCAACGTCGGTTCATTAAATGGTGGTGCAAGATCCTGAGGATCCAGCAGATCAATTTCACATACATCAAAAGTGGTATAATCCGGAGGCCAGGTTATATCCGATAAATTGAACAAGTCATAATTAGTGATCGAAATAATTTGCTGGCAAGTGGCTTGAAGTCCACCTGCGTCTGTCGCCACAAACGTCCGTGTGATGGTTCCAACGCCGCAATTATTAATACTGATGTCTGGTGTGGTTTCTTCAACTTCAACCAGGCAATTATCCGTAGCCAGACCGTCAAGGCCTATGCATTGTAGCCCAGGATCACCGGGCACACCCGGATCATCAAGGCAAATCATTTCTCTGTCTACCTCTGTCAGGGCTATTGATCCAAAGACTTCAAGATTTTCTTCTGTAAATGGAAATTCACAACTGATGGTAAGATCAGAAGGACATATGATCTGTGGCGGAAGTTTATCCTGCACTTCAACCTCTACCATACAATCATTGAAATGACCCTGGAGATATGTATCGGCTACCGGGCCCGGAACAGGCAATACATCATAAACCCGGAAAATAACCATGATGTTATTATTAGCAATATCCTCACAGCAGAATTGAATGTAGTCATCAAATAAATTATTCTCATTTCCGGGATTGAAACATGATTCTCCTGTCGGAATCGTCATTCTCTTTACTTTAAAATAAACCGACCCGCAATTATCTGTGCTGCCCCCATTGAATACAGAAGCTGGAATAGTTGAAAAGCCAAGGTTATTTACGGGTATAACGAGATGTTGTCTGCATACTGGAGCCGGAGGGACGAGATCCTGAACTGTAATAAACATAGTGTCAACGCCTTCCAATCCACAGTCGTTGGTTGCCTTGAAGATAATTCGATGAACACCAACAGGCAATCCGGGAATAAGACCTCCATTGGATTGAATAGTGCCAAAAGGCCCTTCCATTCTAACGGATATTCCTGTAGAACAATCTTCTGTAATGATTGCTGGTGATACAATAGCATCTGCATTGCATCCTGCTGGACCCGTAGAAATAGTCAGATCAAGCGGTGCTTGGACCATAGGTACGGTCTCATCCAGGATCTCAATTATTTGCATGGCGGTAGTGCTTTGATTGTTGTTACACCAATCAACCACTGTCCAGGTTCTGAAGATTTTGTAGGATCCGGAACATATCTGGGCTCTTGAATCTGAATAAATCGCACTCAGGTTGCAAATAGAGCCATTTACTATATCATTTCCATTGTAGGTTGGATAACCTGTGTTGGAGGGTAAAGTGTCTGGTAATGGGAAGCAACTCAATGCAGTTGGCCCGGTGAGTGAGGGCGGAAAAATAACGCCGGTTAAACTGGCCTTGCTAAGTGAAATTAATTGCTCACAGGTGTCCGCATTATTGAAAGTATCAGCTATTACATATGTTCTGAGGTATTGAGAAAAAATAGTACCAATGCAATTACCGGTGAATAGCAGTTCATCATTCATGGTTAATGTGGTAGAAGAACAATCGGATATGTCTTCCGGCAACAGCGGATTATATTCTTCCAGATCAGCTGTGCAGTCAAGGGTGACATCTTCAGGACAATTGACCAACGGGGCTTGTTTATCAACTACTGTGATCATCGCCATACAGGACTGTCCGGATTGCGGATGAGTCACAATGACCATGTAGGTGTTACCAATCATTTCACTCGTGATGATATCCCCTATTGAAATGCCATTTTCAAGAATATCAACCGTAATCTCACCAGCACAATTCTCCAGAACTACTCCGATAAGATCATAGGTAAGGACATCCTGACAATCAGATGATAAGCTAATAAGGACGGGAGGTTCCATGGGAGGGCAGGACATTACGCATCCCTGCTGGGCCTCCATCTTTGAAGACCAGGCTATCATTGCAATAGCCAGTATGGTATAACGGGACAATAAAACACCCTTAAAACCAGAGGTAACCAGTTTTTTCATAAAAGACATTTTGAATTATTCAATCGTTGTTACTGCTTTGGGAGCATGTTTTGGGATGGGACGGGATTGAAATAAACTACATATTATATATTTTTTTAAATTGATATTTGGTCTTAATTAACCTAATACACATTACAAATATATATAATATGTTTAAATCGCAATGGGGGTACTCCATATTTTTTGAATATTACTTTAACATATATGCATCTATGTAATGTATATATAATTGGTTATTAATATCTAATGCAAATAAAAGGTAATAATACGCCTGTATTTAGGAAAGATTTTTCTTTGACAGACATTAATTCAGTTCTCCGAAAACGTGAAGAAGTCACATAAATACATTTAAGAGTCAGAATTTAAGGGGATCAATTCCAGGCAAAATGAGTTAACATGGTCATAAAAGAGAAAGCCTCCCTCCGGTAAACCGGAGAGAGGCCATCTCAAAAACATTTTATATTTCTAATCCACTCGGTCGTCAGCGAACTTGTGCTGAGCGGAGCCGAAGTAGTCGAAACGTCAACGATTACTCGATGATGATC
>JANNSS010000234.1:0-27347 GCA_031402955.1 Saprospiraceae bacterium
AAATGAAATTATATTGTAGGGGTTCAAAATTTTGAACCCCTACAATATAATTTCATTTGCATATTGAACCCCTACATAAATAATATCCTGTAAAGTTGATCCGCGATGATCCGTTCATCAAATTCGCGGAGGACCTTTTCACGGCCGTGTTTGCCCATCTCCATCCTGGATGTCTGATCAAGCTGCATAAATCCTATCATTGCTTTGGCGAGCGCAGCGGAGTCCTTGACAGGCACCAGGTAGCCACTCACTGAATCATCGACGGTCTCCCTGCAGCCTGCGGTATCCGTAGTGATGACAGGACGTTCCATCGACATCGCTTCCATGATCACGCGGGGCATACCTTCCCGGTAAGAGGGTAATACAACACAATCGGATTGTTCGATGAACTTCCGGATACTATCTGTAGCGCCATGATAATGGATATCCGGATCGCGGATCCATCTGACGAGATCATCGTTGCGAACAGAAGAAGGGTTTTCCTTGTCAAGATCCCCGATCAGCCAGAACTGCACTTGTTTGTTTTGTTTCTTAACCATCTGGGCCGCTTCAATAAACTCGCGTACACCCTTATCATACAGCAATCGGCCGATAAATGTAAAGGTGATCATGCCCGGGCTACGTCCATCGCCGTTTGGACTATAGTAGGCTGTATCTACTCCACAACCTTTGATCGCTACACTTTTTGAGGGAGAGACTAAACCAGCTTTTTCAAACAACGCTTTATCATCAAGGTTTTCAAATATAACCTTGCGATGAAAGCGTAAGAAAAACTTATAGAGCAGTCGTGTGATGACATTGATCCATCCTTCATGCATCAATGAATAACCCAATCCGGTAATAACACCTACAGAGGGTATGCCCAGCAAACGTGCAGCAAGTCCGCCATAGATATTTGGCTTTACAGTATAGTGAAGGATGAGGTCTGGTTTGTGCTTTCTGTACAAATGCACTAATTCAAATAACAAGCGCAAATCCTGTATCGGATTGACACTATCCCGATGTAAATGACGGACCGGAATGTGGGTGACTTCGCGAATAGTCTCTGTATACGTAATAAACTTATCCACGGGTGCCATCACAATAACTTCGTGACCTTCGGCAATCAGTTTGCGAATGATGTTGAGCCTGAAATTGTAAATATTCCAGGTGGTGTTGGCGATGATGGCTATTTTTTTTGGGTTCATTTGTTGCTAGATCCGTTTTGCCTTTAAATTACCTAATGGCCTCGGCCGTTGCAGGAGCAAACTCTTGCAACGGCACCAATGAAATTCTCATGGTTGCAGGAGCAAACTCCTGCAACGGCCCCAATGAAATTCTCATGGTCGCAGGAGCAAACTCCTGCAACGGCCCCAATGAAATTCTCATGGTTGCAGGAGCAAACTCCTGCAACGGCTGCGCCGTTTTTATATGGTTGGAGCTTCTTAGTATTAGAACAAGCAGCTCCTGCAACGGCTCATAATTATTACAGATAGTGATCAAATCCCTTTGCTTTGAGATCCTCCTTCAATGCTTTGATGGATTGTTCTTCTGACTTGGGATAGATCATAAGGCAATCGTCAGTATCGATCACAATAAAATCTTCGAGTCCTTTGATGACGACGAGTTTTGAATTCTTGGAGAGGATGAGATTGTGGTTTGAGTGTTCAAGGTGTACCGGGTTTGTCAAAGAGACATTGTGTGCAGCATCTTTTGTGGAAAAATCATAGAGGGAAGTCCATGTCCCCAGGTCTGACCAGCCGATATCACATGGGATCGTGTAGACGTTTTCTGCTCTCTCCAGGATAGCGTAGTCAACAGCTATTTTTTCTGTCTTTGGATATTCACTCGCTATAAATGAAACCTCTTGAGGGGTGTTATAATGGTCCATACCCTTGATAAGTACATCATATATCTGCGGTGAATGGACCCTGAATTTTTCAATGATGACAGATAGTTTCCAGACAAATATTCCGGCATTCCACGCAAAGGAGCCAAGATTGAGGTATTGCTCTGCAGTGGCCTTGTCCGGTTTTTCCCTAAATGATTTTACGGCGCGTACGTCTTCTGTTTCTGTTTTATCATATTCGATATAACCGTAACCTGTATCTGCCCGCGTAGGCTCGATGCCCAATGTAATAATGCTTGCATGATATTCAGCATGAAGCACAGCCTTACGAATGACGCTTCTGAATTCATCTTCGTTTTCAATCACATGATCCGCGGGGGCAACGATGCAGACGGCATCGGGATTGAGTTTGCTCAGCTTCATTGAAGCCAGTGCAATGGATGCTGCTGTATTGTTCCGAGCAGGTTCTTCAATAATCTGATGCTTCTCCAATTCAGGAATAGCCAGATGCACCAGTTCGCCATAGCTCTGGTGAGTGATGATAAAAATGTTTTCCAAAGGAATGAATCCCAGGAATCGGTCAACGGTCTGTCGTATGAGACTCTTGCCGCTACCTGTGATATCCAGGAATTGCTTTGGCAGATGTTCTCTGCTGGCGGGCCAGAAGCGTGATCCGACTCCGCCGGCCATGATGAGGATGTAGGGGGTGGTTGTCATTTGATAAGATTAGGAGCTTAGAAGGTTAGGGGTTTATGAGCTTATTGGCTTATGGGCTTACAAGCTTATGGAAGTTAAAGCTTCAATGATACGCTCTGCGGTCTTGCCATCCCAGTATTTGATGGGTTGCGTTTGCTTCCAGTCGCCGGCAATCATTCTTTCTATGTATCCTTTGATGAGACTATGATCTGCCACCAATTCGTTTGTTCCCAGACGGATTGTTTCAGGTCGTTCGGTGCTATCGCGTAAGGTGATACAGGGAATATTCAACACCGTGGTCTCCTCCGTAATCCCTCCTGAATCGGTCACAACACCCGTAGCGTTTTTAACAACAAACATGAATTCGAGATAGCTCATGGGCTCGACTATTATAAACTGTTTGTAGTCCCTACCTATGTCGTTAAATATCTTTCGGGTGCGTGGGTGCATGGGAAATAAGACGCGGCAATCACCAAGCGCATCTTGTATGCGGTCAAGCAGTGCAGCCAGTTTGACCGGATCATCTACATTGGATGGACGATGTAGTGTCAGTACAATATACGGATGACCTGACAAGGCGGTATCAAAAAAATCAGGCTTTTGGAGTTTGTCGATATTGTCGAGCAGCGAATCAATCATGGTATTCCCTACATAGAATATTTGCTCCTGCCGATGGCCTGCCAGCAGCAGGTTGGCATTTGCTTCTTCTGATGTTGTAAAAAAATAATCTGTGATGCTATCGGTGACGATGCGATTGATTTCTTCAGGCATGGACCAGTCACCGGAGCGGATACCGCCTTCGACATGTGCGACCTTGATACCGGCTTTCTTTGCTACGATCGAACAGGCCATGGTGGAAGTGACATCTCCTACGACGATACAGGTATCAGGCTTCCAATCCTGGATTGCTTTTTCATAACCGATCATGATCTGCGCGGTCTGACTGGCTTGTGTACCTGAACCTGCTCCGAGATTTAAATCAGGTTCCGGAATACCCAGTTGTTCGAAAAAACTATCGCTCATATTGCGGTCATAGTGCTGGCCGGTATGAATGAGTCGGTATTGAAAAGGTTTAGCCGGATGCGCGGCATTGAAAATATTCAATTGCCTGATGATCGGAGCGATCTTCATAAAGTTGGGGCGGGCGCCGGCGATGATGTCTATTTTCACTTGTGAGAGCGTAAGAGAGTAAGAGAGTGAGAAGGTAAGGGGCTTAGGAGGTTAGGGGGTTAGGAGCTTATTGGCTTATAAAGCTTATTTGTTAAATGGTAATTGTTAAATGGTAAATGGCTTATTGGCTTATAAGCTTATGTGCTTATAGGTTGATGGGTTGATAAGTTTATTTACGGGTCGACAGATTTAGCGAGTGGGCACAGGGTTTAGAGAGTTTAGTTTAAGCACCTGTTCGGCGCTTAAGTTTAGAGAGTTTAGAAAAAAAATATTCTAAACTTTCTAAACATTGGTGTCGCAAGACGCCAAAAGCTAAACAGATGGCCCGGAGGGTACATCGCTAAACACTGTGTCTAAAAGCATTATCAATGAAACAGAAATTTTGAACAGCATTCAATACCATTCTTTATTTGCTAACTGGGCATAGACACTGCGGATGCCGTCTTCAAGGGTGATGGTGGATTTCCAGCCGAGCTGCGTCAGTCGTGTATTGTCCATCAGCTTTCGGGGAGTACCATCAGGTTTTGAAGAATCGTGTGTGATAGTACCTTCATAACCTACTATTTTCTTAATCATTTGTGCAAGCTCAAGAATCGAGATCTCATCGCCTGAGCCTACGTTGATGAATCCTGCCTCGTTATAATGATTCATCAGAAACAGGCTGACATCGCCGAGATCATCTACATGCATAAATTCGCGAAGCGGTGTGCCTGAACCCCAGATCACTACTTCGTTGCTACCATTTTTCTTTGCTTCATGAAACTTGCGGATCAATGCTGGCAATACATGGGATCCCTGGAGATCATAATTGTCATTTGGTCCATAGAGGTTGGTGGGCATCGCGGAAATAAAATTGCAACCATACTGGCTGCGGTATGCTTCGCACAACTTGATACCGGCAATTTTAGCGATGGCATATGGTTCATTCGTTTCTTCCAGCAAGCCCGTCAACAAAGATTCTTCTTTCAACGGCTGCGGGGCATGCTTTGGATAGATGCAGGATGAACCCAGGAATAAAAGTTTTTCTACACCGGTGAGAAAAGAAGCGTGAATGATATTGGCTTCAATCATCAGGTTGTCATACAGAAACTCTGCACGATATTGATTGTTGGCCAGTATCCCGCCCACTTTGGCGGCTGCGAGGAACACATAAGTGGGCCGCTCGCGTTCAAAAAAACCAATGACCTGATCCTGGAATCGCAAGTCGAGCTCAGCGGAAGATCTGCCAATGATATTGGTGTAACCTTGCGCGGTGAGTTTGCGGTAGATGGCTGATCCGACCATGCCGGTGTGGCCCGCGATGTAGATTTTAGATGATTCTTCCATGTTTGCTCCGTTTTGCCCCTAAATCCCCTGAAGGGGACTTGACTTTCGTTTGTTTTAAATTGTTTTGCCCGTTTTGTCCCTATATCCCCTGAAGGGGACTTGATGTGATCCGTTTTGATCCATTTTGCCCCTAAATCCCCTGAAGGGGACTTGGTGTGATCCGTTTTGATCCGTTTTGCCCATAAATCCCCTGAAGGGGACTTGGTGTGATCCGTTTTGATCCGTTTTGCCCATAAATCGACTGAAGGGGACTTGACGTGATCCGTTTTAATCCGTTTTGCCCCTAAATCCCCTGAAGGGGACTTGATGTGATCCGTTTTAATCCGTTTTGCCCCTATATCCCCTGAAGGGGACTTGATGTGATCCGTTTTAATCCGTTTTGCCCCTATATCCCCTGAAGGGGACTTGGTGTGATCCGTTTTGATCCGTTTTGCCCGTTTTGCCCCTATATCCCCTGAAGGGGACTTGACTTTTAGGTTAGATGTCCCTAGTTTTAATAAAAAATATTGCATGGGCACCAGCATGCACTACGGGGCTAGTAAGGAGTTAATTCTTTTTGCAAGACAATTGCGTCAAAACATGACGCGGGCTGAAAAAGAATTGTGGAAACATATTCATAATAAATCATTGGGGCATAAATTCAGAAACCAACATGCGATCTATAAGTATGTGGTTGATTTCTATTGCCATGACTTAAGGCTATTTATTGAAGTCGATGGTTCAATCCATACGCTCATAGAAATTGCGCTAAATGATAAAGATCGGGAGTATAATCTTCTAAGTCTGGGCTTACACATAATCCGCTTTACGAATGATGAAATCTTCCATGACATTGAAAGAGTCTTACTTGAAATAAAGAAAAAGATTGATGGCATTCTAAACTCAACACAAATCTGATTTGAAGTCCCCTTCAGGGGATTTAAGGGCAAAACGAAGCTTACTCATATTCATTCGTGATATCAAATCCCTCGCGCTTGAGCAAGGCGATACGATGGAATATACCGATATCGGAGAGCACCATCTCTTTGCACAGGGAAGAAACATCATGCCTGGGAACCCAATCGAGTTTCTCTCTGGCTTTGCTGGCATCGCCCACCAGCATATCTACTTCAGTTGGCCTGTAATAATTTTGGTCAACACGCACCAGGATATTGCCTGCAGTGAGATGGCAGGGCTGGCCGGTGATGCGGACATAAAGATCTTCATCAATGAATCCGATAGATCCGGTTTCATCGACGCCCTTGCCGTTGAAAATAATCTCTATACCGATTTCGCTAAACGCCATGCGGACAAAATCACGAACGGATGTCGTCACGCCAGTGGCGATGACCCAGTCTTCGGCAGTATGGTATTGAAGTATTTTCCACATCACCTCCACATAGTCTTTCGCATGTCCCCAGTCTCTTTTTGCATCGAGGTTGCCCACATAGAGTATATCCTGCATCGCCAATGCAATCTTAGCGACTGCACGTGTGATTTTGCGGGTGACAAACGTCTCACCGCGCATCGGGCTCTCGTGATTAAACAGGATGCCATTACAGGCAAACATATTATAGGCTTCACGGTAATTGACTGTAATCCAATAGGCATATAACTTAGCTACTCCATAAGGTGACCGCGGATAAAAAGGAGTCTTTTCTGTCTGGGGAATCTCCTGCACTTTTCCATATAACTCGGATGTAGAAGCCTGGTAAATTCTTGTCTTCTCTGTAAGTCCGAGTAGTCTTACTGCTTCAAGTATTCGTAAAGTACCTATGCCATCTACGTCGGCTGAATATTCGGGTTCTTCAAAACTCACCTTGACATGGGACATAGCGCCCAGATTATAGATTTCATCTGGTTGAACTTCCTGGATGATGCGGATGATATTAGTCGCATCGGTAAGGTCTCCGTAGTGCAGGATGAAGTTGCGGTTATCCACATGTGGATCCTGGTAGAGATGATCGATGCGTGAGGTATTGAAGAGTGAGCTTCTCCGCTTGATACCGTGAACGATGTATCCTTTCTTCAGCAGAAATTCGGAGAGGTACGCACCATCCTGGCCGGTGACCCCTGTAATCAATGCTATCTTCATACTACGGAATTAGGTTTGCGTACAAATTGAATCAATTTCCTGAGTGGTTTCAACAGTGTGGTATAAAAATACGGACGCAACTGATTGACACGCCATGCTTCGCGGTCTTCGAGATTGGCCTTGATGCGGTTGATGAAGGAGGCGTTGCTCATACCCCCTGCCCTCATCTTGACAATGACCTTTGGCAGATAACTCACCGTGATCTTTCCTTTGTAGAGAAATCGTAACATGAGTTCATAATCTGCCGCTGATCGCAGGCTGATATTGAAGACGCCAAGGTGCTCATACACATGGCAGCGCACGAAAAAAGTAGGATGTGGAGGCATCCAGCCAAACAGGAATTTTCGTTGCTGATACCAACCGGCGATCCATGTTCTTAATATTCTATTAGTTTCTTCAGGATGCACATATACCAAATCGGCATACAATGAATCTGAATTTGTAGCGATCATCCGCTCCACTACTTTGCTGATCACATCGTTAGATACATAAAAATCATCTGAGTTGAGTAGCCCGATGATATCACCAGCTGATGAATGGATGCCTTTATTCATGGCATCGTATATACCTTTGTCTTTTTCGGAAATAACACGGGACACATGTGGAAATTCGCGAACGATGGACAGTGTAGTATCTGTTGAAAGTCCATCGACAATGACATGTTCGATACGGGGATAGTCCTGTGAGGCAATACTGTTTAACGTATCGCGAATTGTTTTTTCACTATTGAAGGTCGCGGTGACAATCGTGACAAGAGGGTATGGCTGGCCTGTAGGTAGCGAAAACATGGAATCAGCCGAGGTGATTGCGTTCAACAATTATATTTTCCAGCACTAGCATATCCATGTGGGTCCGTCGGAAACAATCAAGTGCTTCTATGGGACTGTTGACAATTGGTTCGTTCTCGTTGAAGGAGGTGTTCAGTAAGATGGGCACGCCTGTTTTCTTAAAGAAAGCATTGATGAGATTATAGTAGCGGGGGTTGGTATCCTTTTCAACGGATTGCAATCTGCCTGTACCATCGACGTGGGTTACGGCGGGTATCAGGTGTTGCTTATCCTTGCGAATCGGAAAAACCTTTTCCATAAAAGGCACACTATCGTTGACTTCAAAAAATACATCAACCTGTTCGGCCAGGATAGAGGGCGCAAATGGACGGAAACTTTCGCGTCGTTTCACTTTAGCATTGAGCAATTCCTTTGCATCCTGTCTCCTCGGATCCGCGAGAATAGATCTGCCGCCTAAAGCCCTTGGGCCAAACTCTGCTCTGCCATTGAACCATCCCACTACTCCACCATGGATGAGCGCATCCGAAACGATATTAAACAATTGTTCATCGTCATAGCGTGTATAGCTCACCCCTTCATGGTTCAGAAATAGTTCGATATCCGCATTTGAATAACTGCTGCCTGTATACGCACTGCGAATGGAAGGAATACGTGGCAAGGATAACACCTGGTTGTGCACATATAGTGCGGCACCCATGGAAATGCCGGCATCATGTCCTGCACTGGGGATATATACTTTAGTAAACGGTGTATTTCTCGTGATCTTTCCATTGGCCACTGAATTCTGAGCCACACCACCGGCAAGACAAAGGGATGTTAGTTTGGTCCGCTCATGCAGGCCTTGCAACAAATGAAATATGATTTGTTCAGTATAGGTCTGCACGGAAGCAGCAAGGTCCTTATGGTATTGTGTGAGTTCTTCTTCTTTTCTACGCGCAGCACCAAACACCTCAACAAACTTGCTGGTGTAGAGCTTGTCGACGACAGGGATATTGTCATCACCGTAGGAGATCACGTTGCCGCTCGTTACGCTGAAATAAGCGAGATTGAGTTTGAACAGACCGTCACCCGTTAAGTGAACGATATCTTTTAGTTTGTCTACGTGCAGAGGCTTGCCATAAGGGGCGAGGCCCATCACTTTATACTCATCTCCATAATGAGGAAACCCGAGATACTGAGTAAACGCTGAATAAAAGACACCAATAGAATGAGGGAAATCAATGGAGTCAAAGATATTGATGTTTGTTCCTTGTCCTATGCCGAGCATCGTCGTTGTAAAATCACCACTGCCGTCAATCGATAACAAAGCAGCTTCTTCAAAAGAGGAGGCAAAGAAAGCGGATGCCAGGTGAGCACGATGATGTTCTACATTATGGATTTTAGACTTGATCTCTTCTTCACTGACAAATGAAAAGTGATTTACAAACTCTTTGGAAAGAGAAGCTATTTGTCTTGCATTCATCAATCTGTTTCGCAAGGCACTTAATCCGATCTGTGGATGGGAAGCAGCAAACAGGACTTTCTTCAGCAATTTTGCCTTCGGGTCTCTGCCGATAGCGATATGATCTACCTGGTCGAGTGTGATACCAGCGTCTCTGAGGCAGAAGCGGATAGCTTCTGTAGGGAAACCGGCCCAGTGTTTCACTCTGCGAAAGCGTTCTTCTTCAGTAGCGGCGATCAGCACACCATCTTTGAGGAGGGCGGCGGAGGAGTCGGCGTGGTAGGCGTTGAGGCCAAGGATGTACATGTATGCTTAGAAGCTTAGGAGGTTAGAAGGTTAGGGGGTTAGGAGGTTAGGGCTTATAAAAAGCTTATATGGTGATATGCTTATGTGAAGTATTTACCGGGCAGTTCCTTCAATTCGCTGGATGGGAGTTTCTCTGCTAACTAAATGGGAGTATGAGGACGCTTAATAAGCAAATTTGCAAATCCAGGTATATCTGAAACTTGCTCAACTTTCTTGAGATTTGATTCCAATAAATAGATGAAAAAACCAAGTGAATAAAATGACTTAAAAATAACAGCTTTGGTCTCTTCTCTTACTTCAACCAGGTAGGTTGTGTCTGAATGAATAGATGAAGAATCATTGAAAATCAAATCCTCAGCTCCTTCCACATCTACTTTTACAAAATCAGGAATGCCATACTGGCCAATGAGGGTAACTAACGTTGTAGTCTTTACCTCCTCCGATTTACCCTGAAAATGGGTGCCGGAATACTCGCGGATCAGAGATCCCATACGACCACCGGTCATGGTGTCTTTATAAAAAGTTGTTTGTCCTTGCTTATCAGCGACTGCCTCGTTAATGAGCTGGACATTTTTATAGCCGTTTTTTATAATATTGAATGACAGGAAAGCAAAATTGTCTGAGTCAGGTTCGACACAAATGAGTTTACCGTTTTCACCGATCTTTTCAGCTATCTGCACACTGTATTGTCCTATGTTACTTCCTATCTCAAAAACGACATCTCCTGGTTTAATATGCTGCAAGATGATAGCGCTGAATTCCTTTTCATATTCAATCTGGTGAGAAAACAAGAACCCAAGGTGTTGACTTCTGTCGTAATACAAAACCTTATGCGTGTCCTTGATTGGTTTGCCGGTGATACTATTGCGTAACCAAACTCTAAGCACCGGAGCAATCAGTTTATATATTATTTCTTTCAGCGTGGTCATGGTGATTAGAGCTATTCGCTATTCTTCATGGTAAGTTTGTACTTTTCCTCGACAATTTCTCTTATCGGTTTGTTCTCTTTCCTTGCCCACCACTCTATCTGAAGGATTTTAGCATCAACCAGGAACCGATACCAGAAGCCCTGAAGAAAATGCCATACCAATCCTCTCTGACCATCCAGGAAGCCCATTTTTATCCAATACCTGAATTGAAAATAAAGAAAAGCGCGAAGGAAAAGCGGCAATCGGAGATAGAGATTATTTTTATACCAGCGCTTGGTTGTGGTCTGTTTTGCATTTCCTTCTGTTCCGGATGAAAGATCACTATCCTGAAATGAATACTTCCTGCTTAGAATATCAACAGCCTCCCGGGTAGCATAATCATTATGCTTGGCTGTCCACCAGGTCAGTGAGTTAAGATTGTCATCAACAAAATCATGCTTAAATATGATGGATGATCCTTGGGTGAGCAGTATATGTTCATCCATCCAGCGCTGTTCGATGACAGCATGACCTGTGCGCCAGATACGCATTAGATGAATGGGATAATAACCACCATATTTGATCCATTGACCCATGAAATGAACCTGACGTTTTAATACTACTCCAGATATGTGCTGATCAAGGGAAGGTAGCTTTGTTTGTATTTCAGCTATAAGCTCATGCGTGAGATATTCATCTGCATCCATACGCATCGTCCAGGCTGTATTGATCCCGCCATTTTCCATGGCCCATTGAAATTGTTGAGCCTGATTTACGAAGGTATGCTGGAAGACTTTCGCATTTTGACTTGTCGCCAGTTCAATCGTGTTGTCTGTGGAAAAGCTATCAACAATGATCACCTCTTTTGCTACCTGCCATGCACTCCGAATCGCCCTTTGGATATGAAGGGATTCATTATAGGTCAAAACGACTACTGTCAGATCTAAGGATTGCATAACAGGCTTTTATAATGTCTATGCTGTCTCAAAGGCTTTTTTGTTTGTTGTAAAACCAGGATTGACCCTGGAATACAATAGTTCAACATACTGCTGAGCTAAGCACTCCGGATTGAATTCACTGGCAATTATAGTCGGACTGCGCATGCGGATGTTTTCCAATATGGTTCTGTCCGCATTTATCTTTTCCAGGATGTTGACACAAGCGTCCATATCAGCAGGAATCACATACCCAAGTCCAAATGTTTGTACGAAATGAGCAGTACCTACATGGTGGCTGATCATCACAGCAGTGCCCTGTGACAATGCTTCTATTACAACGTTGCCAAAGTTTTCAGTATGTGACATTAATGCCAGAATATCCGCATCTGCCAATGCCTGGAATTTCTGATCACCCGACAACGGTCCGGTAAATCTAATATCCTGATGATTGGAGGCAATGACTTTGAGTGTTGCGATATAAACAGGATCCCCCTCCCCAATGATATTCAGATCAAAAGGAAAGCTGACCTGAAGCAAAGACCGGATGAGTAGTTCGAGGTTTTTTACTTTATTGATTCGCCCCAGAAAGACAATTTTCAGTTTTATATCCTTACTTTCCCTTCTCTTCAATAGATCTGGGAATGACAGCATGTTGGGTAGGTCAATGGTTTGGGCTTTGGGAAGAGCTTGTGATAGCCGGTTTCTTTCTTCCGAGCTGGTGACATGAAGCAAGGTTTGATGCAATTGCTTTTTAAAAAGCAATTTGTGAAGCCACAGCTTAAGCGATAATCCGGATGACACACGAAAGGTATAGTCACTTAATGACCCATGGGGAGTCAATACATACGGCACACCATACCATCTGCATACCTGAAGAGCCATGATGGATACCCAGTTCCACCATCCTTGTATGTGTACGATGTCGAATTCACGTACGATATTCATCAAAGCACGTGTATGTGCTGGAGACACCGAAGTATGATCACCGGTAATACGTTTATAATAAGTAACCGGAATGCCATCAATGATTGTGACTGATCCATTTTTATTTGCAAAATCAGCTTTCCCATTGGCATTGGTGGTGATTACATGTACGTCATAGCCCTGAGCACTGAGGGTTTCACACAAGGCACTAATGCAATAGGTAGGGCCACCATAAATCCATGCCGGTTTATAACTAGCAGCGACAATGAGGATTTTTTTCAATTAATGTGGGGTAGGATTAAGAATGATATTTAGCTGTTTCTCTCATCCCCCTTTCATAGACATCCTGATAGGCCTTCACAATACGATCCATGCCATACTGTTGGACGTTGATCAAACCAGCTTGTACGGTCTGATGACGTAATGTTTCATTTTGGAGGAGTTGTAGAACAGCCCGACGTATGTCGGTTACGTCCAACGGATCTACACATATGGCTCCATGTCCGGCGATCTCCTTACAAGGACTGATGTCACTTGTGATCACTGCCCTCCCTGATGCCTGTGCTTCCAGAATGGGAATCCCAAAACCTTCATATGTTGATACAAAAAGTACGATATCTGATTCCACATACTCCTGCTTCATCTGTTCAATTGACAAATCCTGAATAGAGGAATAGAGGATACCTGACTCTTTCAGTTTACTCTCATCTTCCGTTGATACAATACCAATGATTCTAAGCTCGCAATCGAGTCCAGACAATGCCTCAATAACACGAGGTAAATTTTTATTCTTCGTAGATCCTATATGGAGGCATCGGGGAAGTCTATTGAGGGAAGGCTTTGATTGGATCGTAAACACCGAATGGACATAGTTTGGAATCACGATCACCTTTGATTCCGGACAATGGGTATACCTGATGATTTCAGCTTTTGACTTGGCAGACACGGTCGTGACAACATCTGCTTTTAGAACAGGCCATATAAACCATAATTTCTTGATAAGCCATCTCTTCCATATCGATCTTCCCTGATCTATCAGCACTCCGCAATCATGGATAGTGAGGATATTATAATTGGTGCTTCGCAATCCGAGCATCACATAGTGCACATCCCCTGTCACGTGGTTGATTCTGCCTTGCTTTGCTCGACAAAAACGAATGTTCTTAATGATATTGCTCAACGTGTTGCCGATCAATGGCACATATACGAATTTTGATCCAGGATTTTGACGTGCGATAGGCTCAAAAACCCCTTCAATACTGTATGTCCCAGGTATACGCGACCTGAAGATATAGGTTACGTCCATCGTAACCATTCCGACAAATCAAAGCAAATAATACCATTGAGTAATTCCTTATACCATGCGAAATAGCCACGTATCATGATGACTGAACTGTTTTTTTGAAGATATGTGTCGCCATAAAATCAAAAACAAAAAAGGGTATGATCAATCCCAAAAAAGACATGAGGATATACCGAATGGATATTCTGAATTTATTGATCCATGACAAATGACAAAAAAAAGCTGAATCCCATGGACGTAAACCCGAGATCAAACCTATGGCTGCTGGCAGGGCACTATTTCTTCTGTAGGTAACAATCCAAAAAGGAAGCGTGGTGGTATATATCTTTTTAAAAACCCTGAAGATGATCCTCTGGTTGAGTGTTCTGGAGTCCAGGAAACCTGATAACACTACAGAGATAACAGCATGCAATCCCCCATCCAACCGTTTGTAATCCTTCCATTTTCGTGGTATATGATCCAGGAAGGTGACCCTTTGTGCTTCATGATCCGGCAATACATCTTTGATGACGACCGGTTCTTTTATTGAAAACAATCTACCCCCTCCTGAGATGATGAGGGTGCTGAAATACATCTGACCATAAATACTTCCATCATGAGTGGCCGTATTATGTTCGATAAATAGCTGGCGTTTGATCACAATGCCACCGATAAAACTGAAACAGGAATAATAGGCAAATGCGGTTTCTGGCCCCTGGCCTAACATACCCGTCGTATGTGCCCTGGTATGCAACTCCTGATTACGGGCACTCAAATAATTCGTGAATCCGATTTCCGGAAAGTGGTGATCTCCGATAAACTGCGTCAGGATCTTTAGGTCATATTGAGGATTGATCGTATCATCATTACCTACTATAATAATATAATCTCCACTGGCCATTTCCATCGCGCGCCGGAGATTACGATCATACCCCTGGTTGGTGAAAAATCGTTCATAACGAATGGGGTATTTGTACATGGGAATAAACGCCTGAAGCGTTTCTTCTGTTTTATCGGTTGAGCAGTCATCACTGATGCATATCTCTATCCCCTCGTAGGATTGTTTTGCAATCTGGTTGAGGTTTTCAATCAAAAACTCAACCCGGTTATACTGTGGAATACAAATTGAAAACAGTAATGTATCGTTTTTCATCATATTATAAAAGTCTTCTTCCTCTTTCCTATTGCATGATATATTGATGCGGAGCAGATAGAGATCGGAAAATGCAAGTTCCTTATGATGGACTGGTGCGTTTTAGGGATATGCGGCTCCAGGTATCGATTTCCAGTGTTTGTTTACAGGAATACGAGATCACTATCATCATCAGGATTTCAAAGAAAATCAACATAGAGGCAATCAGTGTCAACCCCCCACTTTTGAGGAAAAGGATGATCACCAATAAAATGACTGCCGAAATAGAAAGGAAATATATTCCTGTCTTATATTGGTTGTTGGTGGCCACCAACAAGATCAAACCCCCGCTCCAAAATCCGTTGAAGAAAACGGAAACACCAAAGAGAAAAAAGAAAGGTTGTACAATATCGATCTTGCCGTTAGTCCAGAATTCCAGAATGCTATGTCCCAGGATCAGAATAGCTGCTATAGCCACAAACGAAATACCCATATTTGTCCATTGTACTTTTTGATAGAGGCGACCAAGAAGTGCTTTATTCCCCTGACCATGGGCATAGCTAAACTCAGAAATAAAAGAGAGATTGACAATATTCACTACCTGTTTGGCCATATTCATCAACGTCCTTGTCGTATTGAAGATAACCACCTGGATGGGACCGAGGACTATCCCAATCGTTGTGGTAATACCCTGGATGAGCATGTTTTGCCCGATAAAAATGATCATGAGCGCCAATGATGGTTTGAATAAATGTCTAATTTTACTAAAGTGCAGAGCAAGGAAGCCGACTCTGAATTCCTGGAATTTGAACCGTAGGTCAAGAAACACGACAAAAAAGAAAACCACTTTGATGATCAGGTAGGTTAAGGCCGCTTCCACCACCCCATGCCCTGTAAATACGACCAGGCAAAGTCCACCAAACTCCACCAACTTGAAAGCCACTGCTATATATCGTTCACGATGATAAACTTTTTCTACCCGATAATACCCTACGGGAATGGTAAGGAACAATGTCAGATAGACGTAAGCAATCAGACATGGAAAAGCCAGGTTAAAATCCTCAGCTGTTATGTGCTCTAAATGGAGAAAATCATGCCACGATACAAACCACGATGAGAGGTATAACAACAAAAAAGGGATACCTCCCACCAGCAATATAAACCAAAAGACACTCCGAAGAATTTCTTTTACTCTTCCAAAATCGCCGGCCTCTTTCAGCATACTCATCTCTGTTGTCGCTGATCCACCAAGCCCAAAGTCTGCATTCTCAATAAAACTGGGTATCGTAAACATGATAAGCCATTCCCCGTAGTAGGCCAGCCCCCAATAATTCAGTAACAGCGGAACACCTGCAAGCTGGATAAGCACATTCACCATCTGCGCTATCATATTACTGGACACTCCGTACATGACCCTGCGGGTGATACTATTCATTCCTCATATATAATCCAAATGGATAGCCAGATGCTCTATTCTTTAAGCTTTATCGTGATGCTCTTGAACCGGCTTTACCAGCAGTGTCCGTTTTGCGATCCAATACATACCCATGATCAGCATGACAAATAAGGTCACACGCATCGCCAGGAACAAATCACCAATACTACTCTCCACCATAGACAACATGGAATAGACCAGGACTATGACAAACCATAACATGACAAACGGATTATTAACTCGGACCAACACCCAAAAAAAAGCCAGGATGATGATCGTGATGATAAACGGATAGAGATACACCCCCATACGACCAAAATCAATCATGCTTTCCAAAATGAGCGTACCTCCAAGATCACGGCTTGCTCTGATTTTCCCCCCAGACAACTTTGAGGCAAGGCCTTCCATGACAAGTATAGATGATTTGTCTACAAAAAAGTTGCTTGGAGTGGTTTTCAAAAGATTATTGTACATCTCCTGCCCATTCGCAAGCTGAATACCCCCACTGGCGAGGAGCTTGTCATAATACGCCACAGCGGCTACGGTTGATATTGCCCTGATTTCCACATTATATTCACTTGCTTTCTTCAAATCAATATTGTCACTTGACTGATATAGATTTAAAACCTTGCGCAAGGAAGAGATCGTCACGTTTTGCAATACAGCCACACCTCCAATCGTACGCAATTGCTGGTAAAACCTTGCTGCAACAATCACTATAAAAAACAAGACAGCGGAAAAAACCACCATACGCACATTCCGGACAGTCAGTTTGCTTAAGATGATTTTGTGTTCATAGAAAAACCCAATGAATGCGAGGATTGTAAAAAATACTATTTGTCTTCGGCCCCAAAGAAAAAACCAAAGAAACTGCATAACCAGCAATATTATCAACTTTTTGTCTTTGGTCTTCGTGTACAAGTAGGCTGACAGGAAAACTGCAAGGCAGGCAATCGGGTTGATGACAGAAACAAAGGGATTGACTTCAATATTGCTCTTATCCCTTCCGATAAGTGATTCCCCCTGGAGCGTCACCTTTCCGGTAACCATAAGCATAAATTCAATAATAGCGATGCTGTAGACTACCAGCAACAGCAATTTATGCTCACGATCAAGAGCCTTGTTCATCACCTGAAGAATCCTGGACCAAAGAGCCGATCTGGCAAATAAAAAGGCAATGCCAATGGTAAAAAAGGAAAAGATATACGATAGGCGAAGTGCTTCTGTCAGGTTGTTTTCATCTATATTGTTATAATATTGCATCAATTCATTTCTGGATACGACCTCATGAAACTTGACAAGATACAGGGTCACAGCAAACTGAAGTGAATAGACAAAGGACAAAAGAGTGAACGGATTCATCCGTTCAGAAGGATATGCCAGTAAAAGGTGTATAGCCAATCCAAAAGTGATAGCCATTGTCACCCCGATGAATCCATATGGAATAACTTTGGGTGCAATATATGGATGTACTGTAAAAATTACAGTACAAATAAAAAAGTGCAAAAGAAGTAATGAATATGTCCTGGTCATGCTCAGTCTGCAGGAGCTTCCTGCATCTATAATCTGTTGGATACAGCCCGGAAAATAATGATGTTATACAGCCTTAAAGGCGACAGTCAGTATATTCTGTGACAAATGAACTTTCCAAGATCCTGTCTCTACAAGGTGAAGAAACCGGAAAGGAAGAGTCAGGATTTCCCACAATCCTCTGCGGATTATTGCTACGATGTTGTGAAGGAGTGGCTTATCCTCATAGGAGGAAATAGATGTAAATCCGGAGAACGTCAGTACTTGAGCAATAGACTTCTGTGTGTAAGCCATTTCATGGGTATAGTCCGCGTACCGTATCCGTGATCCAAAAATACCTTCTGCATTGGGCACATGGATCAATACCCTGCCCCCGGGCTTAAGAACCCGACTGATAAGGCCAAGAAATCGTAACGCTTCTTCACGACGAAAATGCTCCAGAATGTCTATACATATGATCACATCTACAGAATGTTCTAAGGCGTGTTCCAGATATTGAAATACATCACCCTGCAGCACCTGGCTCAGCCCATGGGCATGGGCTGTCGCTACGCTTTCTTCCGAAAGATCGATCCCTTCGATATTCGTATAGCCCGACTCATAAAAAACACGCATAAACCCACCTATACCACAACCTAAATCAACGATGCGGATAAATTGATCTTTTGGAAAAAAAGAACGCATCAGGTATGAACCGTATGGGACAAATCCCCGGTAGGCTGCCTCGTCTATCGTCGATTGGAAGTGGGTGCTATACTTTTTGTACATCCCGGGTCTCCAGTCACTTGTTGTATCATTTATGGTTTGCATAACTCGTAAAATGTAAACTCCCTTGCGGAGCTATTTGGATGTCATCGAGGAAAGAATTTCTTTCAGACCATGTTCAAGTGAAATGTATTCACGATTGAGCACAGACTTCATCTTGTGTGTGTCTGGTTGCCTGCGTGTCATGTCTCCTTCCGGCAAAGCAGGCAGATAGGTTATAGTCGATGTGGATCCTGTCACCTGAATGACCAGTTCTGCCAGATTCAGGATTGTATACTGCACATCATTACCGACATTGACGACATCATTGATAAACAGCTTTTCTTTCAGCACGGATTCGGTAAAATCAAGATTGTCCGTGATATAGCAAAAGGTCCTTGTCTGCAGCCCGTCACCATACAAAGTGATATCCCTACCGGCCAAAGCGGCTTCAAGAAACTTGGAGATAACAAAGTCTATACTTTGTTTTGGACCATATGTATTGAAAAAGCGGAAGATCGTATAGTCAAGGCCATGCTCTTGCTGGTATGACCGAAAATAACATTCACCAACATTCTTCACCACCGCATAGGGCAAGCGCGAGTTTAATGGGGTGGTCTCTTCATGCTGCGGTAGCACAACTGGCTCGCCATACACTTCAGAGGAGGAGGAATAAAACACACGTTCCACTCCTGTGTTTTTGGACAACTCGAGGATGTTTTCAATCCCTTTGATGTCCTGCAGTACATCTTTTGGTCTGCTGAGTGTGCGTTGAACTCCGACCAAGGCGGCGTAATGAAATACATAATCAAACTGATAGCGATGCATAATGGCTGAAAGAGTATTATAGTCATTGACATCACCTTTGATAAATCGAATATTCCTGGTTTGCGGCACATTTGCTACATACCCACTCAATAGATTATCCAGGACTACAATGTAGTTATCAGCTTGTTCCGCCAGGCGTTCTGCAAGCGAACTTCCAATAAATCCGGCACCACCAGTAATCAACACATTCATATCTCTATACTTTAATTCATTTTCAGGCCGAAACTGCTTCAGTTACTTTTAATGTTTTTAAAGTAATCTGACTGCAAGACTTTTCGTGAAGCCACAACAGCTTTTCACAATACATTTACTTTTAACAATTATTTGAGTGCCTCAATATAAATAGAATTAGAGTAGCCTCCATACAGATGAGGCCCTTCTACATCATTGATATCCTTTATATAGTGGCTTTGGCCGTATTCACACAAACGGATATCTCTGAAACCCTCATCAGAGAGCAACTTGGTGAGTGAAAGTTTGTCATACATGTATTTATGGCGATGCGGATATCCCTGGAACAATCCTAATACTTTATGGATCACAGAGTGTTTGTCATCCGGACCTTTATCATACAGGTTCATTGCCCACAGCAACAGCTTTGATGCTTCGATCTGGCCATTGTCTATAGAGGCTACATATTCCTTACAATGGGCATAGAGGTCTGGCATCACGAGTCGAATACTGCCATTTGGTCTTAAGGTCCTGTATGCCTCCGCTATAAACACTTTGGAACTATTTATTTCAAGGTGCTCAAAAAGGTGTGAAGCATACACTACCTCCACAGAAGCGTCGGGTATATGACGCCATCGTTTATTGAGATTCATGTACACCACATTGGAAGTATCGAAAATCACTGATCCCAGGCTCCTGGCGATCCATTTTCCCAGAGGCCACTTTTGCAGCATGGTATTCATGGAAGAATCGGCGTTGATCCATCCTTCAGGTCTAATCTGACCGCAACCCAGATTTAACTTTGTCATTTATTCCAATATTAAAATAGCATGGTTAATTTCAGCGATTGCTGCTTGTCAAAGATCCAGGTGCATCAGCATTTTCTTAGCTCTGTGTGTATAGGTATGATCATTCATCACCTTTTCATGTGCATGGAAGCGCATTTCCTTGATTTTTTCCTTATGCGACAATCCATAGGCAGCTTTTTCTATGAGTTGATCATAATCCTTAAAATACATGACGTCTTCATTATCTATAAAAATCGAATCCTGTTCAGGGCAGGAGCTTGACAATTGAAATCCATAGGCTACAAGCACTTCAAAGAAACGCATATTGGCAGAAGGATAATTAGTCTGATCGATGATATTAAGATTGATATACGACTGATGGATAAAATCAGTATACGCTCTCCCGTTGAGTGCAATAGGGTTGAGATGGGCGAGAATGGATTTGTCCTTCACATTTTCCTTCCAAAACAATCCGGTGATCCTGATACGCTGATCCTTAAAAGCCTTGGAAACGGCTGAGAGCGCAGCTTCACGTTCCGGACGCCAGTGTCCGATAAATGATATATCATACACAAAGTCATTAGGTGGAGTATCCATACCATGCAGATGTGGATCCGCTCCCAGGGGCAACCAAATGACATTTCGAAAGCCCATGGTTTGAAAAACAGGTACAGCTGCACTACTGTAAGAGCAAACCAAATCGTACAAAGGGGCCGCAAGTCGTACTTCAGGAGAAATATTAAATGGGGTATCTGGCCAGATAAGTACAATCTGTGTATCAGCTGCTACTTTCAACAAAGCAATTGTATTAAATAGAATTTCGGCATTACAGAATATAATTACAGCTTTAGGCTTTAACTCCAGGATTTCAATTGCTATCTGTCTGTTTGCTTCCTTTAACCATTTTCTATCGTTAAGCACATTCCTCAGACGAGACATAATCCTTTTGAAGGGGAGTTTTGCATTTATTCTTTGGGGTACATCTATAATGGAAACAGTATATCCAAGACTCGTAAAAGCTCGTTGGTAGGATGCTTCTAGTGACCAACTCATACTGTTTCCTAATATTGCAATTCGATTATTGATGCTCATGTTAAGATTATTTCATACTGTCTTTCCGAATCACATGGTGATGGAGAATAGACTCTACGTATCGTCTTTTCTCCCAAACCCATTTACTTCCAGATACTTGAAAAATATTTTGATTTTATAAAAAGGACGTTTCTTTCGTATGCAATAGGACCACGGGTACGGTCCCAAACCCCATAGCATACAGGGTGAAGATCTAATTCCCGCAGTAAAGACACAAGTTCACCAAACGTGGGTAATTGATTCTTATATTCATTGATAAATGAACATTCAATTATAGCTACATCTGCATTATTCATAACTTTTAAACCACCCTTTATCACATAAGTCTCATATCCCTGTACATCAATTTTAACAATTGTTTTCCTTGCATCACTAAATTCAAATTCAGAAAAATAAGAATCCAACTTATCAATTGATACAGCTATTTGCCTCGTAAAATTTTCATTTTTTTCATCCAAATCATTGCTGTATGTTTTAAAAGAAGATAAATGATAGGTCTTAGCCACATTAATCAATTTTTCTTCAACAGTATCTCCCAGTGCTGAATTATAAATGTTGACATTACTTCGAAATTGAAACCTTGCTTTGTACTGATCGAACATCTCTTGAACTGGTTCAAATCCATATACTTTTGAACTCAAATAATAACTCATTATCTCTTCAGCCCAATATCCGGAATTGCCACCAATATCGATTATATTAACTTCAGAATTTGTGGGTATAAATCTCAGTAACCATATAAACTCTTCGTGAGTTTGAGGTTCTTTCATGATTTTTCTATTAATCCCGACAGGGAGTTTATTTCCAAATCTCTTTGCTCGTAGCACTTCCATGTACAAAGAGGTTCTCAGTTGTATCGCTGATGCATAATGATGAATAAAGGATGAAATCATTTTAATTGCATTTGAAAAATTATAATCTAAAGTATGTTGGCAAATCTAATTTTTGAATTGACGCCTTTAAGTCAAAAAACAATCCTGGCGTAGAGGTTAGCTTGAAAAGTGTTTCATGTGGTAAATTTCTATACTCCTTATGCCCTACCGCCACGATAATCGCATCATACGTCCCTTCCGGTTCCCGCTTAAGCGCAATGCCATATTCACGCATCACATCAGTGACAGATGCATGAGGGTCGATGACATCAATGGTGATGGAATAATCTTCGAGCTCCTTGATCAGATCAACCACCTTGCTGTTGCGGATATCCGCTACATCCTCCTTAAAGGTGATGCCCATCACCAGCACACGGGATTCACCGGGGTTGTGGCCATTCTCGATCAGGGCCTGCACCACTTTCTTGGCGATGAAATGCGGCATGTAATCATTGATCCGCCGGCCCGCAGCAATCACCTGGGGCTCGTATCCGAGCGAACGCGCCTTGTGCATGAGGTAAAACGGATCGACACTGATACAATGTCCACCGACTAAGCCGGGATAATATTTATGGAAATTCCATTTGGTACCCGCGGCTTCAATCACTTCGCGTGTATCGATACCCATGCGGTCAAAGATGATGGCAAGTTCATTCATCAGCGAGATGTTGATGTCCCGCTGTGTATTTTCAATCACCTTGGCCGCTTCGGCTACCTTGACCGATGAAGCCCTGTGCAAGCCTGCTGTAATGATCTCTCCATACACCTTTGCTATTTCGTCCAGCGCTTCAGCATCATTGCCACTCACAATCTTGAGGATACCCGTCAGTGTCCTGACTTTATCACCCGGTACGATCCGCTCCGGGCTATATCCATATTTGAAATCAGCACCTCCTTTAAGCCCCGATGCTTTCTCCAGCTCCGGCAAGCAATCCTCTTCTGTACATCCCGGGTACACGGTACTCTCATAGACCACATAATCACCATGCTTCAAGGCTCTGCCCACACTCTGGCTTGCCTTTATCAGCGGATTAAGATCAGGCACTTTGTGGTCATCAATATCCGTCGGCACACCGATGATATGAAAATGTGCCTTCAGCAGATCAGTGGGGTCAGTTGTAAAGGTGATGTCACAACCTTCAAAGGCAGATGCATCCATCTCTTTCGACGGATCGATTCCCTGCCGCATGAGGGCGACACGTTCTTCATTGATATCAAATCCGATCACCCGGAAATGCCTCGCAAATTCCAGCGCCAGCGGCAATCCGACGTAGCCCAATCCGGTTACGCTGAGTGACTTTGCCTTTGTTTTTAATTCATTGTACATGCCTATCCTATGTAGTTGATATTTAACTGGTTTCTTGAGTGACTTGATGATCTGTCACATGGATACAGTGTTTAGAAAGTTTAGTTTATGGACCTATTCGGTCCATAAGTTTAGAAAGTTTAATTTACTTTTTCTCATGCACTGATCTTTCATTATAAACAGTATAGTCACCAAACTAAACTTTCTCAACAGTACCACCGAACAGGTGGTAACGCTAAACTTTCTAAACACTGTGCCCATGTGCCAAATCTGTCTCTCATTTTTTACGTTGAGCATCACTCAACCTGGTGAGTTTATGCGCTATGCCATCAATACTTAAACGGACATCCTTCAAGTCTTCTTCCGGCAGCATCATGAGATCGCAACTGATAATGGCTTGATTAAGCAATTCCATGAGACTCCCATAGGAAATTTCATAAAACCGGATCTGGTCATTGCCGGAAAACCCGGAACTGCCTTCAGCGACGTTAGATGAAATCGAAATACTGCATCTTCTCATCTGACTGATTAATCCGAATTTTTCATCCTCTGGAAACAACTTTGTCAACTTATACACTTTTACCGCCAATTGTCTTGCTTCCTGCCACACGTCGAGTTTTTCAAATGATTATGTTTTCATTGTATGGTAATGCTATTTGGTTACGGTAAGATTGTGCTTGTGGGCACTGCGTTTAGAAAGTTTAGTTTAATGACCTGTTTGGTCCTTAAGTTTAGAGAGTTTAGTTTACTTTTCTCATCCACTGATTTTGCATTTAGAAACAGATACATCATCAACCTAAACTTTCTAAACAGTAGCGCCAGAGGCGCTAAACGCTAAACTTTCTAAACACTGTATCCATGTGTAAAATAATCTTTTCTAAACTTTCTCAACAGCACCACCGAATAGGTGGTAAACGCTCAACTTTCTAAACGCTGTGCCCACGAGCATGTACTGTTGAAACAGATTTTACTAGATGACCATCCCGGCGGCAACAGTCTCGTTGGTTCCTTCATCAATCAGAATGACACTGCCCGTGATCCGATTCTTCTGATACGGATCTACAAACAATGGCAATGTCGAGCGAATTGAAATGCGCGCGATATCATTCATATTGATCTGCTTGCTGTTGACATCACGGTGGAGGGTATTGACATCCATGCGGTAGCGGACTTCGCGGATGATGCATCGCGCTTCCTTTGTAGTGTGACGCAAGATATACTTATCTCGTTCCTGAAGAGGTCGTTCATTAAACCAACAGATCATCAGGTCTACTTCCTGCTCTTGCCGGGGCACATTATTGACACGCACGATCATATCGCCACGGCTGACATCAAAATCATCTTCGATATGCATCGTCACACTCATCGGTGGATAGGCTTCATCGAGTTCGCCATCATAGGTTTCGATCTTGCTGATCTTTGTGGTAAAGCCTGATGGTAATAACATCACTTCATCGCCCCGCTTAAATATCCCTCCAGCTATCCTTCCGGCATATCCGCGATAATCATGATACTCATCCGTATAAGGCCGGATGACATGTTGCACCGGAAAACGACAATCGATAAAATTATAATCACTGGCGATGTGTACATTTTCGAGGTAATACAACAAAGTAGATCCCTCATACCAGGGCATGTTCGTACTGCGATCGACGATGTTATCACCACGCAATGCAGAGATCGGAATAAAGTTGACATCATGCACATCCAGCTTGCTGGCGAATGATTCAAACTCATCATGAATCCGATCATATACTTCCTGACTGTAGTCCACAAGATCCATCTTGTTGATGCAGATGACGAGATGCGGGATCTGCAATAGACTCGCGATAATGGCGTGTCGTCTCGTTTGTTCGAGTACGCCTTGCCGTGCATCAATCAGGACGAGCGCTACATTGGCCGTGCTGGCACCTGTGACCATGTTACGCGTATACTGTATATGTCCCGGTGTGTCTGCGATGATAAACTTCCGCTTCGGTGTAGAGAAATATCTGTACGCGACATCGATGGTGATCCCCTGTTCGCGCTCTGCTTTCAATCCATCCGTCAGTAATGCGAAGTTGACGCCTTCTTCTCCACGTCGTTTGGATACTTCTTCGATCGCATCATATTGATCCTGGAAGATGGATTTGCTGTCATACAGCAGTCTGCCGATGAGGGTTGATTTGCCATCGTCAACGGAGCCTGCGGTGGTGAAGCGGAGGAGTTCGATGTATTTATCGGTAGGGGGGAGG
The DNA here is from genome assembly GCA_031402955.1 of Saprospiraceae bacterium. Classification (GTDB taxonomy): domain Bacteria; phylum Bacteroidota; class Bacteroidia; order Chitinophagales; family Saprospiraceae; genus Opimibacter. The sequence goes on from JANNSS010000234.1 coordinate 25,814, forward strand.
TTGGTCTGTTTCATATGATTTTGAAGTGGGGGGAGTTCTGTCTATTTAGGCTTAGGAGCTTAGAGGTTTAGGAGGTTAGAGGCTTAGAAGGTTAGGGGGTTGATTTTTATATTTTAATGCCTTAGTTTTATATAGAAAACAATTCTTATCACCATTAAAACTTCACCACATGTTAAAACTCAAAACCTATTCTTTCGAAACATTGGATGTTTGGAAAGAGGCAAGAAAATTAGGTGTAAAAATCTATCAGCTTACCAGTCGCTATCCGCCCGATGAAAAATTCGGACTTGTGAGTCAAATGCGAAGAGCTGTAATTTCTGTTTCAACAAACACGTCTGAAGGTTCTTCGCGTGAATCACTAAAAGATCAGGCCAGGTTTTCAGAAATCGCATATGGTAGTTTAATGGAACTATTGAATGAATCCATTTTAAGTTTTGATTTGTGCTACATTACTGAAGCAGAATTAATTGATATCCGTATAGATGTGGATAGTATCAGTTCCAAACTTACCGGGCTCAGGAAATCACAAATAGGCAGGCACAAAAAAAACCATAAACCCAAGTTCACTCGCCGCAATATTATTTAATCCACTAACCTTCTAAGCTCCTAAGCTCCTAAGCCGAAAAAGCAAGGTTATTTCTGAGCCTGCTCAGAAATAACCTTGCTTTTTCCGGTCCTCCATGCTCGTCTCACTCCGCTTGTCATCGGCTCTGCCTCCGCGCTCGGTCAGGCGGGAAGTAGCTACTTCCTGGATGATCTCTTCAACCGTAGAGGCTGATGAACGCCAGACACCGGTGCAGGTCATGTCACCGATGGTACGACAACGGATTAATTCTTCTTTTACAATTTCTTCAGGACGGCGCGTCATGTATTCGCAATCGGGAAGGAGGACACCATCGCGCTCGAATACATTTCGCTTGTGGGCGAAATAGAGATTAGGCAATGGAAATGCTTCTGCGGCGAGATAGCGCCATACATCCAGTTCGGTCCAGTTGCTGATCGGGAATACGCGGAAATGCTCGCCGAAATGTTTGCGGCCGTTGAAGAGGTTCCACAATTCGGGTCGCTGGTTTTTTGGATCCCACTGACCGAACTCATCGCGATGACTGAAGAATCGTTCTTTGGCGCGTGCCTTTTCTTCATCTCTTCTGCCGCCACCGAGGGCAGCATCGTATTTTCCTTTTTCGAGTTCGTCGAGCAGCACATAGGTCTGCAGATTATTGCGGCTGGCATTGAAGCCTTTCTCTTCTTTTATTTTTCCTTCGTCGATGGCTTTCTGCACCGATCCCACATGCATACGCAGGTTGTAATGATTGACGAGCCAATCGCGATACACCAGCGCCTCCGGAAAATTGTGGCCGGTATCTACGTGCAGTAATGGAAAAGGTACTCTCGCGGGATGAAAGGCTTTGATCGCCAGATACACCATGAGGATGCTGTCTTTTCCGCCGGAAAATAAGATCACCGGATTTTCAAACTGCGTGGCTACTTCGCGTAGGATGAAGATGGATTCGGATTCGAGTTCTTCGAGATG